>DATLOW010000432.1:0-6721 GCA_035536055.1 Paraburkholderia sp. | reverse complement strand
GTCGCCGATGCACTCGGCGGCGATCAGCGCGCGCTCGGCGTTCAGGCCGTCGAGAATGTATTTGAAGCCCTTGCCTTCTTCGCCGATCAGGTTTTCAGCGGGAATTTCGAGGTTGTCGAAGAACAGTTCGTTGGTCTCGTGATTGACCATGTTCGCGATCGGCTGCACCGACAGCCCATGTCCGATCGCTTCGCGCAGATCGACGATGAAAATCGACATGCCTTCCGATTTGCGCTGCACGTCCGCCAGCGGCGTGGTGCGCGCAAGCAGAATCATCAGGTCCGAATGCTGGATGCGCGAAATCCATACCTTCTGGCCGTTCACCACGTAACGGTCGCCGCGCTTGACCGCGGTGGTCTTGATCTTGGTCGTATCGGTGCCGGTGGTCGGCTCGGTAACGCCCATCGACTGCAGGCGCAACGCGCCGCTCGCGATCTTCGGCAGATAGCGCTGCTTCTGCTCGGCCGAACCGTGCCGCAGCAGCGTACCCATGTTGTACATCTGGCCGTGGCACGCGCCGGAATTGCCGCCGGCGCGATTGATCTCTTCCATGATCACCGACGCTTCGGTCAAGCCAAGTCCCGAGCCGCCGTATTCCTGCGGAATCAGCGCGGCCAGCCAGCCGGCTTCGGTCAGCGCGTTGACGAAAGCTTCCGGATAGCCGCGCTCTTCGTCGATCTTGCGGAAGTATTCCGCCGGAAATTGCAGGCACAGGTCGCGCACTGCTTCGCGGATGTCGATGAAGGTATCTGAGTGAGTCGTTTGCATGATCGAAAGGCGATGAGGTTTGCCGGATAGGTGCGCGAGGTTGATGCGCCGCGTCTATATTCGTAAGCAGGCTATCTGCAAGCTCACGCGAGCGTCGCCGTCGCGCGCATCGTCAGATAGCCGTCGTGATCCTTGGCCCACAGCTCGACGGTCTTGCCGTCGTCGGACGGCTTGCCGCAAACCGTAAACGAATGGTTCGCAAAAGTCGGGCGCACCGCGCGGAATTCGAAGCGGCGCAGCACGGCGTGCGGCAGCTCGCGCTGCACGAGGTCGACCAGCAGCGTCGCAATCAGCGGACCATGCACGACGAGGTCCGGATAGCCTTCTTGCTGCGTCACGTACGGGTAATCGTAATGAATGCGATGGCCGTTGAAAGTCAGCGCCGAATAGCGGAACAGCAGCACCGGGTCGGGCCGGATCGTGCGGCTCCAGGTTTCGCCTTCGGGCGCGCGTTCGGGCACCTTGGCGGCTTCCTCAGGCGTCGGCGGATCGCGATAGACGATGTCGTGCTCTTCTTCGATGGCGGTGCGATCCGCCTGCGTGATGCAGTGCGACACGGTGACGAATACCAGCTTGCCGGTGCGGCCCGTTTTTTCATGGACCTTTTCGATCTTCGACACGCGTGTCGCGGCCGCGCCGATTTCGAGCGGTGCGGCAAACGACAGCCGGCCGCCCGCCCACATGCGGCGCGGCAGCGGCACCGGCGGCAGAAAACCGCCGCGCTGCGGATGGCCGTCCGCGCCCACTTCGGCAAGCGGCGCGACCGGCAGGAAATACAGCCAGTGCCATAGCGGCGGAACGATTTGCGGCGGTGCCGGGAGATCGAGCGTCGCGGCAAGCGCGCTGACGGGAAATGCCGCGAGATAGTCGTGCTGGGAGGCGGTGCGGCCAACCCAGGCCTCGAGCGGCTGATTGATGTCTGGCATGTAAGCGTGTCTCCGGCAATTTGCTGGTTTGACAGCCATCATGCACCGGACGCACGGCTTTACGAAGTCGTTATTGCTTAACGGGGTATTCGGCTTTGATTAATGCGGCGCAGCGGCAGGGGCGCGGCGCAAGGGATGGCACGGCGCCATCCCCGCCATTTCGCATCAGAACTTGTGGATGATGCCCACGCCGATCGCCACCATGCTGCGCGACGAGGCCGGTGTGCCGTTCTGACCGTCGCCGACGGCCGCGGTCGCATTGATGATGCTGACGCCATCCGTACCGAGCGTCTGGCCGCCGGCACGCTGATAAGCCTCGACCGCATACAGGCCGGTGCGCTTGGACAGCGAGTAAAACTGCGACAGGTTGAACTGCTGGTAAGTCGCCGAACTCGCAATGCCGTTGGCGGTGGTCGCGCGCGTGTAGCTATAGCCCGCGGCCACATCGAACACCGGAGTCGGCTTGAAGTGCAGCACCGCGCCGCCGGTGTTGAAAATCGCTAGCTGATGGTACTTCGAGTTGATGCCCGGGACGTATTGCACGTTCGAATACGAGAACGACACGTCCCACTGCGACGTGAACTGATAGCCGCCGGTCACCGCAATGCGCTGCTGCGCCTGCGCGGTCTGATAGCCGTTGTTGACCGCCGACACGCCAGGCTGCGCGCCGTTGTTGGACATCGTGGAATTGGCGCCCCATGCGCCGCCGCCCGACGTCGAGTTGTTCACGCGCTGAAAGCCCGCTGCAATGCCGAACGGCCCGTGCAGATACTGCAGCGCGGCGCTATAGGTCGAGCCGGCATTGGTGCTGCCCGCCACGCCGCCCAGCGAATACGACACGCTCGCCGTCAAACCGTACAGGCTCGGCGACGTGTACACCAGCGAGTTATTCGCGCGATACAGCGTATCCAGCGAATCGAGGTCGCCCGGATGGGCGCCGTAGGCGCCGGTCAGCCACGTGGTCGGGCTGTACGGCGACAGCAGCAGATAGTACGGCGTGTACTGGCGGCCCGCCGTGAACGAACCGTAGGTGGCGTTCGTTACGCCGACATAGGCCTGCCGGTTGAACATCAGGCCCGATACGCCCAGCGCGCCGTTCGAGCTGTTGAAGCCTTCTTCCAGCTGGAAGATCGCCTTGGTGCCGCCGCCCAGATCTTCGCCGCCCTTGAAGCCGAAGCGGCTGCCGGCCCACACGCCGTTCACCATCTTGAACGCCGAATGACCGCCGCTGGTCGAACCGAGCGTCGCGACCTGGCTGCTTTGATAACCGATCCCCGTATCGACGATGCCGTACAACGTCACACTGCTTTGTGCGTGCGCGCCGAGCGCGACGAGGCCAAGCGCTGAGCCTGCCAGTGCCTTTTTCATTGATTCAATCTCCTTGAGCCTGTTATCTGTTTGTGTTTTGTTCTGATGGTCCGAGCGTTTTTATCGTTGCGTGCGGGTCTCCAGTCAGTACACGGGATGGCCGTTGATCAGGCTCGGCAGCCACGTCGAAAACAGCGGCACGTAGGTCACGATGTTGATCGCGCTGAAGATCGCCAGGTAATACGGCCATGCCACTTTGGTGGTTTCGCCGATCGACACGTTGCCGATCGCGCAGCCGATGAACTGCACCGAGCCGATCGGCGGATGCACGAGGCCGAGCGCGCAATTGAGCAGGATCATGATGCCGAACTGCACCGGGCCCACGCCTGCATGCATCGCCATCGGCAGAAACAGCGGCGTGGTGATCAGGATGTGCGCCGCCATATCGACGAAGGTGCCGAGGAAAATCTGGATCAGGTTGATGTACAGCAGCATCAGCCACGGCAGACTGGTTGCGCCGTCAAGCATGTGCTCGATCGCATCGGGAATCTCCAGATACGCCATCTGGTAGCGCAGCATGTTCGAGACGCCGATCAGCAGCAGCACCACACCGGTGGTCTTGGCCGCTTTCGCCAGCGCGTGAAACAGCTTCTTCAGCGACATCGAGCGGTACACGACGATGGTCAGCACCAGCGAATAGGCAACCGCGATCGCCGCGGCTTCGGTCGCGGTCGCGATACCCTTGGCCACGCAGAACAGAATGATCGCGATCACCATCAGGCCCGGCAGCGCGCCGAAAAACGTGCGCAGCACCGCGAGCCAGCCCGGAAAGCGCTGCAGCGCGGTCGAACCGTCGGCACGGCGCGGGTAGCCGTAGCGCACTGCCTGCCAGTACGCGGCGGCCAGCACCAGTCCCATCACCCACAGCACCGGCAGCAGACCCGAGAACAGCAGATCGCCGATCGACACGCCGCTCACCTGCTGGCCATGCAGCGTGCCGGTGATGCCCTGCGCCGCGAACGCGTAGATGATCATGTTGGTCGAGGTCGGCATCAGCGCGCCGGCCAGCGACGAATGGGTGGTCACGTTGACCGCGTAGGCTGCGCTATAGCCTTCGCGCTTCATCAACGGAATCACCACGCCGCCCATCGCCGACGTATCGGCGGTCGGCGAGCCCGACACGCCGCCGAACAGCGTGCACGCCACCACGTTGGCCATGCCGAGGCCGCCGCGAAAATGCCCGACGGTGGCCTGCGCGAAACGCAGGATGCGGTCCGCGATGCCACCGTGCAGCATCAGTTCGCCGGAGAAAATAAAGAACGGCACCGCGAGAAACGAGAACGCGTTCATGCCCGAGATCATCGATTGCATCGCGGTGGCCGCCGGCAGACCTTCGTACAGATAGGTCAGCACGCACGACAGGCCCAGCGCGAACGAAACCGGCACGCCGAGCACGAGAAAAACCAGAAAACTGACGGTGAGAAGAGCGAGTTCCATGACGGGTTCTATGTGTGTTTCCGGGCGAAAAGCGCCAGCAGGTTCTCGAGCGAGAACAGCGCGATGCAGACGCTCGCCACCACCGCAATGGCGTAACGCAGCGCTTCAGGCAGGCCGAGAATCGGAATGCGGTCGTCGATCGTGGTCTCGGCCATCTGCAGACAGCCGAAGAAAATCGCCACCGCCAGCGCGATCAGACAAAGGTGCTGAAATGCCGTGACGATGCGCTGGCCGCGCGGCGGCAGCTTCGTCACCAGCGAGTCGAGTCCGATATGTCCGCCTTCGCGAACCTTCAGCGCGGCGCCGAACATCGCGATCAGGATCACCAGCAGCAGCGCGATCGGCTCGACGAAGTCCGGCGCATCGTTGAACACGTAGCGCATTACGACGCTGTAGATCACCAGCAGCGACAGCGCGGCGAGCCCCAGCGACGCGAGCACCACCAGCAAACGGAACAGCAGATCGTTGGGCCGTTTCAGAAAATGCATTGCGCGCTTCCTTGCATAGACCTGGGGTTCATGGGTATTACGCCTTTGCGTGCTCGCCTTTTGCGTGCTGTTTCGCGCGGCTTTGCGAATGCATCGCACGGCTATTCCGTTGCGCGATTTCGGCCACAGCCGCAGCCACACGCGCAGCCGCACGCGCGGCGACCCTGAGTCGCGCGCCGCGTGCTGCGTTCTGCCGTGCCTGGAGGTGACCTGCTCGGCCGTTTTACTTGACCGCTTCGATCTCGTCGACGATCTGCTTCATTTGCGGGGTTTTCTCGTACTTCGCCCACACCGGCTGCATCGCCTTGACGAACGCGGCACGATCGATCTGCGAAGCGGCGACGATGGTCGCGCCGCCCTTCGTGACGGTCTGTTGAGCCTCGGCTTCGCGCGCGGTCCACAGCTTCTGGTAGTACGGCACCGAATCGGCGGCCGCCTTGCGGATGATGTCCTGCTCCTGCGGGCTCAGCGTGTCCCAGACCTTCTTCGAGAACACCAGCACTTCAGGCGTCATCGAATGCTGCGTTTCCGAATACACCTGTGCGACTTCGAAATGCTTGGTCTCTTCGTACGAAGGCAGGTTGTTTTCGGCCGCGTCGACAAGGCCGGTCTTCAGCCCGGTGTAGACCTCGGCAAACGGCATCGGCGTCGGCGTGCCGCCCATCGCCTTGATTTCGTCGACCATCAGCTCCGATGGTTGCACGCGCACCTTGAGGCCCTTCATGTCGGCCGGCGAATGGATCGGCCGCTTCGTATAGATCGAGCGCGCGCCGCTCTCGTAGAAGGTCAGCGCGATCATGCCCTTCGCCTTGAACGCGTCGAGAATCTTCTGCCCTTCCGGGCCGTACATCACCTTGCGGAAATGGTCGATGTCGCGAAACAGGAACGGCAGCGACGGAATCATCGATTCCGGCACGATCTCGTTGAACGCTGCGCCGTTGGCGCGCGCCATGTCCAGCGCACCGATGCGCACCTGATCGATGGTGTCGTTCTCCGAACCCAGCGCGCTGTTGCCGAAGACCTTCACCGAGTCTTTGCCGTTGGTCGCCTTGTTGATCTGCTCGCCCATGTGCTTGACGGCCATGTTGGTCGGATACGTGTCGCCATGCACGTCCGACACGCGGAACACGCGCGCCTGCGCCGACATTGCGCCGCACGCCAGCAACGCAGCCGCGACCATCGTCGGGACACGGGTAGACAGATTTTTATGATTCATCGCGACATTCCTTGAAAATGGGCCAACCCAGTGGATCGATTGCGGATGTCAGTGGGAATTTGAAAAAGACGTTGTTCTGTGCTTATATGTTGTACGACAACGTACGAAGAATATAAAACGTAAGATGAGCTGTACAGACAGTATTTACCCGCACCGCGGACGTGCAAATCGCATGGATTGCTAACCGCTATAACTATTTACACGTGTGTGCGTGGCTAGACGGCGCCGCTTATGACCATATTGTGGGAACGCCGTTGCAGCTTCCCAATTATTATGTTGTACGATGAGTGATGAATAGTGTCAGACTAAAAAATCCTTCTCGTCGCGCGCGCTCAAAGCACAGACAGCACGGCCGCATAGTCGGACTCAGGCAGCCCGCCGACGCCGACGCCGACGCCGGCGCGCACCGCGAACAGATGCCCGTCGGCTTCGCCGGCATTCGCCGCCGGGCGGATCGACGTGACGAACAAGGTGTCCAGATCGCGTCCGCCGAATGCGCACATCGAAGGCTTCGCGGC
>DATLOW010000431.1:0-2488 GCA_035536055.1 Paraburkholderia sp. | reverse complement strand
ATAACGCGACCGGCGGCTGGGTCGTCAAGCCGGACGACGGCGCGGGTGGCCTCGATACGTTTCTTTACGACGATCTCACGCAGGCGCGCGCGGAGTTCGCTGCGCGGCTTGCGGCAGGACGCAAGCCGGTTCTGCAGCGATGGGTACATGGCGACGCGTTGAGCCTGTCGCTGATCTGCGGCGCAGAGGGCAACCGGCTGATCAGCATCAACCGGCAGCGGATTGGCGTAGCCGACGCACCGGCCACGGGACATGCGGGACGCGTGATCGAATTCGACGGCGTCGACGTCGACTGCATCGGCAAAGAGAGCGCGCCGGGCCGTACGCTCGCCGCGCTGGCGCAGCGTGTTGCCGCCGCGGTGCCAGGTTTGCGCGGCTTCGTCGGGATCGACGTGGTCTGGCGGCCGGATCAAGAGCCGGTGGTCATCGAAGTCAATCCGCGCGTGACGATGGCCTACGTGGGCTTGTCGGCGAAGCTCGAGCGCAATCTGGCCGCGCAGGTGCTCGCCGCGCACGGCGTGAAGGTTGCGTCCGCAACGGCCGGCGATGCGCAGCGCGTGTCGGTGTTCGCGGGCAGGGGCACGCCATGAGCGGCCGCACCGTCAATCGCGAGGCGCCGCTGGTGTTCGGCTGGGACGTCGGCGGCGCGCACGTGAAGGTCTCCGTCGCAACCGCGCAAGGGCGGCTCGTCGACGTCGTGCAATGGGCCTGCCCACTGTGGCAGGGACTGGCCCATCTGGAGCGGGCAATCGACCAGGTGTTCGCGCGCTGGCCCTGGGCCGCTGCGCCGTCCGCGCGTCATGCCGTGACGATGACGGGCGAAATGGTCGACCTGTTCGCGGATCGCGCTGAAGGTGTGCGCCAGCTGGTGCACACGCTGGCGGCGCGGCTCGGTGGATCCGCGCGGTTCTTCGCGGGCAGCGACGGCTGGCTCGCCGCGCAAGACGCGATCGCGCATTGGCGCGCGGTGGCCTCCGCAAACTGGTTGGCGACCGCACAGTGGGTCGCCACGCGCATGCCCGCTGCGCTGCTGGTCGATATCGGCAGCACCACCACCGACATCGTTCCGATCGTGCACGCGCGCGTGGCGGCGCGTGGCGTGAACGACGCAACCCGTCTTGTAACCGGCGAACTCACGTATCACGGTGTAGTGCGTACGCCGCTGTGCGGTATTGCGCATCGCATCGAATTCCGCGGCGAGCGTACCGGCGTAATGAACGAATGGTTTGCCACCAGCGCCGACCTCTATCGGTTGACTGGCGAACTCGGGCCGTCGCACGACCAGCATCCGAGCGCGGACAACGGCCCCAAAACAATCGCGGCGAGCTGCGCGCGTCTCGCGCGGACCATCGGCCGCGATGCGTCCGATGCAAGCATCGACGAATGGCGCAGCCTTGCGTACCGCTGGCGGCGCGAACAGTTGCGCACGATCGGCGCATGCGTCGAGCAGGTGAGCGACGCGCATCCGCAATTGGCCGGCGCGCCGCTGGTAGGCGCCGGTTGTGGCCGCTTTCTGGCGGCGGCACTCGCGCGCGAGATGGAACGTGCTTATGTCGATTTCAGCGCATTGATTGATGCGGCAGTTGCGCAGCCTGCCGCGGCAGCGCAGCACGACGGTGCCGACCAATTGCCCGACTGGATCGCGACTTGCGCGCCGAGCGTGGCGGTGGCGTTGCTGATGACCGCTTCAACCGGCGACGAACCGCATGCCGCATTGCGCGCGGGCAACCCCGTGCACGCCGCATGAAAACAAGCAACAGAGCGAGGAAAACATGTGGGTGGTGAAGATCGGGGGAAGCCTGAGTCACGACCCGTCGCTGCGCGACTGGCTCACGCAGCTGTGGGAAGTCGGCGGCGGGCGCGTGGTGATCGTGCCGGGCGGCGGCGATTTCGCGGACCGTGTGCGCATTTATCAGAAGGAATGGCGGTTCGACGATCTGGCGGCCCACAACATGTGCCTGCTGGCCATGACGCAATACGCGCTGATGATGCAGGGTGTGCTGCCGGACCTCGTGCTCGCATCCAACGAAGACATGATCCGGCGCACACTGCGCAACGGCAAAGTGGCCGTCTGGATGCCGATTGGCCTGATGAGCGCGACGCCCAATGAAATGACGAATTGGGACACCACGTCGGACAGCCTCGCTGCATGGCTGTCGACGTCGCTGAATGCAGAGCGGCTGCTGGTGGTGAAGTCTTGCGAACTGCCCGCGGGCACGCCACTGGAGGCGCTGGCCTCCGCGGGCGTGCTCGACGCGCGCTTCGTCGACTATGTGAACGATGCGAACTACGTGGTCGAGCTGTTCAACAAGGGCGACGTCGAATTGATGCGCGAGCGCCTGCTCAATACGCCGGCTGCGTAGCGAGCGTTGCGCCCGCTTCGCGCTGCGGATGATGCAGCGCATCGGCCCATTGCGCGACGCGTTGCGGGTCGAGCCGCGCGGTGCGTCCGCCGCTGCACAGCGCGGTGCGAAAGCCCGCGATATCC
>DATLOW010000430.1:0-6098 GCA_035536055.1 Paraburkholderia sp. | reverse complement strand
CGCGTTTGCGCAGCGCGCCGCGTTTCCCGTCATCGAAGACGATCCGTATGGCGCGCTCGACTATCGCGGCGAACCGCTGCCGACGCTGCTGTCGATGGCGCCCGATCACATCGTGCATCTCGGCTCGTTCTCGAAGGTGCTTGCACCGGGCTTGCGCGTCGGCTACATCATCGCGCCCGAAGCGCTGCACTTCAAACTCGTGCAGGCCAAGCAGGCCACCGACCTGCATACGCCGAGCTTCACGCAGCGTATCGTGCACGAAGTGGTCAAGGACGGCTTTCTCGATACGCACGTGCCGACCATCCGCGCGCTCTACCGCGACCAGTGCGCAGCGATGCTCGCCGCGCTCGAACGCTATATGCCGGAAGGCGTCACGTGGAATCGCCCGGAAGGCGGCATGTTCATCTGGGTGCAACTGCCCGCGGCCATCGATTCGATGCAGCTGCTCGAGGAAGCGGTCGCGCAGAACGTCGCATTCGTGCCGGGTGCGCCGTTCTTCGCCAACGACGCACAGCGCGATACGCTGCGTCTGTCGTTCGTCACGGTGCCGCCCGCCAAGATCGACGAAGGCATCGCGCGGCTCGCCGCCCTGATTCGCGCGCGCCGCTGACACCTGCTCATCGCGCGCTGCCGCTACCATTGCGGCGGCAGCGCGTCTCGTCGCGCTGTCGAGCGATCCGCCCCGCTCGCAGCGCTTCCCGTCAACTCACCCGGTCGAAAGGACAAGTCATGGCTCAAGCAAACGTATACGACAAGCTGAAGGAACTCGGCATCGAACTGCCGAGCGCCGGCGCGCCCGCTGCCGCTTATGTAATGAGCGCGCAAAGCGGCAACACCGTCTATCTGTCGGGCCACATCGCGAAGAAGGACGGCAAGCCGCACGTCGGCAAGCTCGGCGACAACCTCAGCACCGAAGAAGGCAAGGCGGCGGCGCGCTCGATCGCGATCGACCTGATCGCAACGCTGCATGCGCACGTCGGCGATCTGAACCGCGTCACGCGCATCGTCAAGGTGATGAGCCTCGTCAATTCGACGCTCGCGTTTACCGAACAGCATCTGGTCACCAACGGCGCGTCCGAACTGTTCGTCGAAGTGTTCGGCGAACGCGGCAAGCATGCGCGCTCGGCGTTCGGCGTCGCGCAGATTCCGCTTGGCGCCTGCGTCGAGATCGAACTGATCGCCGAGGTCGGCTGATACGCGTCACGCGCGGCCACACGGCCGCGCTGCATCGTCCAGCGCCACGGGCGGCCCGCTGCCCGTGGCGCTTTGCTTTGGTGCGACCGTGCGCGTTCGGCTTGCGGCGGCGGCTTGCCGCGTACCGAAACCCAAGCCACAGGCGCTGGCGCGGCGCGCAGGCACACCCCGCACGCCCCGGCCAGCCGCTTGCGTGCTATTTCCGGCCGGCAGACTCGCAAGCTTCGGAGTGCGCTGTCTGATGCCGGGCGTCGGCCTTCGGCATCCGGGAAGACCCGATGACCGGCCGCGCCCATGCGGCACCGGCTAGCCTGCTGACCGCCCCCACGGCAACTTCACCGCGAACATTGAAGTATTTGCAATACCACTACCGCGACACCGCATAACGCAGATCAATCCCACCATTTGCGGCTCCCGATGCGCAGCGCATCATTCACAATGCATTTGCAAACAATATTTCAGAAATGCATTTGCAATTCGGTGCTGCGCCGCTTCGCGGAAATGGCATCAATATCGGTTGACAAATTCCTCGAAAAGGCGTGTGCCGCCGCCGGGCGGATACCGGCGCAAAGCCCGCGCCGCGCGGCTTCCGCATGCCTGACAAGCCACGCGTATACCCGCAGGTCCGGCTCTTTCTTAATCGCTGCCCATTCAGTAATATCGAAAACGCAACCGATGGCCAACGGATGGTTCGGTACGACGCTCCGCCAAATTCCGCAGCAATAGCGGTACTTCGCTTACCATGCAGCCTGGTCACAAATAGCGTAGTCGTCGAACTCATAGCGCCGCCAAGTACAGGTCACGGTTTATTCGATGAATCAGCATCCTCACACAAGTGCCCGCGAGGCCCGGCACCGGCTTGATCCGGCTGCCTCGCGCCGCCGCGCGCTGCTCGCGATTCCCGCGCTCGGCGTACTCGTGCTCGTGCTGCTGTGGACCGTCATCTTTGCGCGCCTGTCGGTGGAAAAGGAGTCTACCTACCGCGAGGCGATGGCCTCCGCGGCCATCCTGTCCGCGGCGCTCGAACAGCACACCGTGAAGGCGATCCATCAGGTCGACCAGATCACGCGTTTCGTCAAGTACGAGTCCGAGAAGTCGCCGGGACACTTCGACCTGGCGAGCACCGTCGAGAAAGGCGTGGTGCAAAGCGAAACGCTGGTGCAGGTGTCGCTGATCGACGAGCACGGCACGCTGGTCGCAACCACCGCCGAGCAGAATCCGAAGCGGATCGATCTGTCGGATCGCGAACACTTCAAGGTGCACGAGCACGAGAACGACGACCAGCTCTATATCAGCAAGCCAGTGCTCGGCCGCGTGTCGGGCCACTGGACGCTGCAGATGACGCGCCGCCTGAATCACCCGGACGGCTCGTTTGCCGGCGTGGTGGTGGTGTCCGAAGATCCGAGCTATTTCACCAGCGATTTTTATAACAACGCGGCGATCGGCCGCGACGGCGTGATCGCGGTGATTTCCGACAACGGCACGGTGCTTGCGCGCCGCACCGGCAACAACGAGCGCGCATCGGGTGTGTTCAGCGCGAGCGGCACCTACCCGACCTCGGAGCACGTGTCGGGCATCTACGTCGATTCGATCGACAACGTCACGCGCATCGTGTCGTACCGGCATATCGACGGCTATCCGCTCGGCGTGCTGGTCGGTCTGTCGCAGGCCGAAGAGTTCGCCGACTACAACCACACGCGCAACGTCTACCTGCTGATGGCGAGCTTCATCTCGCTGGCGATGCTCGGCTTCTTCGCGGTCGCCACCGGCCTGATCGGCAAGCTGCTCGGCCGCGAACGCGAGATGACGCATCTGGTCGAATACGATCTGCTGACCGGTCTGCGCAACCGCTATTCGACGCTGCAGATCCTGCATCACGACGTTGCGCAAACGGCCAACGTCGGACGCCTCGCGATCCTGTTCATCGATCTCGACAACTTCAAGACCGTCAACGATACGCTCGGCCACAATGCCGGCGACATCGTGCTGCAAATGACTGCCGCGCGCCTCGCCGACGCGGTCGGCGAGGCCGGCACGCTGTCGCGTATCGGCGGCGACGAGTTTGTCGTGATCATCAAGGGCGACGACGTCGAGGAACGCGCGGTGACGCTCGCCGAAGCGACGCTCGACGTCTTCGCGAAACCGTTCGAAGTGCGCGGCAGCAGTTTCGTGCTGCATGCGAGCATCGGCATCGCGCTGTACTCGATCGCTAACGAAAGCGAAATCGATCTGCTGAAGAAAGCCGACCTTGCGATGTACAGCGCGAAGGACGCGGGCAAGAACTGCTACCAGTTCTATTCGCCGCAGTTGTCGCACCGCGCCGATCACCTGATGAAGTGGGAGCAGCAACTGCGCGTCGCGCTCGCCGACGGCCAGCTGTTCCTCGCCTACCAGCCGAAGATCGACCTGACGCGCCGCTGCATCACCGGTTTCGAGGCGCTGGTGCGCTGGAACCATCCGCAGCATGGGCTGATTCCGGCCAACGAGTTTATTCCGGTCGCGGAATCGACCGGGCTGATCGTGCCGATCGGCGACTTCGTGATCCGCACCGCGTGCCGCCAGCTCGCGCAGTGGCAGCAGCAGGGTTATGAATCGCTGTCGCTGGCGGTGAATATTTCCGCCGTGCAGTTCTGGCGCGGCGATCTGTTCGACACCATCGCGCGGGCGATCGAGGACGCCGGCATTCCGGCGCGCCGCCTCGAACTGGAAATCACCGAGACCGCGATGATGGAGTACCCGGATCTGGTGTCGGAGAAAATCTTCGCGTTGAAGCGCCTTGGCGTGCGCGTCGCGCTCGACGATTTCGGCACCGGCTATTCGTCGCTGTCATATCTGAACCGCTTCTCGGTGGATACGCTGAAGGTGGACCGCTCGTTCGTGCAGGCGATTCCGGGCGACCGCAGCGTCTGTGTGATGGTCACCGCGATCGTCAATCTCGCGCGCTCGCTGGGGCTGACGGTCGTCGTCGAGGGCACCGAGACCGAAGAGCAGATCGCCTGGCTCGCCGCGCTCGGCCATATCGAGGCGCAAGGCTTCCTGTTCTCGCGACCGGTGCCGGTGGAAGGCATTCCGGCGCTGCTGGAGCGCTTCGGCGTATGCGGCACACGCACCCGCACGCCGCTGCAGGTGCGCGGCGACGATAGCACCAGCGACGCGCCGAGCACCAGCGGCCAGTCGGCCTGATAGCACGCGGCGGGGGGTGCGGCTTCGGCTGCACGGCCGCGGCTAGCGGCTAGCGGCTAGCGGCTAGCGGCTGTGGCTGTGGCTGTGGCTGTGGCTGCCGTTGCCGTCGCGGCTGAGGCTGCTGCGGCTACCGCTGCCCGACAGGCCGTTCGAACCATACAAGGAGAAGCAGCGGCCGCCGCCGGCACGCTGCGCATCAGCATGCAAACCATCACCGGCAACGATGCCACCCGGCGTGGCGAACAAGAACCGCTGTGGACGCTGTTCCGCGTGGTGTTCGGCTTGTCCGCGCTGTCGTGGGGCGGTCTCGCGCTGATGGCGCAGCTCGAGAACCACTACGTCGAACGTGAAGCGCGGCTATCGCGGCTGGCGTTTTCCGACCTGATCGCGCTGGCGTGGATGGTGCCGGGGCCGGTCGGCTGCAACGTCGCGGTGCAACTCGGGCACGCATTGCGTGGCCGCGCCGGCGCATGGATCGCCGGTATGGCGAGCGTGCTGCCGTTCTTTCTGCTGATGACCGTATTCGCGATGTTCTACCGCACGCCGCTGGTACGCGCAGCCGCTTCGGGTGTGCTGCTGCACCACTTCAACGTCGTACTCGGCACCTTGATCGCGGTCACCTGGTACAAGCAGACACGCACGCTGGTGCGCGCGCCGCTCGAATGGGCCGCGGCCGTGCTCGGCTGCGTCGCGCTGCTGTTCGCGCACAGTGCCGCCGTGTATGTGCTGATGCTGATCGCAGCGTTCGGGACCGGTTGGTTCACAAGTCCGGTGCGCGGCGTGCGGCTCGCCACGTCGATCACGGCACACGACTGGCGGCTGATCGCCGCGCTGGCCGTGCTGATCGCACTGTTCGCCGCGCCGCTGCCGCATCGCTACGACTTCGCGCTGTTGTGGCCGCGTCTCGCCGGCGCCGGCATGACGCTGTTCGGCGGCGGCTTCTCCGCGCTGCCGGTGCTAAAGACGCTGTTCGTCACGCCGGCCGTTGGCGTCTCCGACAGCGACTTCACGCTGGCATTCTCGTTGTCGCCGTTGTCGCCCGGGCCGTTGTTAAATGTCGTGCCGTTCTTCGGCTATCTGGTCGACGGCTGGTTCGGCGCGCTGCTCGCGACCGTCGCGCTGTTCGTGCCGTCCGGCTGCCTGGCCGTGCTTGCGCAGCGCCATCTGCATCAACTGAAGGCACATCCGCGCTTCGAAAACGGCATGCGCATTTTGCGCGCGGCCACCACCGCCTTTCTCGCGGTTGCGGTGCTGCGGCTTGCGCGGCACGTGCCGCTCGAACCTGCGTACTTCGCTACGGCGGCGTTTTCGGGCCTGTGTTTCGCGCGGCTGAAGCTGCCGGTGTACGCGGTTTACGGAACCGTCGCGCTGGCATGCGGCGCCTGGTTGATGACCGGACACGGTATGTGAGCGCGACTTCGCGCTGCGGGCAGCGGCCATTGTCGAACGCACTTGACCGGTTTGCAGCATGGTCGCTGCATGATTGCTGCGATCTCATCGCTGCCTAAAATCGCTATGTTGCCGCCGCGTCAACACTAATCGCTACATGACATCTCCATTCTCTTTCGTCTGAGTTTTCAGCGCTTCGTTCTACGACGGTTTGCGACTTTTGTGCGCCCGCGCCTAGCGCTTTCGCGGCCTGAGAAGGAATATCGCCGCCACGGACGTGTTCTCTTGATGAACCGTCCCGATTGTGAGAAGCGCGAAGATGAGCGACTCGA
>DATLOW010000429.1:0-14679 GCA_035536055.1 Paraburkholderia sp. | reverse complement strand
TGGTGCGAGCACCGGTCGCGTCGAGCGCGTATATGCCGCATGAGTCGTCGCGCATCGGACCGGCGTCGGTCGGCGTCGCTTCCAGCGCATATCCACCATTGACGTCATCGCCCGGCAGCACGCGCAGGCGGTAGACCGGTGCGCCCGATGACGGCGCCTGATCGAGGCCGGCCGGCAGCGTCGCGGTTTCGCCGGTACGCAGATTGGCTTCGACGAACTGCGCGGCGCGGTACAGCGCGGAGGCTGCGTCGGTTCGGTGCGCACGCATCACGTGACTGCGATAGGACGGCACCGCGAACGCGGCGAGCACGGCGACGATTGCGAGCGCAGTGATCAGTTCAAGTAGTGTGAACGCGGCGGTAGAAGGCCTCATTCGGTTTGGTTTCCGATGGTAGATGGCGATTTCAGAACGGCCGCGCGGCAATACGCCGCCAGTGACGTTCGACGGCCCCGTCTTGCACGACCAGTTGCAACTGCAACCAGGCTTGCGACTCCTGCACGCGGCCGTAACCTCGCGCGGTGACGAGCCACGCTTGCGCGGCAGGACGGCTCACGAGACGCCAGGCTTCGACCAGACACTGCGGCGGCTGCACAGATCCGCTCCAACGCGCGATCGGCGCAAACGCATCGGCGTCGAAGGTGGTGGAGAGCCTCCATCCCGTGGGCTCGCCGTCGATCGTGGGCTGCGCAACGACCAGGGTTCCGGCAAGCACGCGTTGCGCACAACGTTGCAGCGCGGCGTCGGCGGCATGAAAGGCGATCAGTTCGTCCTGCAGATTCGCTACGCCGCGGGCCGCCGTGATCGATGTTTCGAACCACGCCATCGAAGTGGCCAGCATCATCGACGACAGAACCAGCACGACCGGCAAGGCGGCGCCGCGCTTGTGGCTGCGACGCGATAACCTGAGATACCGTGAGCGCCGCGCGCTGCGTCGGCGCTGCACTCGGGCGCGGTGCTCAGCGCGTACCGCTCTATCGCTCATGGTTGACTCCACTCGTTGTTACGCAGCGCGACGCGCCGCCAGAATGCCTGGCGAGCGCGCCGGTCCGCGCCGATCGACGACACCCCTTCGCAATCGACGTAGCGGCGCGGCTGGGTATCGCGCATGCCGCGCACCAGCACGCACAGATCGACTGCGACGATGCTGCTCCATTGCGCGGACGCCAGCGCGGTCGCCTCGAGCGGCGCCAGTGCGCCCGCCGGCCAATACCTGAAGCGCAGCCGTTCGATTCCCTCGACGAGCGGCTGCGCCGAGCCGACCTTGCCGCTTCCGTCGCAGTACAGTTCCGGCTCGCCGGTGGATGCACTTGCCTTCGCATAAAAGCGGTTGACGACCGGCGTCCCGGGCGCGCCTGCGACTGGTTTGGCTACGCCCTGGCCGAGGCAATCGGTCGACTGTCCGCTGGCTGCAGGCCAGGTCGAAACGTTGTCGGCGACGTAGCGAATCGCAATGCCATCGGAGCGGCCAGCCAGCGTTTCGCAGCTCAACCGATCGTCGGCGCCCGCCGGATGCGCGCCCGAACAGCCGAATAGCGCCGCCTGGCCAACCGCCGCAGGCTGCGGGTCGTCCGCCGGCGAGAAGCCTGCCATCTGCAGTTGCTGACCGATCAGCGTCAACGCCGTCATGCCCGCTTCGCGCAGCTGCGCCGCATCGTTTGCCTGCTGATACGCGACCCGTTGCGAGCGGTACAGCGAAACCGCGCCCGCCGTCACGACGAGCCCGAGCGCAACCGCGATCGCCAGCTCAAGCAGCGTGTGCCCGCGTCTACGACAGATTCGCTGCGTCATTCGGCAAACGCCAGCGAGACGCAGCCGGTATTGGCCGGTAGCGCTACGTCTCCGCACGGCACGGGCAGGTCGATCAGCTCACCGCTACGCGGCAGGGTCGCCTGCGCGTCCCAGGTCACCCGCATCAACGATGGCGCGTCGCCGGCATGACTCAGCGTGACCGCGCCGTGCGGCAACAGGCTCGCGGCACGCGTCTGCCATTGGGTGAACGCGGCCGCCCCGTCACGCGCCGCGGGACGCCGCGCCTCGATCGCGGCGTCGGCAAGCAGCGCGGCCTGCTCGCGCAGCGCATTCGCGCGCGCATCGCGCGTCGCCCACAATTGCGCGGCAAGCACACCGAGCGCCATAACCGCGGTGAGAAGCACCGCCAGCATCACTTCGAGCAAGGTCGCACCGCGCTCGCATTGTCTGGAGTTCGTTTTCATGCTGCCGCTCCGCAGGGACCCGTCGAGATGCGCGCCCTGCCCCCGGCGGCAATGCGGATACAGCGGCGCCAGTCGTCACCTTGCGTCGCCTTTGACGCGCTGCGCGGCGCGAGCTCGAAGCTGCGGAAGCTGCCGATGGTTTGCCCAGCGGGTGGCGTAAAGGAAAGATTGGTCGACGCGCCGCTTACACTGACGGATGCCACTTCCGGCTGCACGCGCAGCGCGAGGAAAGCACCGGCGCGCTCGATCATCACGGCCCAGCCGCAGGACCAGTCGAGGCCGCCCGAGCGGCAGGCCTGACCGGCCGCCAGACAACGGCGTGCCGCATCGATACGGCACACGGTGACGCGCACGCCGCGCCTGATCGCTTCGCTGCGTGCATAGGCGAGCGTGGACAGCAGCGCGTGCGCACGGCTATCGACCTGGTCGCGCAACTGCCACGTAACGAATGCGGGCGTTGCGAGCACCGCAATCACCGCCAGCAATGCAACTACCACCAGTGTTTCGATCAGCGTAAAGCCGCAGCGTGAATGCATCGGCCAGACATCGGTTCTCATCGTCGCTCTCCGGTTCGAACAGGAACGCGAGCAATCTACCGGTGCGCCGGCGCGCAAACAATTTGCCGAATGGCCAGGTGGCGGACGCCAACCTGCTTACGCGACAATGCGCAGGTTTGGAATCCGCAAGGCGGGGAAAGGAGAATGCGATGGGGCCGGGCGAACGATCAGCGCTTACGCCGAACCTTCGGTGCAGCCGCATCAGGCGAAGCGGGCGGACCGCGGCGAAATTCTTCGATCACGTCCTCGAATTCGGAGACGTCTTCGAAGCGCCTGTAGACGGAAGCGAAGCGCACATAGGCGATCGTATCGAGCGCGCGCAGCTCGTTCATCACGAGTTCGCCGAGCCGCTCGCTACGCACTTCGCGCTCGCCGCTGCCGAGCAGCTGGTATTCGATGCGCGCCACGGCTTCGTCGATCGCATCGGCAGCGACCGGACGCTTGCGCAGCGCGAGCTTCATGCTGGCCACGATCTTGCGCCGGTCAAATTCGGTGCGCGTGCCGTCCTTCTTGACGACCGACGGGAGCGCGAGCTCCACGCGCTCGTATGTCGTAAAACGTTTGTCGCATGCCGGACAACGGCGGCGGCGCCGGATCGCGGCGCCGTCTTCAGACACACGCGAGTCCACGACCTGCGTGTCGTCGTGCCGGCAGAAGGGGCAGCGCATGGTCGCCTAGCGATACACCGGGAAGCGTTTTGTCAGTTCGCCGACCTGCGCGCGCACGCGTTCGATCGTCGCGGCATCTTCCGGATTGTCGAGCACGTCGGCAATCAGGTTGCCCACCCGTTCAGCTTCCTGCACGCCGAAGCCGCGCGTCGTCATGGCCGGCGAGCCGAGGCGAACGCCGCTCGTCACGAACGGCTTTTCCGGGTCGTTCGGAATCGCGTTCTTGTTGACCGTGATGTGCGCCGCGCCGAGCGCCGCTTCCGCGGCCTTGCCGGTGATGTGCTTCGCGCGGAGGTCGACCAGCATCACGTGGCTTTCGGTACGGCCCGACACGATGCGCAGGCCGCGCTTCACCAGCGTTTCCGCCAGCACGCGCGCGTTGTCCACTACGCGCTGCTGGTATTCCTTGAACTGTGGCTCGAGCGCTTCCTTGAAGGCCACCGCCTTGGCCGCGATCACGTGCATCAGCGGGCCGCCCTGAATGCCCGGGAAGATTGCCGAGTTGATCTGCTTCTCGTACTCGGCTTTCATCAGGATCACGCCGCCGCGCGGGCCGCGCAGGCTCTTGTGCGTGGTGGTGGTGACGAAGTCCGCATGCGGCACCGGGTTCGGGTACACGCCGGCCGCGATCAGGCCGGCGTAGTGCGCCATGTCGACCATCAGATACGCGCCCACCGACTTCGCGATCTTTGCCAGGCGCTCGAAGTCGATGCGCAGCGAGAACGCCGAAGCGCCGGCCACGATCAGCTTCGGCTTGTGCTCCTGAGCCAGCTTTTCGGCCGCTTCGTAGTCGATGTCTTCGGCCGCGTCGAGCCCGTAGCTGACGACGTTGAACCACTTGCCCGACATGTTGACCGGCGAGCCGTGCGTCAAATGGCCGCCGTGCGCGAGGCTCATGCCCATGATCGTGTCGCCCGGCTTCAGCATCGCGAAGAACACGCCCTGGTTGGCCTGCGAGCCCGAGTTCGGCTGCACGTTCGCCGCTTCGGCACCGAACAACTTCTTGACCCGGTCGATCGCCAGCTGCTCGACCACGTCCACGTACTCGCAGCCGCCGTAGTAGCGCTTGCCGGGATAGCCTTCGGCGTATTTGTTGGTGAGTTGCGAGCCCTGCGCGGCCATCACGGCCGGACTCGTGTAGTTTTCCGACGCGATCAGTTCGATATGCTCTTCCTGACGGCGGTTTTCCTGTTCGATCGCTTGCCAGACTTCGGGGTCGACGTTCGCGATGGTGCTTTGGGCTTTGTCAAACATACGCTTTCCGTTAACAGTGTTCAGGTTGACCGGATCGTACGCGTAACATGCGCAAAGCGCGCTTCGGATGTGCGCAGCGGCGGGCTGCTGGAAGCCTTGAGGTGCGGAACGGGAGTGTGCCGCACACACGAGGCAGACCAGCGACCGGCGGCGCAAACCGAGGCACAAACGGTGCACGGAACGGTAGCACGCGGATCACGGCTGCCCAGGCGAACGGCAAAACGACGCCCCGCGCTTCACGGTGGGACGCTCCACCTTGAACCCAGAGGGTTCTATCGCCAGTCACGCAGGGGTGAGCGCGTTAGTTTATTGGAAGAGGATCGAATAGGCAACCGAGGCCGCGGTGCCGAAAACGCGTCAAAAAAGGCTGACAAAATAGGTAACCGCGCAGGTCACTGCGTGGGCAACCGCGCGGCGAACCGCGAGGCCGACCGCATCCGCGCAGCCAGCCGTGCAGCCAGCCGCACCGAGACCCGCCTCGCCGTCCGGCGCCCTGACCCACCCGCGATAACCGGCCTTTTGGCCAGGTTGCCCGGGCGCCGCGATGCAAGTAGGCTTGTCGCCTTTGTCAATTCACCAGGAACAACAATGATCGTGTTCGTCACCGGGGCGTCCGCAGGGTTCGGCGCCGCTATCGCCCGCACCTTCGTGAACGGCGGCCACCGCGTCGTCGCAACCGCGCGCCGCAAGGACCGTCTTGACGCGCTTGCCCGCGAACTCGGCGCCAATCTGCTGCCGCTCGAGCTCGACGTGCGCGACCGCGCCGCCGTCGAGGCCGTGCCGGCCGCGCTGCCGCCCGAGTTCGCGGCAGTCGACGTGCTGGTCAACAATGCCGGCCTCGCGCTGGGCCTCGAGCCCGCGCAGCGCGCCAGTCTCGACGAGTGGGAAACCATGATCGATACGAACTGCAAGGGTCTCGTGCAAGTCACGCACGCGCTGTTGCCAGGCATGGTCGAGCGCAACCGCGGGCACGTGGTGAACCTCGGTTCGGCGGCGGGCAGCTGGCCGTATCCGGGCGCCAACGTGTACGGCGCAAGCAAGGCATTCGTCCACCAGTTCAGCCTGAACCTGCGCTCCGACCTCGCCGGCACCGCGCTGCGCGTGAGCTGCGTCGAACCGGGCCTCGTCGGCGGCACAGAGTTCTCGAACGTGCGCTTTCGCGGCGACGACACACGGGCGGCCGGCGTCTATCAGAACGTCCAGTCGCTGAGCCCGGAAGACATTGCGGAGTCGATTTACTGGCTCGCCACGCTGCCGGCGCACGTGAACGTGAACACGATCGAGCTGATGCCGATCGCGCAAACTTTCGCGCCGCTGTCGATCCATCGCGGCTGAGCGCGAAACTTCGCAGCGTCGGCGCGTCCATCGCAAAAAAGCGGCCAGGTTTCAGGTTCCGGTAAAATGCGCGACATGAATATGCCACTCAGCCAGCCCGGCAGCGAAATCGGCCTCAGGTGGCCGATTCGCGTGTACTACGAAGATACAGACGCGGGCGGCATCGTTTTCTACGCGAACTACCTGAAGTTTTTCGAACGCGCGCGCACTGAATGGCTGCGCACGTGCGGAATCGAGCAGTGCAGGCTCGCCAGCGAAACCGGCACGCTGTTTATCGTGCGCAGCACCGCACTCGACTATCATGCACCCGCGCGGCTCGACGACGTGCTGACCATCGTCAGCCGCATCGAGCGGCTCGGGCGTGCGTCGGTGGAGTTCGAGCAACAGGCCTGGCGCGACGAAACGCTGCTCGCAACCGGCACGGTTCGCGTCGGTTGCGTCGATGCCACCACGCTGCGGCCCACCGCGATTCCCCCACCTGTGCTGGCCGCATTGCGGCGCGGATTGGGCACGACAGAGCGAGGCTTGTCAACGGCTAGCGTCTGAGCGCCGTTTTAGCCTCGCCAAGTGAACTCGTAACGGTCAAAAAAAGACCAAGCATGGTTCGGCGAAAGGTTCGCCGAAGCTTCCGGTTTCCCCACGGAACGCTTCGAACCGCCTTGCAGCCGGACGCCCCTAGCGGGACGTTACAGCGAACCTCTATGAACACTACACAAGATCTGTCGATCGTTTCTCTCGTTCTCAACGCGAGCGTGCTCGCGCAAGCGGTGATGGCGCTGTTGCTGGTGCTGTCGCTGATGTCATGGACCTTCATCTTCCGCAAGTGGTTTGCGATCCGCCGCGCACGCGGCCAGACCGAGCGCTTCGAACGCGACTTCTGGTCCGGTGGCGACCTGCAGGCGCTCTATCAGAGCGCGGCGAACAACCGGCACCGGATCGGCGCGCTCGAACGCATCTTCGAAGCGGGCATGCGCGAGTTTCTGAAGGGTAAGGAAAAGCGGCTCAACGACCCGGGCGCGATTCTCGACGGCGCACGCCGCGCGATGCGCGCCGCGTTCCAGCGTGAAATGGACGTGCTGGAAGCGAACCTCGCCTTTCTCGCGTCGGTCGGCTCGGTGAGCCCTTACATCGGTCTGTTCGGCACCGTCTGGGGCATCATGAATGCATTCCGCGGCCTCGCCAACGTGCAGCAGGCCACGCTCGCGAACGTCGCTCCGGGCATTGCCGAGGCACTGACCGCTACGGCCATCGGCCTGTTTGCGGCCATCCCTGCAGTGGTCGCGTACAACCGCTACGCTCACGACATCGATCGCCTCGCGATCCGCTTCGAGACCTTCATCGAAGAATTCTCGAACATCCTGCAGCGTCAGGCGCATTAAGGAGTCCACGATGGCCGGTTCTTCGATTCGTTCCAGCATGCGCGGCGGCCGCTCGCGCCGCGCGATGGCCGACATCAACGTCGTGCCGTATATCGACGTGATGCTCGTGCTGCTCGTGATCTTCATGGTGACTGCCCCGCTCGTCGCGCCATCGATCGTCAATCTGCCGACCGTCGGCGGCGCAGCGCCTCAGCAGCAAACGCCGCCGGTGGTCGTCAACATTCGCGCAGACGGCAACATGAACGTGCGCTACAAGGACGACAACGGCACGACGCAACAGGAAAACATGACGAAGGCCGACCTGAACAGCTTCGTCGCCGACCGTCAGCAGGCGCATCCCGACCAGCCGGTCGTGATCGCCGCCGACAAGACCGTGAAGTACGAAGTCGTGATGAACGTGATGTCCGAACTGAAGGCTCGAGGCGTCAAGCGCGTTGGATTGCTCGTCAAATCGCAATGATCCGCCAGAAATCCGCCTATCCGTTGCAGCCGCCGCGTGAACGCGGCACGTGGCGCGCATTCGCGCTCGCCGCGCTGATGCACGTGCTGCTCGGGTACTTCCTGTATCACGGCATCCAGTGGCAAAACAGCACGCCCGCAGGCGCGGAAGCCGAAATCTGGACCGAAGTGCCGGACCTGTCCACACCGCGCCCCGCCCCGCCGCCGCCAGTCCCGGCCGCGCCGCCGCCGCCGGTCAAAGACGAGGAAGCCGACATCGCGCTGCAGGAGAAGAAGCGCCAGCAGCAACAGGCCGCGCGCGAGGCGCAACAACTCGCCGAACAGCAGCGCCAGCAGCAATTGCAGGCGCAGCAGGAAGCGGAAGCGAAGCGCCAGCAACAGCTCGCCGCCGATCAGGCCGCGAAAGCCGCGGCGCTGAAAAAGCAGCAACAGCTCCAGCAGCAGCAACAGGCTGAACGCCAGAAGCAGCAACAATTGGCCGAACAGCAAAAGCAGGATCAGCTGAAGCAGGAACAATTGAAGAAACAGCAGGAAGCGCAAAAGCAGCAGGAACAGGCTGATGCGCAGGCGAAGGCCGACGCGCAAAAAGCGGCCAAGGCGAAGGCACAAGCGCAGGCGCAAGCACAGGCGGAAGCCGCGAAGAAGCTCGATCAGGAGCGCCGCGCACGGCTCGCGCAGATGCAGGGCCTTGCCGGCGGCGACAGCTCGAGCGGCAACGGCCTCGCGAAGAGCGGCACCGGCAGCGGCTCTGGCGGTACGGCGGCTTCGCCGGGCTACGCGGAGAAAGTGCAGCGCCGCGTGCGTCCGAACATCGTGTGGGCGGGCGATACGCAAGGGCTCGAAACGGTGGTGTCGGTGCGCTGCGCGCCGACCGGCACGCTGCTGTCGGCGACGATTACGCGCAGCAGCGGCAACTCGCAGTGGGACGACGCAGCGCTGCGCGCGGTGCAGCGTTCGGATCCGATGCCGCAAGACGTAAATGGAAAGACGCCGGCGACCTTTACGATTACGCTGCGTCCGGCAGGCGGTGGTTGAATGCAGTAAGGGTTCTGCATGAAACGGCAGGGCCCGCAACGCAACTGAAGCGCAATTGACGCGCTACTGGGCAGAAGGGAGTAAACGTCGCCCTTAAGGCATGCTGAAAGGCGGAAAGCCCCGCCCCGTGGGCCGCAAGGCGAAGCGGCGCATTCGGGAACGATTTCTGCGTGCTCGGGTCTGTTTGCTGTTGTGATGGTTTTGTTTCTTGGGGAATCGATAAAGCATGAGTTTGATGACGAAGCTAGGCCTGCGAACACTGGTGGCGTCTTGCCTGATTGCGGCAGGCGGTGCCGCACATGCACAGCTCAACGTCCTCGTTACGGGCGTCGGGTCGACGCAGTTTCCGATCGCGACGGCAAATTTTGCCAACGAAGCGAGCTCCCCGCAGCAGATCAGCACGATCGTGCGCCAGGATCTGCAACGCAGCGGCAAATTCACGAATATCGACGCCGGCAGCACGCCAGTTTCTGAAAACGACACGGTCGACCTCGGCAGCTGGAAGGCCAAGGGCGCCGATGCGTTCGTGTCCGGCAGCGTAACCAAGCGTCCTGACGGCCAGTACGAAGTGCGCTTCAAGCTGTACGACACGGTCAAGCAGGAAAGCCTCGGCGGCCTCGTGCTGGTCAGCCCGGAAAGCGGGCTGCGCATGAGCGCGCACAAGGTAGCCGACTACATCTACGCGAAACTGATGGGCGGCCGCGGCGTGTTCGCGACGCGCCTGTCGTACGTGATCAAATCGGGCAACCGCTACCAGCTGCAGATTTCCGATTCGGACGGCCAGGACGCGCATATCGCGCTGTCGAGCCCCGAGCCGATCATCTCGCCGGCGTGGTCGCCAGATGGCACCAAGGTCGCGTACGTTTCGTTCGAAAAGAAGAAACCGATCGTCTATATCCACGACCTGCCCACCGGCCGCCGGATCGTCGTATCGGACCAGAAGGGCAACAACAGCGCACCGGCATGGTCGCCGGATGGCCGTACGCTCGCCGTCGCGCTTTCGCGCACCGGCAACACGCAGATTTTCGCGGTGAACGCGGACGGCAGCGGGCTGCGCCGCCTCACGCAGGGCAGCTCGATCGACACCGAGCCGACCTATTCCGCGGACGGCCAGACGATCTACTTCACGAGCGACCGCGGCGGCCAGCCGCAAATCTACAAGATGCCGGCCCAGGGCGAAGGCGCCGGTGCCGCACAGCG
Organism: Paraburkholderia sp.; assembly: GCA_035536055.1. GTDB lineage: Bacteria > Pseudomonadota > Gammaproteobacteria > Burkholderiales > Burkholderiaceae > Paraburkholderia. The sequence continues at coordinate 4,578 of DATLOW010000429.1, read as the reverse complement.
GGTCACGTTCACGGGCAACTACAATACGAGCCCACGCGTGAGCCCGGACGGCAAGCAACTCGCGTATATTTCGCGCGTCGGCGGCGCCTTCAAGCTGTATATCCAGGATCTGCAATCGGGCGTCGCGACGGCGCTCACCGATACGACACATGACGAATCGCCGAGCTTCGCGGCGAATGGTCAGTACATCCTTTACGCCACACAGGTGAACGGCCGTGGCGTGTTGGCCGCAGTATCGACCGACGGTCGGACGCGGCAGGTCCTGTCCGTTCAGGGGGGCAGCGTGCGCGAGCCGTCCTGGGGCCCTTTTATGCAATAACACACAAGGAGAGTTGAGCATGATGTCCAAACTTCGTCTTACGTGCGCCGCGCTGGCGGTTGTTGGTGCACTGGCTGCCTGTAAGTCGACGCCGCCCGCTTCGACCACGTCGAACGCCGGTTCGATCGGCACGCAACCGAACCCGAACGCCGTTGCGCAAGTGAACGTCGATCCGCTGAACGACCCGAACAGCCCGCTGGCCAAGCGCAGCGTGTACTTCGATTTCGACAGCTACTCGGTGAAGGACGAATATCAGTCGCTGCTGCAGCAACACGCGCAGTACATGAAGAGCCACCCGCAGCGCCACGTGCTGATTCAGGGCAACACCGACGAACGCGGCACCAGCGAGTACAACCTGGCACTGGGCCAGAAGCGTGCTGAAGCCGTGCGTCGCGCACTGTCGCTGATGGGCGTGCCGGATTCGCAAATGGAAGCCGTGAGCCTCGGCAAGGAAAAGCCGCTGGCAACCGGTCATGACGAAGCCTCGTGGGCGCAAAACCGCCGCGCCGATCTCGTCTACCAACAGTAAGTAACGGGTAACGGAGCCGTATGACACACCGTTTCTCCTGGCTGCGGCTCGCCGCGGCCGCCTGCGCTGCGGGTGCGACTTTCGCAGCCGCGCCGGCGCATGCCGGCCTGTTCGACGACGATCAGGCCCGTCAAGCGATTCTCGATCTGCGCACCAAGACCGACAGTCTGACGACCCAGCTGTCGGCCGCGCAACGCACGATCCTCGATCAATCGAATCGTCTGGACCAGCTGAACCAGCAGGTCGCGACATTGCGTGGGCAGAACGAGGACCTGACGAACCAGTTGACCACGTTGCAGAAGCAGCAGAAGGACTACTACACCGACCTCGATGGCCGGCTGAAGAAGTTCGAGCCGCAGCAGCAGACGGTCGACGGCGTGCAAGGCACCGTGCAGCCGGGCGAAACGGACGCGTTCAACGCGGCTTCGCAGCAGTTCCGCAGCGGCGATTTCAAGAACGCGGCGGCGTCGTTTCGCAGCTTTATCGCGAAGTACCCGCAGAGCCCGTATCAGCCGACCGCGCAGTACTGGCTCGGCAATTCGCTGTATGCGCTGCGCGACTACAAGGGCTCGACGACGACGTGGCAGGGTGTGGTGAAGAACTACCCGCAACACCCGCGCGCGCCCGAGGCGCTGCTCGCGATCGCGAACAACCAGCTTGAGCAGGGGCAGAAGGCCGCTGCGAAGAAGACGCTCGAACAGATCGTCTCCGACTATGCTGGTTCGGACGTCGCGCAGTCGGCGCAGAGCAAGTTGTCGCAGATCAAGTAGCGATGTTCAGCGAGTGCGGTGGTTTGCGGCGGCCCGTGTGAGGTACGCCGCGCGCCGAATTCGCTGACGCGCTCGCTTGACACAGCGGTGAGTCCATCGCTATAATCTTGCTTCTCTTTTTGGGTCGTTAGCTCAGCTGGTAGAGCAGCGGACTTTTAATCCGTTGGTCACAGGTTCGAATCCCGTACGGCCTACCAAAGATTCTTGCTGGAAAACGAAGGGCCTGCTTACGCAGGCCTTTTGTTTTTGTGCGCGACGGAACAGCAGGCAGCGACCGATAAAACCGAGAAGCGCGCGTCCCTACGCACGTCGATGTGCACGTCGTTCTCGCCACGACCAGTACAGGACCATGCCGAAGCCGACGCACACGGTCACGTTGAGCGGAATCAAAAAACAGTTTCCCCGCTGAAACGCAACGAGCACCGCCGCAAGCGAATAGAAAAACGTGCAGACGTCGCCCGCCAGCAGCACCGAGTTGATGCGCGGGACCTTCGAGCGATACGCGTCCTTGCCCTTGGGCGTTCGGTGGAAGCCACTGTGAACGCCGAATAGCGCGCGCACGCCGCCGGCAAAATAATACCAGGCCATCGGCAAAAACATGGCGATGTACAGATAGGTACGCCACAGCGTCTTGACGACACCGCTCCTTTCGTCGAGCCCCGCCCCCTTCTGTGCGCCGAACGCATTGTCGAGCGCCCAGATGGCAACCAGAACAAAGAAAATCACCGCTCCCCAGCGCATGCCGGGCCCATCGAAATGAACGAGGTACGTCAGCGGCAAACTGAGCAGTACCAGCACGTGAATCGAAGCCAGCAGCACGGACGAGAACATCACCGAAATCGCGTGCATGCGATTCATTATCGGCATGCGTTGCAGCAGCATCTGCCGGACATGCTTGAAGCCACTATGAATCAACCCGCGCCCCCAGCGCTCGCGTTGCACGCGAAACGCGCTGATGGTTTCCGGCAATACCGACATCGAAACCACTTCGCGTAGAAACGCGTACTTCCATTCGCCGAATTGCGCCCGGTAACCGAGGTCCACGTCTTCCGTGACCGTCGTCGCATTCCAGCCGCCTAGCGCGTCGACGCACGCCCTGCGCCACACGCAAGAACTGCCGCTTAGCGACGCCATGTCGCCGTCCTCGCTCAAGCCGACCGTCACATACTGCTGATGGCCCATTTCCATCGCCTGGAATCGCGTCAGGAAGGACGCGTCGCGATTCTCGTAACCGATGCCCGTCTGCAGGAAACCCAACGCGGGATCCTTGAAACACGAGATGGTCTTCAAAAGGAAATCTGCGGGGGGAACGAAGTCCGCATCGAAAATGGCAAAAAACTCGCCTGTGGATTGCCTGATTCCGTTGACCAGGTTTCCTGCCTTATGGCCTTTCCGACCTTCACGTTTAACGAGGCTGATGTCGACGCCCTGCGCTGCAAAATGTTCGACCTTCGCACGTGCAAGCCGCGTAGTGACGTCAGAAGAGTCGTCGAGCACCAGGATCTGAAGGGCACTCGCCGGATAGCTCAAACAACAGGCCGCGTCGATCAGCCGTTCGACCACTTCCGGCTCATCGCAGACGGGCAGCAGCACGCTGACCTTGGGGCTGAATTCAGCATCCGACTCGGTCGAGAGTCGAGCGAGCTCAGTCAATCGGCGCCGCTCGACCTTGCGGGAAATAAGCAAGACGCGCAGTTCCAGCACTACGTAGATTGCGAAATAAACGACCACCAGCAGAAATACTGCCTGGGCAAGATAGGAAAGCAACGCAAGCATGTCGGTCGCTGCCCTTCAGATCTTTGCGACGGCGCAGATTTGTTCGAGCCGGTGTGCCCAGGTGTGGTTCTCGCGCACGTAGATCGAGCCCGCCTCGGCGCGCGCCATGTCCTCTTGCGAAGGACCATGCCGAAGGCGCGAGAACAGTTCCTGCATTTCCTCGCGCGTATTCACCACGTGACAAAAGTCACGGAAATACCCTTCAACGGCACGGCTATTGTTCGTCACCGCAATACCGCCGCACGCGAGAATCTCAACCAGACGGCGCGAGAACATAGTCTCGGAACTGGTCACGGAATTGACGTTGATCGAGATCACGTGCGATTTGTAGATATCCGCAGTCTCCCGGTTCGGCACCTTTTCATGCAGATGAAGCTGGCTCTTCTTCGGGAAGCGAAACTCGAGGTGCCTCGACAATCGGTCATGATTCCGGTCGAAGACGTTGATGCGCATATCGTGCTGTTCGCAGGTATCGAACACCATATCGAGAAAACGCCTGCGTTCGTTCAGGATGCGCCGGTAGTAGCTGCCGGTAAAACAGGCCTCCTTGCGCGTGAAATTGAAGCCTGAAAAATAATGAAAAGCGGGCTGATACGGCATGATCAGCGTATTCACCGGTACATTCTCAGGCACCTGCTGCCGATATCGCCCGATGCATTCCTTGTCGGTCGTGAAGATATAGTCGAATGCCTTCGCCACGTCGATGAAAACATCGAAGAATGCGCCATCATCCTTGTTCCAGAATACGGTCGGAACACCGACGCTCCTCGCGTAGTCGATCAGACGGAAAATTGCCTTCGGCTTGCTTAAACGAAGCAGCGCAGGCTGCTTCGCCAGTTCGTAGCGCCACGACCCATCGACGCCATGAAAGGCGGATTCCGCCAGCACCAGATCCGGTTTCCAGTTGCCGATGATGTCCTTGTAGTTGGCGGGCGTCATGGTCCGCACCCGGCACTCCGCCGATAGACAATCGGCAGTGAAATAGTCCGTGACGAGTGCGATTTTCAGACGGCCGAAGCGGCCGGCGCGCTCGACGTCTTCGTCTACCTTCGGATGGTCGTAGACCAGCGACCCCAGCTTTCTAATTGCCCTGCCGACCATTCAACCCCTCACCTCGCACCTTTTCAGGCAGTGCGTTAATCACAAAGTCACGCCAGCAGCGCTGCGTAGTCGCGTATTCTCTT
>DATLOW010000428.1:0-13186 GCA_035536055.1 Paraburkholderia sp. | reverse complement strand
GCGTCGAGACCGTGGCGGCGGATGCGCACGCCCTTCGGTTGCGACGTGGTGCCCGACGTATGCACGATCTTGATAATGCAGTCGCGCCCGGGTGGCGGCAGCAGCGGCAGCGGCGGCAACGCCGGCAGTTCGTGGTCCGGCGCGCCGGCAGGCCCGTGCAACGTCAGGTCGATCGTGCGCACGGCCGGGTACAGGCCGGTGCGGCGCCATTGCTCGATGCGCGCGGTACCGGCCGCATCGGCGAGCACGATCTTGCAGTCGTGCAGCAGCCACGCCGCCTGCTGCGCGGAAAACGCCAGCGGCACCGGCACCTCGATCAGCTCGCCGAACATCAGCGCGAGATCGGCAAGCACCCACTCGGCGCTGTTGCCGGCGACGAGGCCGACCGGCGCATGCGGACCGGCGAGTTTGCGCAGCCTCGCGGCCTGTTGCCGCGCGCGCTCGACGAGGCTCCGGTACGTGAACATCACGCACTCGTCGAACCCGCCGTCGCCGCGCGCGTGCAGCTGGATGACCGCGGGGGCGCTGGGCGTGCGGCTCGCCTGACGGACGATTTGATGCAGAACGTTCATGCTGCCGCCCGTGCGAGCAGCGCCTGCGGTTGCCCGAAGCGTGCGAATTCCGAGAACACCAGCCGTCCGCAATACTGGCTGAACAGATGGCTGCACCGCTCAAGCAGGATCACGCCGGTTTGCGGCGACTGGTCGTAATAACTGCCCCACGCCGCCTGCTCGTCGGCGGACAGACGTTCCGGCGATGCATTCGACAGAATGTCGAATGGAATCTGGTGAAAGCCGAACAGTTTGCGCAGGCGCGACGTGGCGGTGCAGATGATCGCCTGCGCGCCCATATGCCAGACGACGATCGGCAGCAACCTGATCAGGTCGGCCGCCGCAGCCGGCCGGTTCGAGGCCAGCGAACCCACTTCGACGAACTGCTCGCGCGGCAGCTTGCGCTGCGTGAGCTGAAACACGCTGTCTTCGAGCGGCACGTCGATATAGCGCTCCGAAAACAGCCGGTCGCGCTGCGACGCAAACGAGATGCCGGCACATGCCGCGAGTTCGCCCGATTCCTTTTGCGTGCTGGCGATGAGCACATCCGGATCCGGCTGGATGCGCGCCCGGTAGTTTTCAAGGTAAATGCCTGCAATGAACTCGCAGGCACTCTGTGCGGCCGTATTTCCCCTGCCGATGACATCGAGCTGCATCGACCACGCCAGCTCGTGCCGTTGCTTGTGCAAAAAACTGCTCATCTTTTTATGCTCTCCGCGGTTAGCTACTTGATCGCGAGGAGAGACTTTAGATGCGCGCCTAAGCCCGAAGAATGTTCAGCAACGACAAAACCCCGAGCGGGACGGACACGCGCGAGGCGGCTGACAGAAACGACGACGGCCGCGTCAGCGGCCGTCGGATCGGGTGTAGGATGCGCGCGCAGTGCGTGCGCGCAAAGACTGCATCGTCAGGTCATGCGGCTCTTCGCGAGCGGCGGGTTGGCCGCAAAGTAACGCTTGATGCCGGTCATGATCGCGTTGGCCATGCGGTCGCGGTACGCATCGTCGTTCAGCCGCCGCTCTTCGTCCGGGTTGCTGATGAACGCGGTTTCGACGAGGATCGACGGAATGTCGGGGGCCTTCAGCACCGCGAAGCCCGCCTGTTCGACCGAGCCCTTGTGCAGCTTGTTGACGCCGCCGACTTCCTTCAGCACGAAGTTGCCGTAACGCATCGAGTCGCGAATCTGCGCGGTGGTCGACATGTCGAACAGCGCGCGGTTGACGGTGGCGTCCGCGGTTTTCACGTTGATGCCGCCGATCATGTCCGACGAGTTTTCCTTGTTCGCCATCCATTGCGCGGCGGCGCTCGACGCGCCGTGCTCGGACAGCGCGAACACCGATGAGCCGCTCGCCTGCGGTGTCGTAAACGCGTCCGCGTGGATCGACACGAACAGGTCGGCGTTGACGCGGCGCGCCTTCTGCACGCGCACGTTGAGCGGCACGAAGAAGTCGGCGTCGCGCGTCATCATCGCGCGCATGTTCGGCTGTGCATCGATCTTCGCGCGCAGTTTCTTCGCGATGTCGAGCGCGACGTGCTTTTCGTAAGTGCCGCTGCCGCCGATCGCGCCCGGATCCTCACCGCCGTGGCCGGGGTCGATCGCGACCGTCAGCAGGCGTACCGTCTTGCTCTTGCCGCCTTTGGGTGTGGTGAACGAATAATTGTCGTCGTCGCTGTCGTCGTCGGACTGATCGTTGCGGGCGATCGCCGGCGGCGTCTGCTGCGGCTTGCCGAGCGGTGTGTGCGGCGCAGCCGGTGCGCCGGGCGTGACGCCTGCGTGCAGCGGCGGGCGCGGCACCGGCGCGGCGGGTGTCGCGCCCGGATTCGGCCCGGCGCTGCCGCCCGGATTGGCCGGCGCCTGCGCATCGTTCTGCGCGTACTTTTCGAAGAATGCGTCGCTGTTGTCGCCAGGCGGCGTGGCCGGGCCGTTCAGCGTCGCATTCGGCGGCGCGCTCTGTTCGTTCAGGCGCTGCTCCTTGCGCTCGGTCTGCGCGAGCAGATCCATCAGCGGATCGGGCGCAACCTCCGGATACAGATCGAACACCAGCCGGTACCTGTACGAGCCGACCGGCGGCAGCGTGAACACCTGCGGCTTCACCGAGCCTTTCAGGTCGAACACCATCCGCACCACGTGCGGCTGATACTGGCCGACCCGCACCGACTGGATCTGCGGATCGTTCGGCGTGATCTTCGACACGAGATCTTTCAGCGCCTGGTCGAGGTCGAGGCCGCTCAGATCGACCACCAGCCGGTCCGGTCCCTGCAGCAATTGTTGCGTGTTCTGCAGCGGCTGGTCCGACTCGATCGTCACGCGCGTGTAGTCGCGCGCGGGCCACACGCGCACGCCGAGCACCGAACTCGCCCACGCGAGGCGCGGCGCAATCAGCCCGAGCACCAGCGTCGACGCGCCCGCGCACAGCACCTGACGGCGCCGCCAGTTGTGTGTCGCGCCGGCGGCGGCTTCAATCGAGCGGAACGGTTTGATCAACATCTTTCGAGACATGCTTTTCCTGATTCGCTATACGCCCGGGCCGTCAGCATGCGCCCCTCGCCGTCGACGTCGAGAGAAAACACCAGATCCGGCACACCGAGCAGCGCCCCCGCACGCTGCGGCCATTCGACCAGACAGATCGCGCCGCGATCGAAATACTCGCGAAAGCCTGCGTCCGCCCATTCGGCCGGATCGTTGAACCGGTACAGATCGAAGTGATACAGCTCAAGTTCCCCGTCGGACCTCGACACCGCATAAGGTTCGACGAGCGTATAGGTTGGGCTGCGCACGCGGCCGGTATGCCCGAGCGCGCGTAGCGTGGCGCGCACCAGCGTGGTCTTGCCGGCGCCGAGGTCGCCGACCAGATGCACCTGCAGCCCCTTGAAGCCGGCTTTGCCGTGCGCGTGGCGCTCGGCTTCGAGCGCGGTCGCGAAGCGTGCGCCGAAAGCCGCGGTGGCGGCTTCGTCCGCGAGCGGCACGTGGCGCTCAAGCAGGACTTCGGCGGCGGACTGCGTCGCGTGGTCGGGTTGGACAGGCATTCTCGTAAAATGGCTTGATGAACCGAAGCCCGCAGCACCCTGTTACCAGCATGCCCGACTCCACCGGCGGCCCGCACGACGCGCATCGTCTCGACGATGCCGCGCTGGCCGCGCTCGCGTCGCGCATCAAGGCGTGGGGGCGCGAGCTCGGATTCGGCGATGTGGGTATCAGCGATACCGACCTCGCGGATGCCGAAGCAGGCCTTGCCGCATGGCTCGACGCGGGTTGCCACGGCGAAATGGATTATATGGCCAAACATGGCACGAAACGCGCGCGGCCGGCAGAGCTTGTGGCCGGAACGCTACGCGTGATCTCGGCGCGGATGGCCTATTTGCCTGCCGGCACGGGCGCCGGAAAGGGCCTTGAAAGCGATGCAGGCGATGCGCCAGGCCACCTGCGCGAGCCGGTCGATGCGCTCGAGCCGCACGATTGGCGCCTGCACGAGCACGCACGTCTGGCCGATCCGGCGGCGGCCGTCGTGTCGATCTACGCGCGCGGCCGCGATTATCACAAAGTGATGCGCCACCGTCTGCAGCAGCTTGCGACGCGTATCGAGGCCGAGATCGGTGCGTACGGTTACCGCGTGTTTACCGATTCGGCGCCGGTGCTCGAGGTCGCGCTCGCGCAGAAGGCGGGGGTCGGCTGGCGCGGCAAGCACACGCTGCTGTTGCAGCGCGATGCCGGCTCGCTGTTCTTCCTCGGTGAGATTTACGTCGATCTGCCGCTGCCGACCGATGCGCACACTGCGCCGGAACGCGCGCCGCAAAGCGAAGGGGCGCACTGCGGCAGCTGCACTCGCTGCGTCGCCGCGTGTCCCACCGGTGCGATCGTTGCGCCGTACCGGGTCGATGCGCGGCGCTGCATTTCGTATCTGACGATCGAACTGAAGGGCAGTATTCCGCTGGAGTTGCGGCCGCTGATCGGCAATCGCGTGTACGGCTGCGACGATTGCCAGCTGGTATGCCCGTGGAACAAGTTTGCGCAGGCGGCGCCGGTGGCCGACTTCGACGTGCGGCACGGGCTCGATCGCGCGTCGCTGGTCGAGCTGTTCGACTGGAGTGCCGAAGAGTTCGATACGCGTCTGCAGGGCAGTGCGATCCGTCGCATCGGCTATGAATGCTGGCTGCGCAATCTGGCGGTCGGCATCGGCAATGCGTTGCGCGCGGACCCGGCGCGGCTTGCGCCCGACGCGCGCGCCGCGCTGGTCGCCGCGTTGCGGCGCCGCGCGCACGACCCGTCGGCGCTGGTTCGCGAGCATGTGCAATGGGCGCTCGAAGCAGCGTAAAGTGGCAAAAGTTTCTGACGGCTGCTGACGGTTACCGCTGACGGTTACCGGCGCGGCCGCTTTCGAAAGGACATGCAGATGAAGTTCAACGCTGTGATCGACGCGCCGTTCGGCAAGGTCGGCATTCGCGTCGAAGGGGCGAGCGTGCGCGAGATCGTCTATCTGCCCGGCTCGGTGGCCAACGTCGAGCCCGACTCGCCGCTCGCGCAGCAGGCGGTCGCGCAGATCGAACAGTATTTCGCACAGGCATCGGCGAGTTTCGATCTGCCGCTCGCCGAGATCGGCACCGCGTTTCAGCGGCGCGTCTGGCAGGCGATCTGCGAGATCCCGCCGGGTGCGGTGCAGACCTACGGGCAACTGGCAAAAACAGTCGACAGCCATCCGCGCGCGGTCGGCCAGGCATGCGGCTCGAACTTTTTTCCGATTGTGATTCCGTGCCATCGCGTGGTGGCGTCGAGCGGCATCGGCGGCTTTGCGCATCACGGCGACGACGGCTATTACCGCAACGTCAAGCGCTGGCTGCTCGCGCACGAAGGCGTGGCGGGCTACGCATGAGCGACACGTTGAACGACGCGCTGAACGACGATGCGCCGGTGAGTTCGCCGTTGCTGCAAGCTAGCGGTGCTTCGATCGATGCGTTCTGCGACGCGTTGTGGCTCGAACACGGGCTGTCGCGTAACACGCTCGACGCGTACCGGCGCGATCTGCAACTGTTCGCGCAGTGGCTGGCGACCACGCGCAACGGCTCGCTCGATACCGCGGGCGAGGCGGACCTGAATGCGTATAGCGCGGCGCGCCAGCAGGACAAGTCGACATCTGCGAACCGCCGCCTGTCGGTGTTTCGCCGCTACTACGCGTGGGCGGTGCGCGAACATCGCGCGGCGGCCGATCCGACGCTGCGCATCCGCTCGGCGAAACAGCCGCCGCGCTTTCCCAACACGCTGACCGAAGCGCAGGTCGAGGCGCTGCTCGGTGCGCCGGATATCGACACGCCGCTCGGCCTGCGCGATCGCACGATGCTCGAACTGATGTACGCGAGCGGACTGCGCGTGACCGAGCTCGTCACGCTGAAGACCGTCGAGATCGGGCTGAACGAAGGCGTGGTGCGCGTGCTGGGCAAGGGCGCCAAAGAGCGGCTGATTCCGTTCGGCGAAGAGGCGCATGGCTGGATCGAGCGCTATCTGCGCGACGCGCGGCCGGCGCTGCTCGGCGCGCGCGCGGCGGACGCGCTGTTCGTCACGACGCGGGCCGAGGGCATGACGCGCCAGCAGTTCTGGAACATCATCAAGCGACATGCGGCTGCCGCGGAAGTGCGCGCGCCGCTGTCGCCGCACACGCTGCGTCATGCGTTTGCGACGCATCTGCTGAATCATGGCGCGGACTTGCGTGTGGTGCAGCTGCTGCTTGGCCATACCGACATCTCGACGACGCAGATTTACACGCACGTTGCACGCGAGCGGCTGCGTGCGCTGCATGCGGCGCATCATCCGCGGGGGTGATGCGGGGGCGGCCGGTGGGCCGCAGGCGGCGAGCTACGGGCAACGGGCGACGGGCAACGGGCAACGGGCAACGGGCAACGGGCAACGGGCAACGGGCGACGGGCGACGGGCAACGGGCGACGGGCGACGGGCGACGGGTGGCACGCAATGGCTCAGGCGGCAAGCGGCAGACGCTATCGCTGGGTCGCGGCGCGACGCGACGTACGGCGCCAGCGTTGCGCGCCAGGCAGCCCGGCGCGGCGAGCTAAAGCTCACACGAGTTCGCGCAGCTTATGCTTCAGAATCTTGCCCGTCGATGCCGCCGGTAGCGTCGCCAGCACCCGCACTTCGGCGGGACGTTTGTAGGGTGCGAGCCGCGCGGCGCTCCACTCGATCAACTGTGCGGGCGACACCGACACACCCGCCCTGAGTTCGACGAACGCAACGACCTCTTCGTTGCCCTCGACGCTGCGCCCGATCACCGCCGATTGCACGACATCCGGGTGCGCATTCAGCACCTGTTCGACTTCCGCCGGATAAACATTGAAACCCGAGCGGATGATCATCTCTTTGCTGCGCCCCACGATATGCAGCGCACCGTCCGCGGACTGCTGCGCGAGGTCGCCGGTTTTCAGCCAGCCGTCGCGCGTCAGCGTGGCTTCGGTCTGCTGCGGGTTGCGGTAGTAGCCGAGCATCACATTCGGGCCGCGCACCCATAGTTCGCCGGTCTCGCCTTGCGTCACGTCGGAGCCGTCCGGCGCAACGAAACGCACTTCGATGCCGGGAATCGGCACGCCGACCGAGCAATCGGCGCGCGGTGCGTCGAGTGGCGTTTGCGCGACGGTCGGGCTGGTTTCCGTCATGCCGTAGCCGTTGTGCAGCGCCACACCGTAGACGCTTTCGACGCGCGCCTTCAACGCCGCATCGAGCGGCGAGCCGCCCGAGTAGGCGAAGCGCAAGTGCGGCGCCGACCACGGCAGGCGCTGTGCGTGCAGATGCTCGAGCAGCTTTGCGTGCATAGCCGGCACACCCTGGAAGATCGATACGCGTTCCTCGGCGAGCGCCATACGCACGGCTTCGGGCGAGAAGCGCGGCGCGAGGCGCAGCGTTGCGCCCGCGTGCAGGCTGCCGAGGCATACCGACGCGAGCCCGTACACATGCGAGATCGGCAGCACGGCGTAGACGACGTCGTCCGGGTCGATGCGGCGCAGCCTGCTCGACGTCGCCGCGATAAACAGCAGGTTGCGGTGCGACAGCATGACGCCTTTCGGCGCACCGGTGGTGCCTGTCGTATAGATCAGCGCCGCGCATTGACGGTGCGGCGAAGCTTCGACAGGTTCGGCTTGCGTGCCGGCATCGCAGCTGTACGACCATGCGCCGATGTCGGCCACTTCGCCCGGTTCGGTCGCATGGGTGTTGGGCAGCGCCGGTGCTGCGCGTGCCGCGCGGCGTTGCGCGTGCTGGGCTGCATCAGCGGACGTTTCCGTTACGTACGCGATGAGTCGCGGCCGCGCATGTGCGGCGATTGCGTCCAGCTCCGGCGCCGAAAGCCGCGCGTTGCACAGCAGCGCCCATGCGTCGAGCCGCGCCGCCGCGAACAGCAACACGATCTGCGCCACGCTGTTTTCGGCGACGATCATCACGCGGTCGCCGCCACGCACGCCCAGTTCGCGTAGCAGTCCAGACGCGGCATCGACGGTGTCCGCCAGTTGCGCGTAAGTGAGGCGGTGCGCGTCTTCGATCAGTGCGATCTGCTGCGGATCGCGCAACGCGCTATAGGCGGGGATGTCGGCGATGCGGGCCGGCAACGCGGCGAACAGCACGTCGGCATCGACAGCGGTGGCTGCCGGGCTTGACGGTGGCGGCAATGATGTCAACGCAGATCTCCCTGTACGTCTGTGAAGCATGCGGCCCTTGGCATGTGGCGACGGAGCACGCGCCCGCTGAGCACGCGGCCGCGAAGCACGCGCCCACGAAGCACGCGCACGCGTCCACGAGCACGCGGCGCCGGCTCATGCGACCGGCATCGCGCACGCACCGTGCTTGCTGATTCTCGAACGATCGTGCCACAGCCGCCGGATGCGCACAATCTGCCGTTCGGCCAATGGCGCGTCGCTGGGCGAGGACATTACAATGCGCCGATGAGCAAATCCAGACATGTTTCCGAGACGCCGGCTACGCAGTTTCTGCGCCGCCATGGCGTGACTTTCAGCGAGCATCCGTACGAATACGTCGAGCATGGCGGTACGGAGGAATCGGCGCGGCAGCTCGGCGTCGACGAGCATCACGTGGTCAAAACGCTGGTGATGGAAGACGAGCACGCGAAGCCGCTGATCGTGCTGATGCATGGCGATCGCACGGTCTCGACCAAGAATCTCGCGCGGCAGATCGGCGCAAAGCGAGTCGAGCCTTGCAAACCCGAGGTGGCGAACCGTCATTCGGGGTTTCTGATAGGCGGCACGTCGCCATTCGGCACGCGCAAGGAGATGCCCGTCTACGTCGAGTCGAGCATTCTCGAACTCGACAGGATCTGGATCAACGGCGGGCGGCGCGGGTTTCTCGTCAGTATCGCGCCGGCCGTACTGAGCGAATTCCTGGGGGCAAAACCGGTGCAGTGCGCGAGCGTCGATTGAGCGACGTCTGAGCGACGTCTGAGCGGCGGCCGAGCGCGGCGAGCCGGCCGGACGACGCACACAGACTGTCGCCGGCCGCCTGGTTAAAATGTGCGCCGTCGCGCGCACGACGCTTTACGCGTCGGTCCGCTCTCCCATACTTATAAGAGTTTCGACATGGAAAACCTGCTTGTCGCGGTCGTGGCCTATCTGATCGGTTCGGTGTCGTTCGCTGTGATCGTGAGCGCCGCAATGGGTCTCGCCGATCCGCGTTCGTATGGCTCCGGCAACCCGGGTGCGACCAACGTGCTCAGAACCGGCAACAAGAAGGCCGCCATTCTTACGCTGATCGGCGACGCGTTGAAGGGCTGGCTCGCGGTCTGGCTCGTCGATCGTTTCGGCGCGCGCTACGGTCTGGACGACACGTCGGTCGCGATTGCCGCTATCGCCGTGTTTTTGGGCCACCTGTACCCGGTGTTCTTCCGCTTCAAGGGCGGCAAGGGCGTCGCGACGGCGGCCGGCGTGCTGCTGGCCATCAATCCGATACTCGGCATCGCCACCTTGCTGACGTGGATCATCGTTGCGTTCTTCACGCGTTACTCGTCGCTGGCGGCCATCTGCGCGGCGATATTCGCGCCGCTGTTCGACGGCTTTCTGTTCGGTGCAAATGTGGTGGCGCTGGCAGTCGTCGCGATGAGCGCACTGCTGATCTGGCGTCATCGCGGCAACATCGCGAAGCTGGTGGCAGGGCAGGAGAGCCGGATCGGCGACAAAAAGAAGACGGCGGCCGGCGAGACGGTGGAAAGCGCAGGTCCGAAGCACTGAGCGGACTGCGGCGCCGGCATGCGGCCGCGGCGTGCGGCGGGCGTGCGGACGGGGCCTACGGTCGTGTGGGCCGGGTCTACGGTCGTGCGAACAGGGCCTGCGGTTGCACGAACCGAGCCCGCGTCGGCTGCCTGCAGTCGGCTGTTTCGCGTCGCAGTGCGCTACACGTCAATGGCGCATTGCGCCACGCTGTCGCTCGCGCCGCGCCACAGCTTGTCCCACGCCGCAACTCGCCCCACCACAACACACAGCGTCGAACCGCCGCCTAATCGCGGAAATTGTTGAAGTCGAGCGGCGTATCCGTCACGTCCTTGCGCAGCATGGCAATCACGCCCTGCAAGTCGTCGCGCTTCGCACCGCTCACGCGCACCGCATCGCCCTGAATGCTGGCCTGCACCTTGATCTTGCTGTCCTTCACCAGCTTGACGATTTTCTTCGCGAGGTCGCCCGATACGCCTTTCTTCACGGTGACGACCTGTTTGACCTTGTCGCCGCCGATCTTCTCGATCTTGCCGTAGTCGAGAAAGCGCACGTCGACATTGCGCTTCGCCATTTTGGACAGCAATACGTCCTTGACCTGGCCGAGCTTGAACTCGTCATCGGCGAACATCGTCAGTTCGCGCTCTTTCTGCTCGACGCGGGCGTCGGATCCCTTGAAGTCGAAACGCGTCGAAATTTCCTTGTTGGATTGCTCGATGGCATTCTTGACCTCGATCATGTTCGCTTCGCAGACGACGTCGAACGATGGCATCTTTCCTCTCCCATAGTGCCGCGGTGCCGGCGCCGCCCGAAAGGCACGCAGATGCACTCGCTATAATCACGGACCGGACGTCATTTTACCGACGCCATATCTTTTGCCCAAGGATCGCACGCTGCCTGTGCGTGTTTCCGAATCATTCCGCCGCGCCGCGGCCTGCCGATGCTCCAGCCGATGCCCCCGTCCGACTCCGCGCCATTCATTGCCGATTACCCGTTGCAGGCGCATAACACCTTCGGTTTCGATGTTCGCGCGAAGTTCGCATGCCGCATCGAATCCGTGGACCAGCTGCTTGCCGCGGTGCGCGATCCGCGTGCGGCCGGGCTTGCACGGCTGGTGCTCGGCGGCGGCAGCAATGTCGTGCTGACGCGCGATTTCGCCGGGCTGGTGCTACTGGTTGCGCTGCGCGGCCGGCGCGTCGTGCATCAGGACGACGAGGCCTGGTACGTCGAGGCGGCGGCCGGCGAAAACTGGCATGAATTCGTTGCGTGGACGCTCGCGCAGGGCTTGCCGGGTCTCGAGAATCTCGCGCTGATCCCGGGCACGGTGGGTGCGGCGCCGATCCAGAATATCGGCGCGTACGGGCTGGAAATGTGCGAGCGCTTCGCTTCGTTGCGGGCCGTCGAGCTGGCAACGGGCGACATCGTCGAAATGGACGCCGCTGCGTGCCGCTTCGGCTACCGCGACAGTTTTTTCAAGCAGCAGGGCCGCGACCGTTACGTGATCACGTCGGTCACGTTCAGGCTGCCGAAAGCATGGGTGCCACGGGCCAACTATGCGGAGCTCGCGCGCGAACTGGCCGCGAGCGGTGCTGGCGACGCGGCGCCGGCCGCTCAGGCGATCTTCGACGCGGTGGTACGCGTGCGGCGCGCGAAGCTGCCTGATCCGCTGGCGCTCGGCAACGCGGGCAGTTTCTTCAAGAATCCGGTGGTGGATGCCGCGCAATTCGACGCGCTGCGCGTGCGCGAACCGGAGCTCGTGTCGTACCCGCAGGCGGATGGCCGCGTGAAGCTGGCGGCCGGCTGGCTGATCGACCGCTGCGGCTGGAAGGGGCGCGCGCTCGGCGCCGCGGCCGTGCACGAGCGCCAGGCGCTGGTGCTGGTGAATCGCGGCGGCGCGACCGGCGCCGAGGTACTGGAGCTCGCACGAGCGATCCAGCGCGATGTCGCGCAACGCTTCGGCGTGGAACTGGAGCCCGAGCCGGTGTGCCTTTGATACGGGCGGTTGCCGGATGCGCGCAACGTGCAACAAAAAGCGCCGGGCATGTTGCCATGCACCGGCGCTTTTGCGAAGCGCGTGACGCGTAGCGTAACGTACGCCTACGCTACAGAACCTGCTTACTCGCCACGCTGGCGGCGTGCGTTTTCAGCAATCCGCATCCGCAGCGCGTTGAGCTTGATGAATCCGCCGGCGTCGGCCTGGTTGTACGCGCCACCATCGTCGTCGAACGTGGCAATCGTCTTGTCGAACAGCGTATCTTTCGAATCGCGCGCGACCACCGACACACTGCCCTTGTACAGCTTCACCCGCACCCAGCCGTTGACCTTTTCCTGCGTGTGGTCGATCAGCACCTGGATCGCGCGGCGCTCCGGGCTCCACCAGTAGCCGTTGTAGATCAGCGAAGCATAGCGGGCCATCAGGTCGTCTTTCAGGTGCGCGACTTCGCGGTCGAGCGTGATCGATTCGATGCCGCGGTGCGCCTTCAGCATGATCGTGCCGCCCGGCGTTTCATAGCAGCCGCGCGACTTCATGCCGACATAGCGGTTTTCGACCAGGTCCAGCCGGCCGATACCGTGCTTGCCGCCGAGGCGGTTCAGCTCGGTCAGCATCTCGGCCGGCGACAGGCGCTTGCCGTTCAGCGCAACCGGATCGCCGTGTTCGTATTCGACGTCGATATATTCCGGCGCGTCCGGCGCCTGCTCCGGCGAAACCGTCCAGCGCCACATATCGGCTTCGGCTTCCGCCTTCGGGTCTTCGAGGTGTCGGCCTTCAAACGAGATGTGCAGCAGGTTCGCGTCCATCGAGTACGGCGCGCCGCCTTGCTTGTGCTTCATTTCGATTGGAATGCCGGACTTTTCCGCATACGCGAGCAGCTTTTCGCGCGACAGCAGGTCCCATTCGCGCCACGGGGCGATCACCTTGATGCCGGGTTCGAGCGCGTAGTAGCCGAGTTCGAAGCGCACCTGGTCGTTGCCCTTGCCGGTGGCGCCGTGCGACACCGCCTGGGCGCCGGCGGCGCGTGCGATTTCGATCTGGCGCTTCGCGATCAGCGGACGCGCGATCGACGTGCCGAGCAGATATTCGCCTTCGTAGATCGTGTTCGCACGGAACATCGGAAACACGAAGTCGCGGACGAATTCTTCGCGCAGGTCTTCGATAAAGATGTTTTCCTGCTTGATGCCGAGTTGCAGCGCCTTCTTGCGCGCCGGCTCCAGCTCTTCGCCCTGGCCGATGTCGGCCGTGAACGTGACGACTTCGGCGTCGTAGTTGTCCTGCAACCACTTCAGGATGACGGAGGTGTCGAGGCCGCCCGAATAGGCGAGCACGACTTTCTTGATATCGCTCATGATGAACTCGTAGCTGGGAGAACTGGTGCGCGCCGGCCGCCCCGGTGCGCGGAAAAAACGTATTTTGACACTAAACCGCCACG
>DATLOW010000427.1:0-9221 GCA_035536055.1 Paraburkholderia sp. | reverse complement strand
TTCGCGATCTTCGACTGCGATCACATTCCGACCCGCTCGTTCCTGCAGGTCGGGCTCGGCTGGTTCCTGCGCGACCGCAAGCTGTCGATGCTGCAGACGCCGCACCATTTCTTCTCGGCCGACCCGTTCGAGAAAAACCTCGGCACGTTCCGCAAGGTGCCCAACGAAGGCGAACTGTTCTACGGCCTCGTGCAGGACGGCAACGATCTGTGGAACGCGACGTTCTTCTGCGGCTCGTGCGCGCTGTTGCGGCGAACCATGGTGGAAGAGATCGGCGGCATCGCGGTAGAGACCGTGACGGAGGACGCGCATACCGCGCTGAAGCTGCACCGGCGCGGCTATACCACCGCGTATCTGGCGATTCCGCAGGCCGCGGGACTCGCAACCGAAAGTCTCGGCGGCCACATCGGCCAGCGCATCCGCTGGGCGCGCGGCATGACCCAGATTTTCCGCATCGACAATCCGCTCGCGGGACGCGGGCTGTCGTTCGGCCAGCGGCTGTGCTACCTGAACGCGATGCTGCACTTCTTCTACGGCATTCCGCGGCTGGTGTTCCTGACTGCGCCGCTGTCGTACCTGTTCTTCAACGCGCACATCATCCAGGCTGCGGCCGGCACGATCGCGATCTTCGCGCTGCCGCACATGTTCCACGCGAACATCACGAACTCGCGCATGCAGCGGCAGTTCCGCCATTCGTTCTGGTCCGAGGTGTACGAGTCGGTGCTGGCGTCGTACATCACCGCGCCGACGCTGCTCGCGCTGATCAACCCAAAGCTCGGCAAGTTCAACGTCACCGCGAAGGGCGGCCGCATCGAGGAGCAGTACTTCGACTGGGGCATCTCGCGGCCGTATCTGTTCCTGCTGATGCTGAACCTGCTCGGTTTCGTCGCGGGCGGCGTGCACATCGGGATGCACTGGGATTCGCGCAGCGAGGTGCAGACAACCCTGCTTAACCTCGCGTGGACCGCCTACAACATGCTGATTCTCGGCGCGAGCGTCGCGGCCGCGCGCGAGCAGCGCCAGGTGCGCAACACGCACCGCGTGGCGATGAAATTCCCGGCGTCGCTGCGTTTCTCGACCGGCCGCACGCTCGCCTGCGAAACCATCGACTATGCGGAAGGCGGCGTTGCGCTGAAGCTGCCGGGCGATCTGGTCGTGCCGCTGCATGAGAGCGTGGTGGTGTCGCTGTTTCGCGGCCATGAGGAATTCGTGTTTCCGGCGGACGTCACGTATGCGGCGCCGGGGCGCGTCGGTTTGCGCTTTGCACCGCTCACTCGCGAGCAGGAACTCGAATTCGTGCAAAGCACCTTCGCGCGCGCCGATGCGTGGACCGGCTGGGCCGAAGGGCGCGAAGCGGACACCCCGCTGCGCAGCCTCGGCCACGTGATGCGGGTAGGCGCAAGCGGCATCGCCGGGCTGTTCGAACATCTTTATGCCGACGCACGGCAGCTGGGCCGGCAGCGCACGGCCGCCAAAGACAACGCGAAAAACATCAAGAACGGAAAATAACGTATGCGGAACATGCGACGCGACGACGTGCGCAGTGAGGTGTTCCCGTCGATGCAGCAGGATGCCGGCTTCGTGCGCGGCGTCGCGCATCGTGATGCGCATGGCGCCGACGGCGCCGGCGTCGGGGCGCGCGAGCGCGGCGGCTCGAGCCGCGTCGGCGGCGGCCATGCGGTGCGCCAGCGAATGCGCGAGGCGGCGCGTCATGAACTGCGCCACGAGGTGCGCCGTGCGGTGGACCACGCACGGCGCGTGGCGGCTGTGCTGGCGAGCGGCGCGCTGCTCGGCCTGAGCGCGTTCGGCGTGCTGCTGCCGGCGGCGCGCGCCGCCACGCCGGGCGCACCGGCCGAAGCGCCGCGCAGCAGCGGCGGATGGCCCGCGCAGCAAGGGACGGCCGGAGCCGCGGCGCCGCTCGTGATTGCCCAGAACACGCCAACGACGGCCGCACAAAGCGGCGCGCCAGATGCCGGCGCGCCTGCGGCCGCCCGCGGCGGCTCCGCCAACCCGCCAGCCACTGCCGCTGCCGATCCCAGCGACGCCAGCTTGCCGCCGGGCCCCGCGCGTCTGCTCGACCCGCGCGCCGCGGCGCAGCCCGCGCTCGCCAACCCGGTGCCGCAGACCTTCGCCGCGGTGCGCGCCGGCGGACGCGACACGATGCCGACCACCGCGGACAACGGCACGCTGGTATCGAACGGTCGCCGTCAGGTGTTCACGTTCGCGCAGCTCGGCGCGCTCGACCCGCTGCAATTGCGCGGCGTCGACAGCCAGAACGGTGTGCCGTTCTCGGTGCGCGCCGACGAAGTGGTGACCGGCGCGACGCTGCATCTGATCTACAGCTACTCGCCGTCGCTGCTGTCGAACCTGTCGCATCTGAAGGTGCTGGTGAACGGCGAGGTGGCCGCTACGTTGCCGTTGCCGCGCGAGCAGGCCGGCACGCTGGTGGCGCGCGACATTCCGCTCGAGCCGCGGCTGATCACCGAGTTCAACAACCTGAACGTGCAGCTGATCGGTCATTACACGCAGGGCTGTGAAGACCCGGCGAGCAGCGCGCTGTGGGCGACGGTCAGCAATGCGAGTTCGCTCGACCTGAGCTTCGGTTCGCTCGCCACGCCGCCTGAACTCGGCGCACTGCCGTTGCCGTTCTTCGACCGGCGCGACATTCGCCGCCTCGAATTGCCGTTCGTGTTCGCCGCGCGGCCGTCGAACCAGACGCTCGAAGCGGCCGGCATCGTCGCGTCGTGGTTCGGCGCGTTTGCCGGCTATCGCGGCGCGCTGTTTCCCGCGCAGATCGACAATGCGCCGCTGTCCGGCAACGCGGTGGTGTTCGCGACCAACGACGAGCATCCGCAAGGCGTGGCGCTGCCCACCATCGACGGCCCGATGCTGGCGATCGTCGATCGCCCGGCGCCGGCGCGCGGCAAGCTGCTGCTGGTGCTTGGCCGCGATGCGCGCGAGCTGAAGACCGCCGCCGACGCGCTGACGCTCGGCGAAGCAGCGCTGGCCGGCGCCCGGCAAACCATCACGCACGTCGATGCGCCGCGCGCCCGCGAACCGTACGATGCGCCGCGCTGGTTGCCCACCGACCGGCCGGTGCGCTTCGGCGATCTGACGCCGGTCAAGGACCTGTCGGTGTCCGGCTACAACCCGGACGTGATCCGCGTGAACCTGCGCATGCCGCCCGATCTGTTTACGTGGCGCTCGAAGGGCATTCCGGTCGACCTGCGTTACCGCTTTACCGCACGTCCCGCGCCGGACCGCTCGACGCTGAACATCAGCGTCGACAACACCTTCGTGCAGGCGCTGCGGATTCCCGCACAATCGGCGTCGCTGCTCGACCTCGGCCGCTATCTGAATCGCTTGCAGCCGGACCACACGGCGCCGGCTGCGCGCGAGATTTTCATTCCGCCGCATCTGCTTGCTTCGCAGGCGCAGCTGCGTTTCCACTTCTTCTACGACATGCCGAAGACCGGCGAATGCCAGGGCCAGGTGCTCGACAACGTACGCGGCGAGATCGACCCGGATTCGACTATCGATCTGTCGTCGTTCCCGCACTATGCGGCGTTGCCGGATCTGGCGGCCTTCGCGAACAGCGGCTTTCCGTTTACGCGGATGGCGGACCTGTCGCAGACCGCGGTGATCCTGCCGCCGCAACCGAACCCGAGCGACTTCAGTCTCTATCTGATGGCGATGGGCCGCATGGGCGCGTCGACCGGCTATCCGGTGACCGGCGTGACGGTCGGTGGGCCCGGCGACATGGCGCGCTACGCGGACATGGATCTGCTGGTGCTCGGCGCGCCGGGTCAGCAGCCGCTGTTGACCACGTGGCAAAAGGCGATGCCGTTCACGCCCGATGACGACTCGCGCCGCTGGCAACTGTCGAGTGCGCCGTTTCGCCTCGCCAACTGGTGGTACGGCAACCGCGGCGGCGTGCGCACCGCGGGGCGCGCAGACCTGTCGCTGGTTACCGCGTCCGGCGATGCGTTGCTGACCGGCTTCGAATCGCCGCTGCGCAAAGGGCGCAGCGTGGTCGCGCTGGTCGGCGCCGCCGGGCAGTCGGACGTCGATCTGACCAATGCGATGCTCGAGCCGGATCTGGTCAGCGAAATCCAGGGGGGGCTGACCGTGGTGCGCGGGCGCGCGCTCGAAGTGGTGTCGAACGGCGACGTCTATTACGTCGGCCGTCTGTCGCCGATCGAATACATGCGTTGGGTGCTGTCCGTGCATCCGATCCTGCTGCTCGCCGGCGGCGTGCTCGCGGCGCTGATCATCGCGGCGTTCTTCTACCGGCTGCTGCGCGCGATCGCGGCGCGCCGGCTGCAGGATTGATATGCGGACCGTGCTTCGTTTCGGATTGCGCTGCGGGCTTCGTTGCGGGGCACGCTGCGGGTTGCGCTTTGGGTTGCGGTTCGGGTCGCACTTCGCGTCGTGCTTCGCGGCACACTTCAGGGCGCACTGTGGGCCGCGCTTCGGGATAGCCTGCGCGCCGGGGTCCGCGTCGCGAATCGTGCGCGACTGGGTGCCGGCCTCGTGGCCGCGCTCCGCTGCGTCCGGCGGCTGCGCGTTCGTGCTGGCCGCGGCTTGTGCGATCTGCGCTGTCGCGCCGCGCACCGCCGATGCGGCAAGCGCAGCGGCGCCGACATCCGCTGCCCCGGCCGCCTGCGACGACTGGAGCGCGTACCGTCAGTTCGTCGCGCGCTTCGTGCAGCAGGACGGTCGCGTGGTCGACTTTTCGACGCCGGCCCAGCAGACCACTTCCGAAGGGCAGTCGTACGGCATGTTCTTCGCGCTGGTCGCCAACGACCGCGCGGGCTTCGACCGGCTGTTGCGCTGGACCCGCGCGAACCTGTCGGCGGGCCGCTTCGATGCGAGCGACGTGAAGCTGCCCGCGTGGCAGTGGGGCCGCAAGCCCGACGGCAGCTACGGCGTGCTCGATCCGAACTCGGCCTCCGACGCCGATTTGTGGATCGCCTACGACCTGTTCCAGGCGGGCCGTCTGTGGCGCGAGCCGTCGTACACGAAGCTCGCATGGGCGCTTGTCACGCAGATCGAAAAGCAGGAAGTGACGACGCTCGCCGGCCTCGGTCCGATGCTGTTGCCGGGACCGCAAGGCTTCCAGAGCGGCGGCACCACGCGGCTGAACCCGAGCTACCTGCCGCTGCCGTTGCTGCGCGCGCTCGCCGCCGAAGCACCGTCGGGCCCGTGGGCGAGCATCGCGGCGAATGCCTACACGATGATCCGGACCACCGCGCCGCTCGGCTTCGCGCCGGACTGGGCCGCATGGCGCGATGGCCGTTTTATCGTCGATCCGAAGGACGGCGACCTCGGCAGCTACGACGCGATTCGCGTCTACCTGTGGGCAGGACTCGCCGCGCCCGGCGATCCGCTCGCCAAGCCGTGGCTCGCCGCGCTCGGTGGCATGCGCGAGCGGATCGCGCAGACCGGCATCCCGCCGGAGCGCGTCGCGACCACCAGCGGCACCGCGCAGGGCGAAGCGCCGCTCGGTTTCTGGGGCGCGCTGCTGCCGTATTTCCGCGCGCTCGGCGATGCGCGCGCGGCCAATCTTGCGCAGACCCATCTGGCCGCGCTCGCTGCCGCGGCGGCAGCGGCTGCAGGCACGGTGCACGCGCCGGGCACGCAAAGCACGCAAAGCACGAGCGGCGCACCCGCCGCCACCGCAGCCCCGGTCTACTACGACGAGGTCCTGATGCTCTTCGGCACCGGCTCTGCCGACAGCCGTTACCGTTTCGACGACACCGGCCGGCTCGTGCCGCACTGGGAGAACGCATGCCAAACCGCCCACGCGCGCTCGTAATCGGAGCCTTGCTCGCGTTCGGCGCGGCGGCATCCGCGCCGGCCGTCGCGCAGACGAACGATCCGCTCAATGTGCTGATCGACCAGGGCAAGTACTGGCAGTCGCACAAGCGCGGCGACCTCGCCGAGCAGGCGTGGCAGAAGGTGCTGCGCATCGATCCGCAGCAGCCGGATGCGCTGTACGGCATGGGCATCGTGCTGTCCGACCGCAAGGACGGCAGCGGCGCGCAGCAGTATCTGACGCGTCTGCGCGCGGCCGCGCCGAACTATCCGTATCTGGACGAGCTGGCGCGGCGTCTCGGCGAGGCGAGCCCGACCGACCAGGCCATCAACGACGCGCGGCGGCTCGCGCAAAGCGGTCAGGCCGCGTCCGCCGCGCAGACGTACCGGCAGGCGCTCGGCACGAAGCCGACCAATCCGCAACTGGCGATGGAGTATTACCAGACGCTCGGCGCGACGCCGCAAGGTTGGGAAGAAGCGCGCCGCGGCCTCGAGCAGCTCGCGCACGACCATCCGGACGATCCGCGCTTTGCACTCGCGTATGCGCAGCATCTGACCTATCGCGAAGCGAACCGGCGCGACGGCATCGACCGGCTCGCGCAGCTGTCGCGCGATTCGACGGTCGGCGCGCAGGCCAAGGCGAGCTGGCGCCAGGCGCTGCTATGGCTCGGCGTGCGCGCCTCCGATGCGCCGCTGTTCCAGGCCTACCTCGCGGTGGTGCCCGACGACGCGCCGGTCAAGGCGCGCTTCGACGCGATCAACGACCAGGACCGGCGCGCCAGCGAACGCGCACAGCAGGGCGCCGCATCCGATGCGCGCGGCCGCACGATCGCCGAAGGTTTTGCCGCACTCGACCGCGGCGACCTCGTCACCGCGAAGGCACGCTTTTCGTCGGTGCTGGCTAATTCGCCGAACGATGCCGATGCGCTTGGCGGCATCGGCGTCGCGTATCTGAAGCAGGAGCAGTTCAAGGACGCGCACGACTATCTGCAGCGCGCGTCGCAGGCAGGCAACGCGGCACGCTGGCGCGAAGCGCTGAACAGCGCGACCTACTGGATGTACACCAGCGAAGGGCTCGGCGAGCAAAGCAACGGCAACCTCGCGAAGGCGCGCGCATCGTTCGAGCGCGCGATCACCGTGAGCCCGGGCGACGTCACCGCGCAGGCTGCGCTCGGCGATCTGCTGCTGCAAAGCGGCGATGCGCGCGGCGCGGAAGCCGCGTTCCGCATGGCGCTGCGTCGTCAGGCGGACAACCCCGACGCGATCCGCGGCCTGGTCGGCGCGCTCGCCGCGCAAGGCCGCGGCGACGAGGCATTGAGCTTTGCAAACCAGCTGACCGACGAACAGCGCGCCAAGGTGGGCGGCGCCGACAAGCTGCGCGGCGCGGCGCAGGCCGCGCAGGCGCGCGCCGCCGAAGCGCGCGGCGACCTCGGCAGCGCGCGCAGCCTGTTCGAAGACGCGCTGCAGAACAATCCCGACGATCCGTGGATGCGCCTCGACCTCGCACGCATCTATGCGAAGCAGGGCGCGTATGCGAACGCGAAGAGCATCATGGACGGCCTCGTCGCGCTGCATCCGGACATGCCCGACGCGCTGTACGCCAGCGCGCTGCTCGCCGCCGACACGCAGGACTGGGGCTACGGTCTCGCGCAGCTGGACCGCATTCCAGTCGACAAGCGCACGCTGCCGATGACCGTGTTGCAGCACCGCCTGTGGGTGCATCAGCAGGCCGATGCGGCGAGCGCGCTGGCGCGCTCCGGGCGCGCGGCGCAGGGGCGCGCGCTGCTGCTGGCGGCCGAACCGGTGGCGGGGCAGGACCCGGAACTGATCGGCGCGCTCGCGTCGGCGTACGTGAATGCCGGCGACCCCGCCCGCGCACTGGCAATCGTGCGCAATGCGGTGGCGCGCGCGCCGAACGACCCGAGCCTGCTGCTCACCGACGCGGGCATTCTGCTTACCGCCCGACAGGACGCCGAGCTCGGCGAAGCGATGCGCCGGCTGGCGTCGATGCCGCTCACGCCGCAGCAGCGCAGCGATTTCGAGCGGATCAACATTGCCATCGTCGTGCGGCGCACCGACGCGCTGCGCCAGTCGAACGATCTGGCGAGCGCCTACGACGTGCTCGGGCCGTGGCTGGCCGCGCGGCCCGACAATGCGGATCTGCTGGCCGCGCTGGCGCGTCTGTATGTCGCGGCGAACGACAACGCCGATGCACTCGCGACTTACCGGCTGGCGTTGCAGCAGAGTCCGTCGGACGTCGCGCTGATGACCGGCGCGATCAGCGCCGCAACCACCGCGCGCGACTTCGGCTTTGCGGAGCAGACGCTGAAGCAGGCGCTGCAGGTCGCGCCGTATAACGCGGACGTGCTGGCCGCCGCCGGCAGGATGTATCGCGCGCAGGGGCGCAACTCGCTGGCCGCCGAGTATCTGCGGCGCTCGCTGCTCGCGCAGAACGGCGCGGCGCCGGCCGCGGGCGGTGCGAACGGCCGCAGCGGCTGGAATGTGCCGCTGCGCCCGTCCGGTCCGATTCCGCCGCCGGGGACCAACCCGTTCGCCAATCGCGTGGTCGGCGACGCAGGCAGCGCCGCGCCCGCAAATACCGCGTTCGGATTCGCTGCGGCGCGCGGCGTGCCATTCAATGCCAGTCAGTCTCAACCGAGTTCGATGCCCGTCATGCCAGCTTACCTACCGCCGCCGCAGCCGGCCCCGTACGTCGCGCCTGGGTCCGCCATGCAGATGAACTCGCTTGCGCCGGTGCTGCCAGCCGCGCGAGGCGACGTGCGCGAAGTGGCGCAGCAGACCGGCGACGATGGGGTGGATCTGTACCGCTCGTCGCCGGCGGGCAGTGCTGCGGCTGTGCTGCCGCAGTCGGGCGCGCAGCAGCGGGACGCGTATCGGGCGGCCGCGGATACCGGTGGCTACAGCCCTGACCTGTACGGCTCGACGCAGTCGGGAGCCGGCGCGGCGAACGCGGCGGACGCAGCAGGCGGATACGGGCCCGATTCGTACGGCACGTCGCAAGGCGGCGCTTCGCTTGCGCCGGGCCAGGCTTATCCGGTGCAAGGCGGGTATCAGCAGGGCGGCGCGCCTCAGCCCGCGTATGCGCAGCCGTCGGGATACGCGGCGCAACCGGCGTATCCGCAGCAGGCATCCGGCTATGCACCGCAGCCGGCGTATCAGCAGCCGTCCGCGTATGCGCCGCAGGGTGCGTACCCTCAGCAGCCTGCTTACGCGCAGCTGCAGGGTTATGCACCGCAGTCCGCGTATGCGCAGCAGCCGGCATATGGCCAGGCGGCCTATCCGCAACCGCCGGCGTACGCGCAGCAGCCGGCCGGCTACGGCCAGGGCGGCTATGCGCCGCAGCCGGCCGACGGCAGCTACATGAGCACGCCGTGGCCGATGTC
>DATLOW010000426.1:0-12205 GCA_035536055.1 Paraburkholderia sp. | reverse complement strand
TGGTCGGCGCGTTTTCGATCGTCGCGATCGGCGTGGTGTTGTGGATCGTGCCCGATGCGCCCAAGCCGGTGCACGTGCCGGCGCCGTTCGCCGAGGTGCTGCACAACGTCGAGCTGCTGCGCCTCAATTTCGGTGTGCTCGGATTGCACGCCACGCAGACCGCACTGTTCCTCGTCGTGCCGCGCATTCTCGAAGACGGCGGCCTGCCGGTTCGCTCGCACTGGATGATCTATCTGCCGGTGATGGGCCTGTCGTTCGTGCTGATGGTGCCGGCCATCATCGCCGCCGAAAAGCGCGGCAAGATGAAGACGGTGCTGGTAAGCGCCATCGGTCTTATCCTGATCGGCCAGTTACTTTTGGGCGCTGCACCGCATACCATTCTGTCTGTCGCGGCGATCCTGTTCGTGTACTTCGTCGGTTTCAATATTCTCGAGGCTTCGCAGCCCTCGCTGGTGTCGAAACTCGCGCCGGGCAACCGCAAGGGCGCGGCGGTCGGCGTCTACAACACCACGCAGTCGATCGGCCTCGCGCTCGGCGGCGTGCTGGGCGGCTGGCTGCTGAAATTCGACGGATCGAGCGCGGTGTTCTACGCTTGCTCGGGGCTCGTTTTCTGCTGGCTTATAATCGCCGCAAATATGAAGCAGCCGCCGCGCAAGGCATAGCGGCCGCCTGCAACAGAATCGAACCATCGCAAGGAGCGGGGTGAGCGCTGCAGCTCGCTTTGCTCGACATAGGAGAAACTCATGGCATCCGTCAACAAGGTCATTCTCGTCGGCAATCTCGGCGCCGATCCGGAAGTCCGTTACCTTCCGAGCGGCGACGCTGTGGCGAACATTCGGCTTGCCACGACCGACCGCTACAAGGACAAAGCCTCGGGCGAATTCAAGGAAATGACCGAGTGGCACCGCGTGTCCTTCTTTGGCCGGCTCGCGGAGATCGTGTCGGAATATCTGAAGAAAGGCTCGTCGGTGTATATCGAAGGGCGTATTCGCACGCGCAAGTGGCAGGCGCAGGACGGCACCGACCGTTACTCGACGGAAATCGTCGCGGACCAGATGCAGATGCTGGGCGGCCGCGGTGGCGCGGGCGGTGGTGGCGATGACGGCGGTTATAACCGCGAGCCGATGGAGCGCAGTGGCGGCGGCGGCGGTGGACGTGCCGCGGGCGGTGGCGGCGGTGGCGCACGCAGCGGCGGCGGTGGCGGCGCGAGCCGTCCGAGTGCGCCGGCCGGTGGCGGCTTCGACGAGATGGACGACGATATTCCGTTCTAAGTCCGACGGACGAAGACAGTTCTTTGCTGGCAGAAAGCCCGCCCTCCGATGGAGCGCGGGCTTTTTCGTTTGCCGCAGGCCCGCCCGCCGGGTTACTTCGCCCCAGCCGCCGCCTTGCGCGCATCCTTGCGCATCTGCTTGTGCCGATACATCGCCGCATCGGCCAGCTCCAGCGCCTGATCGACGGAAACGAAGCGCACCGCGACCACGCCCGCACTGACGCCGGCGTACTCGAGCTCGGTTTGCCGCAGCGGATAGCGCCCGCTCGTCACACTGACGCTGCGTTCGGCCAGCGCCGCCGCCGCGCGGTCCGCATCTTTCGCATCGACCGGTCCGGGCGCGACCAGCACGAACTCGTCGCCGCCCACGCGCGCCAGCATGTCGGTATCGCGCGCCACGCCTTCGAGGCGCTGCGTGCACGCCTTCAGGAACGCATCGCCGGTGGCGTGGCCGTGCCTGTCGTTGATCTGCTTGAAGTCGTCGAGATCGATCATGCCGACAATCACATACGAGCCGTCGCGCGCGGCCCGCGCCAGCAGCCGCCCCAGTTCGTCGCGCAGCGCGCGGCGGTTGGGCAGGCCGGTCAGCGAATCGGTCAGCGCGAAGCGCGCCAGATATTCGTTCGACTGCCGCAGTTCGCCGAGCAGTTTCTCGCGTTCGATGTGTTGCGCGATCAGCTTCGAAAACAGATTGAGCGTGCTGCGCGCCCGCGGGCTCAGTTCTTCGCTGCGCTTGCTGGCCGCGCACAGCGTGCCGATCACCGCGCCATTGCTGGCCATCACCGGCGCGCTCGCATAGGTCGTGATGCCGAGCGCAGCGGCGGCGGCCGAATCAGGCCAAAGCTGGCTGACATCCGATGTGAAGCGCCGGCCTTCCTCGAGGCAGCGCTTGCACAGCGTATCGGACCACGGTACTGCGAGCCCTTCGGGAATCTGCAGATCGCCGACGTTGCGCGCGAAATCGACGTTCTGCACGCCGGCTTCTTCGTCGATCGAAGTCAGATAGGTGGACTCGAGGCCGGAGACCACCTCGAGCATCTCGAGTAGCGGTCTTGCCAGTTCTTCAAGGTTTTGCGCCGCGGCGACCGATTCGGACAATCGCTCGAGGATTTTTTCCATGGACCTTTCAACGTAGTGTCTGCCACGCGGTCATGCTGACTGCGCGGTCGTCAACGGCAGTTGCAGGCTGCCTTAGCCGGTTAGTATCGCGCAGGACACCCGTCGACCGCTCGCATAAAAAAATTCAAAAATAATTGAGCAGCGCACCGCTTTCTTAGTGCAGTGACACATGTCGGTAATGCCCATGTCACCCTGGGTTTCTAGACTCTCGGCCAATTTAAATGACACTTGTGTCAAGAAACGGAGTTGGCCTCTCATGTCTGTACCAATCGCAAGAGTTTCCCTGGGTGTCGCAGTTTCAGCTGCGCTGTTGCTGTCTGCCTGCGGCGGCGACGACAATCCCGCCAGCAGCACCAGCACCAGCGCGGCCACGCCCGCGCCGCCGCCGGATCGCGGCTTCGTCGAGACCGCGCCGATCCCGGACGTGCCGGCCTTCGTCGACAACATTGCGACCAACCAGCGCGGCGATGCACGCTTCGCGACGCTCGCCACCAATGCGGGCGTGCGGATCGCGGCGCGCTATCTGGACTACTGGCAACCGCTGACGCTGCTGGTGGATGCCGGCGTGTCCGCGCCGGCGAACGGCACGTTCCCGGCCGTCGTGCAGTCCACCTGGACCGGCCTGCCGAACGACGGCACGCCCGGAGGCACGATTCTGAATGCGCCGCTGCTGGCGCAGAACATCCAGTTCGCGGTGACCGAAACGACCACGCGCACGCAGGCGCAAGCAGACGCCGCCTATTTCGACGACCGCCGCGGCAAAGGCTACAGCGTGACCGACGGCATGGGCCCGCTGACCGACGCATGGCGCGCCGCCGCGCAGCAGACCACGACGATCACGTCGATCCCGCCGGAAGCGACCACCACGCTGTTCAACGACAACGGCAACAACATCGGCGTAGGCAGCACCGGCAATGCGACCTTCGGCAAGGTGGTCGATCTGCTGTCGGCGATGGGTAACAATGCGTCGACGGAACCGGCCAAGCGCTTCTACAAATACGCGCGCCCGTATCGCTGGAGCAGCAGCGTGATCGTCGATCCGACGCTGGTGCCGGCCGAAAGCCCCACTCCGAGCACCGACGGCGGCTTCCTGAGCGGCCACGAAGCCGAAGCGATGCGCGATGCGCTGACGATGGCGTACGCGCTGCCGGAGCGCGCCGGCGAAATGGTCGCGCGCGGCCTCGAGCTCGGCGAAAACCGCATCATTGCCGGCATGCATTCGCCGCTCGACGTGATGGCCGGCCGCATGTTCGCGATTGCGTGCGCGGCGGCGAATCTGAACGACCCGGCCAACGCGGCGCTGAAATCGGCAGCCGTCGCGCAGGCGCATAGCGCGCTCGAGCAGGCCACCGGCACGACCCCGGCCAACTTCCTCGCGTTCGCGCATTCGGCGACGCCTGACACCGACCGCTTTGCCGACTTCGCCACCAACAAGGCCAACAGCGAGCGGCGCATGACCTTCGGCTTCAGTCAGATCGAATCGACAGACGCGCCGCCGGTGGTGCCGAAGGGCGCCGAAGTGCTGCTCGAGACGCGTTATCCGTACCTGAGCGCGGACCAGCGCCGCGTGGTGCTGAAGACCACTGAAATCGCGTCCGGCTTTCCGGTGATGGACGATGCGGAAGGCTGGGGCCGGCTCGACATGTTCGATGCGATGTACGGCTACGGGCAGTTCAACGGCGACGTCGTGGTGACGATGGATGCGACGCAGGGCGGCTTCAGCGCCAGCGATACGTGGCGCAACGACATCTCGGGCAGCGGCAAGCTGAAGCTGGAGGGTAGCGGCACGTTGACGCTGATGGGCAACAACACCTATTCGGGTGGCACGCAGGTGGCCGGCGGCGCGCTGGAAGCCGCTTCGCCGACGGCGTTCGGCACCGGCGACGTGTATGTCGGCGCTGGCTCGGCGATCGTCGGTGCGACGGCGCCGGTGACGGTCGCAGGCAAGCTGACGATGTTGCCGAACACGACGCTGCAACTCGCCGTGAACGGCAGCGGCGGCGGACAACTGAAGGTCGGCGGACAGCTGACGATCGCCGGCAGCACGCTGCACGTGACGTTCGCCAGCGGCTTTACGCCGAAGGTCGGCGACACGATCCAGCTGATTCAAGGTGCGGTCGGCACGCAGCAGTTCGCCACGGTCACGGTGGATGGCTTCAAGGCAACCGCGAGCTATCAGAACGGCAACGTTTCGGTCCACCTCGATTCGTAATTTCCTGGCCATGCGACACGCGGAGGCAGCGGAGTTCGAAGCTGCCTCCGCGCGGCAGATGGGATTCAACCCAGGTTTTGCCGCATCCATTGCTGCAGATCGCAGACGTCGATGCCGCGCTGCGCATTGAAGGTTTGCCGCTTGTCCCACGCCACGCCCTTGCCTGCCGCGAACACGGCGCGATATTTCTTCAATGAATCCTCGGGATCGGCCGCCAGTTCGCGCTGCAAGTCGGCCACGGTCCATACTTCGCGCTGCGCTTGCACACCGGACACGGCGAGCATTGCATCGACGGCATCCGCCAGTTGCCGATAGGTCACCGTATCGCCCGCCGTATAGACGATCTGATTGGCGATGCGCGGTTCGTCGAACAGAATTTCCGCGGTCAACGCGCCGATATCGTCGGCGGTCGTGACGGTCACCGCGTTGTCCCAGCTGCCGAGCGCGTGCACCGTGCGGCGCGCGAGATCCACCACGCCGAACGCCGGCTCGAACAGAAAACTGGTGAACATGCCGGTCGACACGATCACCCACTCGGTGTCGCTTTGCGCGCGCAGCAGATCGCGCACGTCGAGCTGCTCGTCGAACAGATCCTGCGCGCTGCCGCGGCCGATCACGTCGTAGTCCACGCCGAACTGCCATGGAAAATAGCGTTGGACCTGCGCGGCCAGTGCTGCGCGTGCCAGCTTCAGCTGGATGCCGCGCCCGCCAACGAAGCCGGTGCACGACACGACCGTGTCGAACGGCCGGAACAGTGTGGCGAGTTCGGCTTCGGATTGCTGCGCGACGTCGCCGGCCAGCAGGTCGACGCCGAGTGAACGGAGCTCAGCGATGTCTTCCATTTTGGCGGGATCGGTCGAGTCGAGCGTCGACGCGCGCAGCAGCACCGTCAGCGACACATGCGGCAGCGTGCCGGCGCGGCGGCTCAGGTTGCGCAGCATGGCCATGCCGAGTTCGCCGGCGCCGAGAACGAGAATCGAATTGCGGGTTTGCATCAGGTATCACCTTGCGGATGCGGTTAGCGGAAAGCGTCGGCGGATGCATCGCACGCAGTGAGCGCGCGGCAGGTTGCGCTTCGATGTGGGGCGTCGGCTTTGAACGGAATGCAGTCTAGTGCCGCGCATGCACGCGATTGTTCGGCGTCGTTGAATTGACAAAGCATGGCGCGCGAACCGCGCCGTGGCGGATCGGCTCACCGTTGTAAGATGGCCGCGTTCGACGCAAGCCCTGTACGGCAACGCACCGCCACACGGCCAATCGCCCATCGCAAACCACGCCTATCCATGGACAAACTACAGGCGATGACGCTCTTCGTGCGCGTCGTCGAAGCGCAAAGCTTCAGCAAGGCGGCCGAGACGCTGTCGATGCCGCGCTCGTCGGTGACAACGGCGATCAAGCATCTCGAGCAACAGCTGGGTGCGGTGCTGCTTCGCCGCAGCACGCGCACGCTGAGTCTGACCGAGGCCGGCGAGCGCTACTACGCGTCGTGCCGCGCGATTCTCGCGGACATCGCGCATGCGGAAAGCGAACTGGTTGCGAATGCAAGCATGCCGCGCGGCCGGGTGCGCGCCGACATGCCGGGCGCGCTCGGCCGTGCCGTGGTGCTGCCGCGGCTGCAGGAATTCGACGAACGCTATCCGGAGATCGAACTGATCCTCGGCATGAGCGACCGGCCGCTCGATCTGATTTACGACGGCGTCGATTGCGCGATTCGCAGCGGCGAGCTGGCGGATTCGGCGCTGGTGGCGCGGCCGCTAGGACGATTGAACTGGGTCACCTGTGCGTCGCCGCTGTATCTGAAGCGGTATGGCGAGCCCGCGGACCTGCTGGAGCTCGGCCGTCATCGGGTGATCAACTATGTATCGAATGCGTCGGGGCGGCCGTTCGAGTGGCGCTTTATCGAAGACGGCCAACCGGTGTCGCTGGCGCTGCCGGGCCGGCTCGCGATCAACGAGACCGACGCATATCTGCAATGCGGGCTCGAAGGGATGGGGTTGATCCAGCTGTCGGAGTTCGTCGCATGGCCGTACCTGAAGACCGGCCGGTTGCGGGAGGTGTTGTCCGAGCGGCGCGCCGCGCCGGTTCAGGTGTCGATCGTCTATCCGGACGGCAAGCACGCGAGTGCCGCGGTGCGCAGCTTTATCGACTGGATCGTCGAGATATTTGCCGAAGACGAGCGGATGCGCCTGTAATGCTGCGGCGCCGCCATTGCGACGGCGCGATGCGTCAGGACGCGTTCTGCGCGGCGAACGCGCCGGCCGCCGGCGTGGTATCGCTTTCGGTGTCGCCGAGCGGCTCGCCCAGATACGGCTTGTCCGGGCGGATCCAGTGTGCGGCAATCGGTCCGAGCACCAGGAAACAGATGGTCAGCGCGAACACCGGCTGCCACGAATGCAGCGCATCGACGAGCCAGCCGACCAGCGGCGGCGACACCGAAGCTGCAATGCCGAGCCCCGTATTCATGATGCTGCTCGACGTGGCTGCGTGATTCGGCGCGAGATCCATCGCCACCGCCCACAGCGGCGCAGTCACCAGTTCCGACAGGAACAGCGCAGCCGCCAGCGACAGCGCCGCCATCGTCGGCGACGGATTCAGGAACATCGGCACGAAGAACACAATCGGCGCGAGGAAGCCGATCGTGATCATCGTCTGGCGCGCGCGACGGATGTTGCCGGTACGCTTGAGCATCAGGTCGCTCAGCGAGCCGCCGAGCGTGGTGCCGACCACGCCGCTCAGAAAGATGCCCGAGCTGAACACGGCCGAGTGCTTGATGTTCAGGTGATACGCCTGCGCGAAGAACGACGGCATCCAGTTCAGGAAGAACCACAGGATCCAGCCGTGACAGAAGCTCACCACGGTTGCCGGCCACAGCGCGCGCAGCAGCGGGCCCCAGCGCATCGGCACGCGTGCCTTGCTGACTTTTTCCGGCAGGCGGGCAAGGTCTTCAGCGGTGATGCCCGGATGGTCGACCGGATTGTCGCGGTAGTACCAGACCCACAGCACGACCCACGCCAGACTCACGACACCCAGCACGACGAAGGCCATATGCCACGACGACGCGCTGATCAGCGCCGCCAGCACGATCGGCGTCGACGCGTTGCCGAGGCGCGCACACGCGTGCGTGACGCCCTGCGCAAAACCCCGCTGGTCCGGTTTCATCCATGCGTTCAGCGCGCGAGCCGACGCGGGCACGATCGGGCTTTCGCCGAGGCCCACGACGAAACGCGCCAGCATCAGCGAGACGAAACCGCCGGCGAGGCCGGTCAGCAACGTGCCGAGACCCCACAGTACGCCGCAGATCGCCAGCATCTTGCGCGCGCCGAGCTTGTCGCCGATAAAGCCGCCGGGAATCATCGCGAGCGCGTAGGTCAGCGCGAATGCGGAAAACACCATGCCGAGCTGCGAGTTGTTCAGCTGCAGATCGCGCCGGATTGCTAGCGCGGCGGTGGAAATATTGGTGCGGTCGATGTACATCACGAACGACATGATGCACAGCACGAGCAGGACGCCAGTCGTCGCGGAAAAGCGTCTGCGCGAGCGGGTTGATGCCATTGTCTCTCTCCATGCGCGCATCGCTGCGGACGGCGCGCCGTTGCGACTGCCTGCGCCGTCGCCCGCGCGGCACTGCCGGTTTCGGCAGCGCGGCGCGGCGCGGCATGGGTTGCTGCAACTCAACTTGTGCCATGCCCGAGGCACGGCCGACGCGCCGGCTGCGTCGTGTGGACGATCTTATCTGGGCGACCGGCGCGCGTGTTCCTGCTGCGGCGATGCTTACTCCAGCACGGCGCCGTGCACGCCGGCGGCCAGCGTTTCCTTTTCCCAGCGCTTCATCGGCACCACTTCGGCCACCGGGCCGTTCGGCGAGCGGAACTTGACCGGCAGATGGCCCGGCGCGGTCAGGATCTCGCCGCCGTTTGCCTTGATCTGCTCGATGAACGCATCGAGGTCTTCCACTTCCATGCCGATGTGGTGAATGCACGGTGCCGGGCCTGCGAAATCCGACTCGTCCGAGTTCGACGATTCGTAGTGGATCAGCGTCAGGTCCATGTAGCCGTCGGTCAGGTGGTGCGATACGTGGTCGCCGTTCTTGCCCTTGCGCAGCACCGTATTGACGTGCCGGTAGCCAAACACGTTCTCGTAGAACGCGCGCTCTTTCTCGACGTCTTCAACCTTGAAAGCGATGTGCTTGATGAAATTCGGCATGGGGGTCTCTCCTTGTGGTGGGCCGCGCAAAACAGGAAGCGCGATGTGAGGCAGTCTACGGCGGCGATCTTCGTCCGTCAACCGAATCATTCGAATGATTCGGTTGAATGCAGGGAAAACACCAGGGTGGCGAGTTGGTCGTGAGGCAAGCCGTACGGCTTGCCGTAGGGATCGTCGCAAGGCTTTCGTCGCGTCGTGGCGGTGCGATCCTGTATCCTTGCGCAGATTCGCGGAATGCGAGCCGGGGCGCGGGCCCGCGGCGGGGCGCGTACGGCGCCGTTTCCGCATCGTCGATAACAACGCCGTCAGATGGCTTTCACTTTCAAGCGATGCCAGCAACTCGCAACCCGGGCGAACAGCCCCTTTACGAAATCGTGCGCGCAGGGATTCTCGAACGGCTGCGTACCGGACAATGGGCCGCGGGCGACAAGATTCCGACCGAACCGCAACTGGCCGAAGCCTTCGGCGTAGGCATCGGCACGATCCGGCGCGCAGTCGAGGAACTCGTTGCGGAGCGGCTGCTGATCCGGCGCGCCGGGCGCGGCACGATCGTCGCGCGCTTCGGCGACGAGCATAAATTCGACCAGTACTTCAACTTCGTCGACGAAAGTGGCGCGGCGGTCCGGGTGTCGGCGCGGCTGCTGCGTTTCGGCAAGGAACGTGCAACGGCCGAACTGGCTGCGCTGCTGAAGGTCGAGCGCGGCACGCGCGTGGCCAGCGTCGAGAATCTGCGTTTACGCGACGACGCGCCGGTGATGCTCGATCACCTGTGGTTTCCGCTCGACGTTTTTCCGAATCTCGATGCGCAGACCTTCAGCGCGCGCACGGGCTCGATCTACGGCTTCTATCAGGACCATTTCGGCATTTCGGTGGTGCGCGTGGTCGAGGATCTGCGCGGCGCGATCGCCGATGAAAAGGTTGCGGACGCATTGAATCTCGAAGTCGGTGCGCCGGTGCTGCGCATCGAACGCACCGCGTACACGTTCAAGGACAAGCCCGTCGAATTTCGCGTGCGGATCGTGTCGAGCCAGGTGGCTTATCGCAACGTACGCGGCCTGCAGGACTAGGCACGCAAAAAACCCCGCGCGGGCGCGGGGTTCCGTGGTTGACGATGACATGCGGCTGCGTCGTGCGACGCGGCGCCTTTCACGCGCTTTCGGCGCGCCTGCCGTGCTAGTTACCGCCGCCTTGCACGCCAAGCGTGACGCGGTTCGAAACCGATTTGACGCCCGCCACGCCCTTCGCAATTTCGCCTGCCTGCGCGATCTGATCGCCTTCCGGCACCGAGCCGGTCAACGTCACCGCTCCACTGCGCGCGCGTACGAACACATTCGACACATCGAAACCTTGCGCCTTCGCCATCGCGCGGCGCACGTCGCGCGCCAGTTTGCGGTCGGCTGCGTGCATCTGTTTGGCGGACGGCGCCGGCGCGGCCGTCGCTGCGTCGCCCGACGTTGCCGCTCCATCGCTCGATTGCGCGTAGACGCACGATGCGCCCGCCATACATCCTGACACCACCAGCACCTTCAGCAGATCGACCGCGTTCATGACCTCTCCTTTTTTGTTTCGCATATTGGGACCGCGTGACGAATCGAAAACACCGGAAAAGCAAAAGTAAAAATAGGCAATCGCCGCGCTATTGCAAGCTGATTTTGGCGCGCGTGGCGTAAGGGTATCGCGCTACGAAGTGGCTTCGCATGATCGGCTGCACACGATAGTTCGTTCGGTAAAGCGAAGCGACCACTGAGGGTTGTGCGCACAGGGATTAAGCATTGTCCACATCGCTTAAGCATCCGGAATAAAGCAGCTTGGCGGATGTTTTTCCGGGAAGCACGGCGCGCCGCCGTGCCAGTGCGCGAAGCCGCTTCGTGGCCGCGGCGGGCCCGTCGTCTTTCGGGCGCACCGATACCGCGCTGCCGTGCCGCGCGGTAGTTCATGCATTCTCACTGGAGATCGAAGATGACCGAAAGCAACGCGCTGTATGCGGTGCGCCTGTTCGCACGCCATGCGCTGAACGGCCTGGGTGCACTGACGCTGTTCGTGCCGATGTTGACCTATGCGGCACCGGCTGCCGACCGGCAAAGCGAACTGATTGCGCACGGCAACTACATCGTCCATCGACTCGGCATGTGCGTCGACTGCCATACGCCGAAAGACGCGCACGGCCAACCGATCGCCGCTGAGGACCTGCACGGTGCGGCCTTGCCGTTCACGCCCG
Source organism: Paraburkholderia sp. (assembly GCA_035536055.1). Classification (GTDB taxonomy): domain Bacteria; phylum Pseudomonadota; class Gammaproteobacteria; order Burkholderiales; family Burkholderiaceae; genus Paraburkholderia. Next base: position 1,183 of record DATLOW010000426.1, on the reverse strand, counting down.
ACCATCCGGTGCCGGGGTGGACGCCGCGTTCGGTGAACCTCGCCGGATTGCCCGCGGGCTACACCGAAGCGCAGCTCGCGACGTTCCTGGAGACCGGCCGCACGCCGCGCGGCACGCAGGCCAATCCGCCGATGCCGCCGTACCGGCTCAACGAGCGCGACGCGCGCGCAGTGGCCGCGTATCTGCATTCGATCAATTGATGCCAGCGGCTAAAAGCTGCTGCGCACAGCGGGCAAGCCGCGAGCCGCGAGTGCGCACCACCATCGCGCTCGCCGCACACTCGCGCCGGGAAAGTTTCGCGCACCACCTTCCGTGCGCCGTGCAACGGCCTCGCAACTGGCGAGGTCGTTGCACGCGCAACAAACGGGGCGGTGGACCCGAGCGCGCTTCACAGCTTTCGTTGCCGCGCGCTGCGTGCAGCCAGTCAGGCCGCACCGCCATTGGCACGCAACACCTGGCCGTTCACCCACGCACCGTCCGGGCCGGCGAGAAACGACACGACTGCGGCAATTTCATCCGGCCGGCCGAGACGCTGCAGCGGCGGGATATTGGCGAATGCCTGGATCTGCGCTTCGGTCTTGCCCTTGAAGAACAGTTCGGTGCCGATCGGGCCCGGCGCCACCGCGTTCACCGTGACGTTGCGGCCGCGCAGTTCCTGTGAGAACACCCGCGTCAGCGCTTCGACCGCCGACTTGGTCGCGTTGTACACCGCATAGCCCGGCCGGTTCAGACCGATCGACGTGCTCGAAAAGTTGATGATGCGGCCGCCTTCGGCGATCCGCGCCGATGCTTCGCGCATCGTGTTGAACGTGCCGCGCACGTTGGTGGTCATCATCTGCTCGAAGGCATCGTCGCTGGTCTGGTCGAGCGGCTGGACCTTCATCACGCCGGCGTTGTTGACGAGCACGTCGACCTTGCCGATTTCCTTTTCGATCCTGTCGAACATCTGCGTGACTTCGGCTGGCTTCGACACGTCGGCCTTGATGGCGATTGCGTGCGCGCCTTCCTTGCGCAGTTCGGCGACCAGCTGTTCGGCCTCGGCCGAGCTCGACGCGTAATTGATGGCGACTGCGAAGCCGTCGTTGGCAAGCCGCGCGGCAACCGCGGCGCCGATGCCGCGTGCCGCGCCGGTGACGAGCGCTACCTTTTCGTTTTTGATCGCGTTCATGATCCTTGTCCTTCG
>DATLOW010000425.1:0-9456 GCA_035536055.1 Paraburkholderia sp. | reverse complement strand
GTCAGTCGCAACTAAACCGAAAACTATCGTCAAGCGCTTGCGGCAACACCAGCGTACGAATTTGCGCAGCTTTAGCCGATCGACAAAGCGAATCGCGTGCTCCGCCCGTGTTCTGCACATAGGCCGACGCATACTCCGCATTGAACACCGCTTTACCCGAAGCGAGGAAAGCGTTATAGCCGTCGCATTCGTCGAGTTCATGACACTGCTCATTGACCGCGAAGTCGAAGCTCGCGCCCAGCGTATCGATCTGCTCGAGATCGTTTTTCAGCGCCACCGCTAACCCGCGCGCATGCGCGGCGTTGGCGATAAACAGGTTGAAGTCGGCCTGCGTCGCGCTGTTCAGCGGAAATCCCGGGTTGTTGGTGTAGCCATCGACGTTGTCCGGCTCGACGCCGTTGCAGCCCTTGCTTGCCGCGAGATCGAGGCGAGCCTGCATGATGTTGCGCACGTTGGCCGAGCGGGTATCGAGCCAGCGCTCGCCGCTCCACCCGGCCAGATTGTTGCCCTTGTCGGCGCTGGCAAACTGGCTGTAGTCGGGCCGCCAGCTTTCCGCGCTGCCGGCGGAAAAATAGCAGACAACCTTGTGGCCTTGCGCCTTCAGGTTGTGGATGGTCGCTTGCGGCGCGTCGAACAGATCGATGTCGTACACCTGCACCGGGTAGGCCGTGTCGATCGTGCCGTTCAACTGCCATTGCCATGTGTCGGTCCGGGCCGGGACCCATTGAGCGGCCCTGGATGACGACGAAACCGGCGCTGACGCAGCCGAAGATGCAGTGGCCGCCGTCGACGCCGCACCGCCGCCCCCGCAACCGGCCAGCACGGCCACGGTCACCATCCACAGATTCGCGATTCGCATCGATTTTTCCCCGGAGCTACGCTGGAGGTCTTTAACTTTATTGGCCTGCATTGGCTGGGCACTATACAGCTTTTCTATGGCGATGGCCGTGTGCGCCTTTCACACCCGGCGGCCACACACGTTAAGTTTTACTTATACCCTCGCATTTTTGATTGATTCGACTCCGACAATTCGGCCACCGACCATCGGTTGATGCGTGACGCGCTTTCGCCGCGTCCGACGCAGCAAACTCAAGGAGGTGATCCATGCGAGCCGATGTTGTCGTCCCCAATCCAGCCAGAATCTCGGATCAGCGCTGCGCCCTCGAACGCGCGGTTGCAGAAAGCAGCCGCGAAGTCGTCGATCTGGCGCGTGCGCTGATCGCCACGCCTAGCCCGTATCCGCCCGGCGACACGCATGAGGTTGCGCAACGCATCGAGGCGATGCTCGAAGGCAGCGGCGTCGAAATCATGCGCTGCGGCACGCTGCCGCACGTGATGAATCTGGTCGTCACCGTGCGCGGGGCGCAACCCGGCCGCCGTCTCGTCTTCAACGGGCACATGGACACGTTCCCGCTCGTCGACGAAGGCGGCTGGACCACCGATCCGAACGGCGAAGCCCGCGATGGCAAGCTTTACGGGCTTGGCGTGTCGGACATGAAGGGCGGCATTGCGGCGATCGTGTTTGCGCTGCGTCATCTCGCGGCCATCCGCGATACGCTGCCGGGCGAAGTCGTCGCGACCTTCGTCGGCGACGAGGAAAGTATGGGCACCGAAGGCGCGGGCTATCTGCTCAAACACGTGCCCGCAGCCTCGGGCGATGCCATGATCAGCGCCGACACCGGCTCGCCCGCCGTGCTGCGCTTCGGCGAGAAAGGCATGATCTGGCTGCGTCTCGCGGCAACCGGTCAATCCGCGCACGCGGCACATGTCCACAAGGGCGTGAGCGCGATCGAGCGGCTCGTCGATGCGATTCAGGATCTCAAGTCCCTGCGCGATCATCCTGTCGCGGCGCCGGCCGCCGTGCTGTCGGCCATCGCGCAGGCGGGTCCGGCATCCGAAGCCTTGTCGGGCAGCGGCGAAAGCGACGTGTTGCGCTGCGTCACCGTCACCTTCGGCACGATTCAGGGCGGGCGTCTTTCGAATCTGATCGCGGATCATGCGGCCGCGACCGCCGATGTCCGCCTGCCGGTCGGCGTGAGCGTCGCGCAGATCGAAGCGCGCATCGCGGAGATCGTCGGGCGGCACACCGGCGTGAGCGTCGAGATCACGCGGCGCTACGAGCCGAACTGGACCGCGCCCGATCACGAGATCATCCAGTGCGTGCGACGTAACTGTGCGACTCGGCTTGTCATCGATCCGGTCGTCAACATGCGCGTCGGCGCATCGGACGCGCGTCACTACCGCATGCACGGCGTCCCTACCGTCACCTGTGGCCTCACGGCGCACAACATGGGCTCCTGCGACGAACACGTGCATATCGACGAGCTATGCGCGCTCGGCGAAATCTACGCGTTGACCGCCTTCGATTACCTGCACGCCGCGTCCGGTCTCTGATCGTCTCCGATCGCCGAACGGTCCACTTTTCACGCCGCTATGACCGGGGTACACGCCATGTCACACGACTTCGTCCTCACGCGCGAGCAGCGCGGCAAATTCCGGCGCATTCTTGCGTCCGCGCTGGTCGGCAATATGCTCGAGTTTTACGATCTGTTCATTTACGGCTTCCTCGCCGCGATTATCGCGAAGGCGTTCTTTCCCACCGGCGACGCTTACACGTCGATGCTCGCCACCGCCGGCACCTTCGGCATCAGCTATTTCATCCGGCCGCTCGGTGCAGTCGTGATCGGTGCCTATGCGGACAGGCGCGGCCGCAAGGCCGCGATGATGCTGACCATCTGGCTAATGGCACTCGGCACGCTGGTGATCGCCTGCGCGCCGTCCTACGCGATGCTCGGTATCGGCGGCACGCTGATTCTCGTACTCGGCAAGTTCCTGCAAGGCTTTTCGGCGGGCGGCGAATTCGGCTCGACAGTGTCGTTCGTGACCGAACATGCGCCTAAAGGCATGAAGGGCTATTTCGCGAGCTATCAGGTCGTCGGCATTGGTCTCGCGACAGGACTGGCGAGCATCGTCGGACTGGCGACGACGCGGCTGCTGACACCTGACGCATTGCTGTCGTGGGGCTGGCGCATACCGTTCCTCATCGGCCTTGCCATCGTGCCGTTCGGCTACTGGATTCGCCGCCGCGTCGACGAAACACCGGAATTCGCCGCTAGTCGACACGAACACAGCCCGCTGCGCGAAACGCTTTCCACTGCGAAAGCACGCATCGCGGCGGCGATCGGCCTTTACTCGCTGGCGGCCTCGACGAACTATCTGCTCGGCGTGTTCATTCCGCTCTATGCGCAGCAGACACTCGGCCTTTCGCCGTCGGAGTCGATGCTCGGCGCCATCGGCTATTCGATCGCGCAGATCTTTCTGCCACCGGTGTTCGGTGCTCTATCGGATCGCATGGGACGGCTCTCGCTGATCACCATCGGCACGTTGCTGACGCTCGCGCTAACCATGCCCGCATTCCATCTGATGGTCGCGCAACCAGGCGTCGGCGTGTATGTGGTCTGCATCACGGGGCTCACTGCCTGCGTGATGGTCTTCCAGAGTGCGATGCCGGCGTTCGTCGCCGAACTGTTTCCGCACCGCACCCGCACGACGTGCATCGCGATCGTGCACAACCTGACGTTCGCGGTGTTCGGCGGCCTGTCGCTGATGATCTGCACGTGGATTGCCAATCAGACCGGCAGCAAATTCGTGCCCGCATGGTATGTGATGGTCACCGCCGCGGTCGCACTTACCTGTATCCTCTATTTCAGGTGGCGATACCAGCCGGCGCCCGTCGACGACCAGGCACTGAACAACGCCTGAGCGTACGCCGGTGTTGCTGCATCGAACGGTTCGCCTGATCCGCCCGGAACGGAACACTTCGATGAAGCTCAGGCACATAGAGGTCGTGAACGCAATCCGCGTGAGCGGCACGTTGAAGGCTGCCGCCACACTGCTGTCGCTCACCCAGCCGGCCGTCACGCAGATTTTGCAGAGCGCGGAGCGGCAGCTCGGTTATGCACTGTTCGAACGCGCGCGCGGCAAGCTGATTCCGACCCGCGAAGCGCAGCGGCTGTTCCCGGAAATCACCCGGCTCGACGAGCAGTTGAATGCACTTCAGCGGCTCGCGGAAAACCTGCGCGGCGGCACCGACGAATCGTCGATCCGCATCCTCGCCGCGCCTGCGCTCGCACAAACCGTCGTCGCCGATGCTGCGCTTGCGTTCAGCGCACTGCATCCGCAAGTGAAGCTGGCAGTGCGCTCCGACTATTCCGCCAGTGCCGTGGCGAGCCTTGCGCTGATGGAAGCCGACGTCGGCGTGCTGTATCACAGCATCGCGCATCCGGCGATCCGTGAAACCGAACTCGCGTCGAGCCGGCTCGTGTGCGTCGGCCATCCCGACGTGCTCGACGATGCCGGCACCGTCGAACTCGCCGCGCTCGACGGCCGTGAGATTATCGGACCCGATCCGGACGATCCGCTCGGGCGCCTCGTCAACCAGCGCATCAAGGAGCAGGCGATCGACGTGCGCACGAAGCTGACCGCGCAGTCGTACCATTCGCTGATCGCGCTCGCGGCGCATTCGCGCCTCGTCACCATTGTCGACGAACTGTCCGCGCTGTCCGCGCGCGAACTCGGCCTGCACGTCGTGCCGATCGAGCCGGATATCGCGATTCCCGTCGTCGCGAGTTTCGCCATCAGCGGCGAACGTTCCGCGCTGGTCGACGAGTTCGTGCAAGTCTGCAGAAAGATCGTGCGCGCGCACCTCAGACCGCGCGCCGTGTGACCGCCCCACTTACGTTGAGAGCCAAGCTATGAACGTTCAACACTTCAATCCGTCGCGCAGCACGCGCGGCATGGCCGTCGCCCCCCATTCGCTGGCAGCGCAAAGCGCAATCGCCGTATTGCGCGAAGGCGGCAACGCGGTCGAGGCGATGATCTCGGCCGCCGCGACCATCGCGGTGGTTTATCCGCACATGAATGGCATCGGTGGCGACGGCTTCTGGCTGATCGCGCGGCCCGGCGAGGCACCCGTCGGCATCGAGGCGTGCGGCGCGGCGGCGGCCGCCGCGAGCATCGAGCGATACCGCGAAAGCGGGCTCGCGCAGATTCCGCATCGTGGGCCGCTCGCTGCGAATACGGTCGCCGGCACGGTGTCCGGCTGGAGCGCGGCGATCGAATGGTCGAACCAGTCGCTCGGCGGCAGGTTGCCGCTGTCCCGTCTGCTCGAAGACGCGATCTCATACGCGCAGAACGGCGTGCCGGTCACCGACAGCCAGTCACGCTGCATCGCGGCCAAGCGTGGTGAACTCGCGGATGTGCCGGGCTTTGCGGACACGTTCCTCGCATCGTCGACCGATGCCGGCGCGCGTTTCACGCAGCCGCGCATGGCGGCAACGCTGTCACAACTCGTGCGCAACGGCCTCGACGATTTCTATCACGGCGACCTGGCGCGCAGCATGGCGCAGGAACTGGCCGCGCTCGGCAGTCCGCTAGCGCTCGACGATCTGCAGCGGCATCGCGCACACCGGGTCACGCCGCTCGAAATCACGCATTCGCTCGGCACCGTGTACAACATGCCGCCGCCCACGCAAGGCCTGGTGTCGCTGATGATCGTCGGCATTCTGGATCGCGTGCTGACCGACGACATGGACCCGCTCGGCCCGGCATACGTGCATGCCTGCGTCGAGGCGACCAAGCTCGCGTTCGCCATCCGCGATGCGCATATCACCGATCCCGATTACATGGACGTCGATCCGCAGGCGCTGCTCGCACCCGAGCGTCTCGACGAACTGGCCGCGCGCATCCCGATGGATCGCGCGACGCCGTGGGGCAACGGCCTCGGGCCCGCCGATACGGTGTGGCTCGGCGTCATCGATGCGGACGGCGTGGCCGTCAGCTTTATTCAGAGCATCTATCACGAGTTCGGCAGCGGCATCGTGCTGCCGTCGTCCGGCGTGAACTGGCAGAACCGCGGCTGCAGTTTTTCGCTCGATGCGAATGCACGCAATCCGCTGATGCCGGGACGTCGCCCGTTTCACACGCTCAATCCCGCGCTGGCGCGCTTCGCGGACGGCCGCACAATGGTCTACGGCAACATGGGCGGCGATGGCCAGCCGCAAACGCAAAGCGCGGTGTTCACACGCATCGCCCGATACGGCTGGAATCCGCAGACGGCCATCGCCGCGCCGCGCTGGCTGCTGGGCCGCACATGGGGGCAAGCGAGCGATTCGCTGAAGCTCGAAGCGCGCTTCAGCGATGAAACCGTCGCTGCGCTTCGCAAACTCGGTCACGAAGTCGACGTGCTACTGCCCTACGACGAAACCATGGGCCACGCCGGCGCGATCGTCCATTATCCGAACGGATGCTTCGAGGGTGGCCACGATCCGCGCAGCGACGGATCCGCAACTGGGTGGTAGGGGTTAGCCGACCGCTGTCGCGCGCAGCGGCTCGCAACAAGCGGGTTGCCCCGCCTGCTTCGGCCAGCGCTGCAAAATGGATTCGGCGACCAGTTCCGCCGTTGCTGCCGACAGCGTCCACCCCAGATGCCCGTGTCCCGTGTTATAGAAGATGCCGGGGCGCCTGCCCGGCCCGACTTTAGGCAGCATGGTGGGCAGCATCGGACGCAAGCCGCTCCACGGAATCACGCGCGCCGTCGACATCTGCGGAAAGTGCCGGCGCGTCCATGCGACCAGCGGTGCGATGCGGTCGGCCCGAATGTCACGGTTGAAGCCGTTGAGTTCGGCAGTCCCCGCCACGCGGAAACGATCTTCGCCGAGGCGGCTGGTGACGATCTTCGCGCGGTCGTCGAGCAGACTGACCCATGGCGCGTGCGCGCGGCTTGTCGCATCGTCGAGACAGACGGTGATCGAATAGCCCTTCACCGGGTACACGTTGACGTGATCGCCCGCCATCGACGCAAATGCGCGGCTGCCGACGCCCGCGCATACCACCACGCCATCGAACTGCAACTCGAGCGCTTCGCCGGCCTGTTCCACCTTCAGCGCGACACGTCCACCGCGCTCGTCGAGCGCCGTCACCGAGGTCTCGTAACGGAATTCGACACCGTGGCGCGCGCAGGCAGCGGCGAGGCCGCGCGTGAACTTGTGGATGTCGCCGGTGGAATCAGACGGCGTAAAGAAGCCCGCATGGAAGTCGCCGTGCAGCGCCGGTTCGATCGACGCGATTTCTTCGGCGCTCACGGGGCGACGATCCAGACCCGCGCCGTTCAGGATCTCGTTGACCTTGCACGCGGCATCGAACTCCTTGCGCGTTGCGTAAAAGTGCAGAATGCCGCGCCGCTCCAGATCGAACTCGATGTTCTCCCGCCCGGCGATACGGAACAGATGCTCGCGCGCCGCGATCGCAAGCCGCACCGTTTCCGCCGTATTGGCGCGATAGTTCGGGATCTGGCGCAGGAACTCGCCGATCCAGCTGTACTTGTGCCAGCCGGGGCGCGGATTCATCAGCAGCGGCGCATCGCGCGTGAACATCCATTTGAGGCCTTTGAGAACGGTCGCGCGGCTGTTCCACACTTCCGCGTTACTGGCCGATAGCTGGCCGCCGTTGGCAAAGGAGGTTTCCATCGCCGCATAGCGATGACGTTCGAGCACGGTAACGCAAAATCCGCGAAGTGCTAAGGCGTAAGCGGTCGTGACGCCGGTGATACCGGCGCCAATGATGGCGATTCGTGGCATGACATGGTCCAGTCTTCGTTGAGCATCGCCGGCCGATACAGCGCATGTGGCCGGCACCGATGCCCCATCTGTCCATGTACCTGAGAGTTTCGCCCGTGTGCCTTCGATGTCCTGATCGGCACGGGCTCCCCTTCGGTGGGCGCGAGAAGCGCCGCTCTCCAGATGTTCCTGCGCGCACAGTCCTTTTGCCTGAGAGTTTCCGGGGCGGTTGCTCCGTCGGCGTCGTCGCTGCGGGACGATCTCTTCTGTGGCGCGTTGTCGAACGCGTCTACGATACCGAAGGTTGATTCGCGTGGCAAGGCGGGAGAATGCGCGCACCGACACCATACCGTCATCGTTGCTCCCTATATTCGTCAATCGTCCGATCCTGACAACTCCCTCACGACAGGTTACGGACGCGCAACAAGACATCCTTGAGCTTCCACGAGCGGGGTCTCGGCAGGCAGCCATCGTAACAGGCGGCATCAAGCATGGAGCGCGATCGATGCATCCGCATCGACCGTGACAAGCCATACGGATGCGCTGGGCGAGCGGCTGCGGTGAACGCTATCGAAGGGTTCGACGATCACCCAGAAAAGAAGGAGCACCCGCACCGTGAACTCCCGCCGCAAATTTCTTCAAGGTTCCGCAACGGCCGGCCTGTCGGCTGCCGCACTCAGCGTATTTCCTCCCAGCATCCGTCGCGCGCTCGCGATTCCCGCGCATCACGAGACCGGCACGATCAAGGACGTCAAGCACGTCGTGATCCTGATGATGGAAAACCGCGCGTTCGACCATTACTTCGGCACCTATAAGGGTGTGCGCGGCTATGGCGATCGCTTCACGATTCCGCTGCCGAACGGCCGCAACGTGTGGCAGCAGATCGACGCGAACGGCAACGTGGACCTGCCATACCATCTGGATGAGACCAAGGGCAATGCGCAGCGCGTGACCGGCACGCCGCATAGCTGGGTCGACACGCAAAACGCGTGGGACGGCGGCCGTATGGCGGCATGGCCGGTGTCCAAGAAGAACCAGACGATGGGTTACTTCGACACGGCTGAAATCCCGTTCCAGCGGGCGCTGGCCGAAGCGTTCACGCTCTGTGACGACTACCACTGCGCGTTCCTCGGCGGCACGCACCCGAATCGCATTTTCCATTCGACCGGCACGAACGGGCCGGTGGTTGGCAAGACCTTCGTGAACAACTTCAGCGGCGACTTCTCCGTCACGACGTCGGCCTCCGCCTACTTCGACTGGAAGACCACCGCCGAACGCCTCGAAGACGCCGGCGTCAGCTGGAAGGTGTATCAGAACATCAAGAACACCTACGGCTGCAACCCGCTGCTCGGCTTCAGGCAATACCGCCAGGCCAACGAGGCGCTGCCGGCGGCACGCCAGGTCAACACGTCGCTGAGCCAGGCTGCCGAGCCGGTCTACAACCCGGCCGATGCTGTTGCCCAGCCGCTGATCAAGGGTTACGCGAACACCTTGCCGACCACCGACACCGATCCGAACACCAACGGCACCTTCGTCGAGGCTTTCGCCGATGATGTGAGAAACGGCCGTCTGCCGGAAGTCTCGTGGGTCGTTCCGACCGACGTCTACTCCGAGCACCCGGGGCCTTCGAGCCCGGTGCAGGGCGCGTGGTTCGTGCAGCAGTTTCTCGATGCGCTGACAGCGGTGCCCGAGGTGTGGAGCAAGACCGTTCTGCTCGTCAACTTCGACGAGAACGACGGCTTCTTCGATCACGTGCCGCCCGCCGCGGTGCCGTCGCCGAACGGTGACGGCACCTACGCCGGCAAGACCACGCTGAACAGTGGCGAGCTCGGCGTCGAAT
>DATLOW010000424.1:0-22098 GCA_035536055.1 Paraburkholderia sp. | reverse complement strand
CTCGGGCAGCACTTCGCGCAGCATGCCGCTGTCGAGCCACGGTTGCGCGGCAAGGCGCGTGGGCTGGATCAGCCCGTGTCCTTGCAGCCCGCAGGTGAGATAAGCCTGCTCGTCGTTGACGCTGACGAAGCCATCCACCTTCACCGCCAGCACGCTGCCGTCCACCTCGAAATCGAAATTGACCACCCGCCCGTTGTGCCGTGAGATGCAGTTCACCGCGACGTGTTGCGCCAGATCGTCGAGGCTTTGCGGCACGCCGTGGCGCTCGAGATAAGCCGGGCTCGCGCAGGTCACATGCTCGAGCGTGCCGAGGCGCCGCGCGGCCAGCCCCGAATCGGGCAGCTCGCCCAGCTGGATGCTGCAATCGACCGCTTCGCCAACCAGATCCACCGCGCGATTGCTGATGCCGATCGCCAGATCGATATTCGGAAAGCGTGCATGGAAATCGTCGAGCGCCGGCAACACCAGTGCCGTGGCGATCGCGCCCGGCATCTCGACGCGCAAGCGCCCGCTCGGGTTCGCGCTGCTTTCCTTGAGGCTCGCTTCCATCTCGTCGATGTCGGCGAGGATCTGCGCGCAGCGCTCGTAGTACGCGGCGCCTTCCGCCGTCAGCGACAGACGCCGCGTGGTGCGCACCAGCAGCGCGGTGCCGAGCATGGCTTCGAGGTTCTGTACGATCGTCGTCGCGGTCGCGCGCGGCATGCCGAGCGATTCCGCGGCGCGGGTGAAGCTGTTGGTGTCGACGATGCGGATAAACGTACGCATGGCCTGGATACGGTCGATCACGTGACTTCTCCTGTGAAAACAATGCCGATGAATCATCGACGCAACGCGCAGCGCGCCGGCAACGGGCAAGCGGCCGGCGCGCGGTTCCGCTGCAAACGGAAATGCGTGCCGGCACAGCAAACGCAAAATGCAGAAATGCCGCTGCCTTTACACGCGGCGCATTTGAGGGATAGAAGCTTGCGTCCTGCTGCCCGGTTACTGCCTGAGCTGATACTGCGCGGATACTGCTAGAGCGCAGCGATGATTAAGCGGTACTGCGAGTGTGGATAGCGTCGAGCCGGGGTGCGCATACTGGCAGTGAAGAGCTGCAGCGCATGCGCGAGCGGCACCTGAAACGCTGGAGAACGGTATTTCGTCAGGGTTCCCATCTTAAGCACCGGACACATGCCGGGGAATACCTGAATGTCTCGAAGATTTGCCTATTTCTCGTCGCGTCCAACGCTGCGGCGCATTTGGTGCTAGATTTTGAGCCTTATTCTGTAGCGCGGCCAGACGCGCTGCACAGTTCGAGTCCAGCCATCACATGACGTTCATCCCAGATATTCTCGACGCACCTAGCCCCGTCAGCCGCGCGCAGCGGCATATGGTCGACCTGTTCGACCGGCTCGCACCGACCGACGGCTTCACGCAATCGTGCGTGCGCGGCGTCAAGCTGCTGCGCGCGAGCCGGCCGATGCCGCGCCGGCCAGTGATGTACGAGCCGACCATCGTCATTGTCTGTCAGGGCCGCAAGCGCGGCTTTATCGGCAGCCAGTCGTTCACCTACGACGCGCAGCAGTACCTCGTGCTGTCGGTGCCGCTGCCGTTCGAATGCGAGACCGAGGCGAGCGCGGCCGAGCCGTTCCTCGGCATCGGCATCGATCTCGATCTGACATTGGTCGCCGAACTGCTGATGCTGCTCGACGACAACCACGCCAGCATCCGCGCCGAACCGCGCGGCATCTATTCGACGCCGCTCGACCCAGTGCTGTCCGATGCGGTCGAGCGCCTGCTCGAAGCGCTCGCGGCGCCGCTCGATGCGCGCGTGCTCGCGCCGTCGATCGTGCGCGAGATCTGCTATCGCGTGCTCACCGGCGAGCAGGGCCATGCGGTGCGTGCGGCACTCACGCATCAGCAGCATTTCGGTCGCATCGCCAAGGCGCTGCGGCGCATTCATAGCGATTACGACGGCGCGCTCGACGTCGATACGCTGGCGCGCGAGGCAGGCATGAGCCTCGCGGTATTTCATGCGCAGTTCAAGACCGTCACGTCGACCTCGCCAATGCAGTACGTGAAGACCACACGGCTGCACCACGCGCGGCTGTTGATGGTGCAGGACGGCTTGAACGCGGGCCTTGCCGCGGCGCGCGTCGGATACGAAAGCGCGTCGCAGTTCAGCCGCGAGTTCAAGCGGCTGTTCGGCCTGTCGCCGACCGACGAAGTGCGCCGCATGCGCGCGGCGCTGGAGGCGCCGCCGGTCAGCATTGCGCCGCCGCCGCGGCATCTGGTGGCCGCGCGTTGAAGCGGCGTTGAAACTGCGTTGAAACTGCGTTGACGCTGCGTTCAGGCTGCGTTCAGGCGAGCCCGGCCGAGCCGGGTAATCGCTATACCAGCATGCGTGCTTGACTGGTTAAGCCCACGCGCCTTTCGTACGATGCGCCGGTAGCCCTCACATTCACCCAGGAGACCGGCATGAAACGCTTTCACATTGCACTCGCCGTAGCGAATCTCGACGCCTCGATCGCCGACTACACCGTGCGCCTCGGCCAGACGCCTGCCGCGGTCGTAGCGGGCCGCTACGCGATGTGGCGCACCGATCTGCTGAACTTCTCGATCAACGAGAATCCGCAGCGTGCCGGCCAGTTGCGCCATCTCGGCTTCGAAGACGATGCGGCCGACGGCTTCACCAGCACGGTCGATGCGAACGGCATCGAATGGGAGTTGTTTTCGGCACAGGAGCAGGACCGGCGCATCGTCGAAATGTACGGCGTGCCAGTGCGCGCGTGACAGCACATCAGGGCCGCGCGCCGGCTCCATTCGCCAGATGCGCACGAAGGCGCAGCAGGCCGCGCCTATACTGACCCCTCCAATGCATGCGATACAGGAGGAACACAATGGTCAACGTTGGGCTGTACGTCCGGCTTGAAGCAAAGCCGGGCAAGGAGCAGGAGGTCGAGAGTTTCCTGCGCGGCGCTTTGCCGCTGGTCGAGCAGGAGCCGGCTACGATTGCATGGTTTGCGCTGCGGCTCGGACCGTCTACTTTCGGTATCTTCGATGCATTCCCGGACGAGGCCGGTCGTGCGGCGCACCTGTCCGGAGCGGTTGCCGCGGCCTTGATGGCGAAGGCGCCGGAACTGCTGGCCGAAGCGCCGAGCATTGCGAAGGTCGACGTGCTCGCCGCGAAGCTGCCCGGCTAAACGGCACGGCATAGGCCGGCACGAGGCAGTGCCGGCCGACCCCAAGCGTCAATCCTCGCGCTTCTGCTCATCGCGGTTCGCATGGTGCGCGCGTTTCTCCTCATACATCAGCAGGTCGGCCTGCTGCACGGCCACCTCGATCCGCTCGCCGCGCTGCACGGTGGCCGCGCCCATCGAAAAGCTGAGCGTCGCGCCCGGATAAAACTGGTTGTTCAGATCCACCAGCTGCCGGATCGTATCGATCATCGCCGCGCCGCCGCGTTCATCGGTGCCGGGCAGCAGGATCGCGAATTCGTCGCCGCCGATACGCGCGGCATTGAACGGCGTCTCCATCGCCTTCGCGAGCACCTCGCCGGCGCGGCGCAGCAGCGCGTCGCCGGCCGCGTGCCCGAGCTGGTCGTTCACGCGTTTTAGCCCGTTCAGGTCCGCCATGATCACCGTGACCGGATGCGGACCCTTGCGCTCGAGCCGGTTCAGCTCGTCGACGTAGAACGAGCGGTTGCGCAGCTTGGTCAGCACGTCGTGCTTGCCGAGAAACTCCAGATACGCCTCGGCCTTCTTGCGCGCGGTGATGTCGGTCAGCGCGACCAGCACGAGGTCCCAGCTGCTTTCATGGCCCGGCAGCACCGAGAACTGCAGATGCACGTGCACTTCGCTGCCGTCGAGCGAATAGTTCAGCACCTCGCGCTGCTGGAACAGCTTGTGGTCCCACAGGTCGATCAGCTGCTCGCGAAAATGCGGACGCATGTCGTCGCGAAACACGTCGGGCAGGCGCGCGAACAACGTATTCTTGTCAGGCGCGGCAAACATATCGAGCGTGTGCTGGTTCACGTCGAGCACGTGGATTTCCTGCATGCAGCGCTCGACGAACTCCGGATGCACGTCGGTGAACACGCGGAAATCGACGATGCCGGCCGCGCGCGCGTCGTCGAGCAGCCGTTTGATCGAGCTGAAATCCTCCACCCACAGCGAGACCGGCGAATGCTCGAAGAGCCCGCGCGCGTATTGTTCGGCGAGCGCGATGCGCTGATGCGCGCTGTCGAGCTCGGTGATGTCCTCCACCGATACCAGCACGCGGTCCCAGCGCGCTTCGTGGCCGGGCAGCAACTGGCCCTTTAGCAGCACGTTCAGACGCCGGCCGCCGAGCGTGTAGTTGACCGTCTGGCTGGTGAAATGAGGCTGGCCGGCCCACAGCTGGCACAGCTCTTCCAGATGCGTTTTCAGCATGTCGTCGCGGAACACCGCGGCGAGGTTGTCGATCAGCATGGTGGAATCGGCGGCCTCGAACAGCTGCAGGGTCTTGCGATTCACCTTGATCACGCGGATCCGGCTCGCGCACGCGGCAACGCGCTGCGGGTCTTCGAGCAGATGCGCGCGCAGGTCGGTCACGCCGTCCGCGCGCCATGCGTCGAACAGCGTGCGCACGCCGCTGAAGTCTTCAAGCCACAGCGACACGGGAGCGAGCTCGAACATGTCGGCGTCGTCGGTCGGCGTGGCGAGGTCGGGCGGCGCGGCGTGGGCGGAGTCGGAATTCGGCATAAGGCATCCGTAATGACGTAAGGCGCCATTCTAAGGCGGCTTGCGGGCGGGTCCAAAGCGGGGCGCTGGACCGCGCGCTCTAGCGGCAGCGCGGCGCCGCGCGCACCCGTACCCGCACCCGCACCCGCACCCGCACGCCGCACCCGCACGCCGCAAGCATGCAATGGCATCATGCAGGGCGCGCGCCTCGCCCGCGCCGCGGAACCACCCGCCGGACCCGCCTTCAAGGACCCAACAACCGTATGACGACCGAACTGACACTGCTCGCATGGACGCTCGTGCTCGCGCTGATTCAGGTGCTGCTGCCCGCGCTGCTGCGCAACCACGAGACCGGCATTGCCTACAACGCGAGCGCGCGCGACACGCCCGGCGCGCCGGTCGGCAAGCTGACCGGCCGGCTGCTGCGCGCGCAGCACAATCTGTTCGAAACCTTGCCGGTATTCGCCGCGGCGATCCTGATCGCGCACGCAGCGGGCCGCGAAGGCGCGCTCACGCAGTGGGGTGGATGGCTATACCTCGCGGCGCGGATCGTCTATGTGCCGCTGTACGCGGCGGGCGTCCGATACTTGCGCTCGCTCGCGTGGGTGGTGTCGCTTGCGGGTATCCTGCTGGTCTTGCGAGCGATTCTTCCGTGACTCTTTTCGCTGATTCCGCGGTATTTTCCTGCGCTTACCGGAGCCGTACGACATGAACGACCACTCGTCGACCATCGAAATCGAAACCGCGCCAAACCCCGAATTCGCCGTGATCCTGATGCACGGCCTCGGCGCCGATGCGAACGATTTCGTGCCGCTGATTCCAGAACTGCGCCTTGCCGGCGCGCCCGGTGTGCGCTTCGTGTTCCCGAACGCACCGGAGATCGCGGTCACCGCGAACAACGGCTACGTGATGCGCGCGTGGTACGACATCCTGTCGTTCGAAGGCGTGAACCGGCAGGTCGACGAAGCGGGCATCGACGCGTCGTGCACGACCGTGCGGCAGCTGATCGACGCGCAAAACCGGCGTGGCATCCCGACTTCGAAGATTTTTCTGGCGGGCTTTTCGCAGGGCGGCGCGATGACGTATTCAGCGGGGCTGACGCATCCGCAGACGCTTGCCGGCCTGATCGTCATGTCTGGCTATCTGCCGTCGCAGCGCTACGTCGAAAGCCGCCTCGCGGCGGCGAATCGCAACACGCCGATCTTCGCCGCGCACGGCACGCACGACGACGTGCTGCCGCTGCGTCTGGGCGAAGCCGCACGCGACTACGTGCTGGCGCAGGGCGGCAGCATCGAGTGGCATGCGTACCCGATGCCGCATTCGGTTTGCGCGGAAGAGATCGCGGCGCTGCGCGCATGGCTGCTCGAACGGCTGGTTTGACGGCGCGGGGCGCAGCGGGCGGGGCGATGGACGTGCGTGCGGCAAGCGTGCCCGACGAGTTGTTTCGCCAGCATGGCCGGTAAGTATGTCTGGCGAGCGCGCGCGATAGGCGCCACTACCGGGCGTGCCTCGGCCGACGCGCCCAGCCGGCCCCCTCAAACGCCAAGCGTTTCGACGTCCGGCTCTGCCGCTGCCGCCACCGCCTCAGCCAGTCGCGCGCCGGCCTCCGCCGCATACTCGCGCGGCGTCATCGCATAGCGTTCCTTGAACGCGCGGCTGAAATGCGCGGCGCTCGCAAAGCCGCACTGGAACGCAATTTCCTGAATCGCGCCTTTCGGCGTTTCCGCCAGCAGCCGCGCCGCGCGCTCCAGACGCAGCGACCACGCATAGCGCATCGGCGACAGGCCGCTCGCCTTCAGCGCGCGCGTCAGCGTGCTGGTCGACAGATTCAGTTCCTTCGCCACGCTGACCAGACTCAGTTCCGGGTCGCCGATACGGCGCGCAATCAGCTGCCGCGCACGCAGCGCAGTGGCCGCGCTCGAATGGGTCGAGGCCGGCTGCGCACCGGCTCCGATCATCACGTCCATCAGGTCCAGACACTGGTCGCCCAGCCGCGACAGCAGCGGCGCGCTCGCCTTGCCGATCTGCGCGCGCAGGCCCAGCACGAAATCGCGCACCGCGCGCACATCCGGCGCGTCGTGCGCCGGCGCGTGCAGCGTCGCAAACCGGTGACGCAGCCCGCGCTCGCGCAGCGCCGCCTTCGACAGCTGCAGGATCGTCATACTGGCCGGCTCGCGGAACACCTCGTCGAAGCCATGGCGCGGATCGACGAAGAACAGTTCGCCGTCGCTGAACGACATCTGTTGCCCTTTCTGTTCGATCGTCACCGTGCCGCGCCGCACGATTTTCAGAAATAGCGTGTCGTCGTCCCAGCCGGCGTTGCCGCGTGCATCCGGCGACACCGTGTGCCATGCGAGCTCGGCGTCGATCACGCTGGTGCGCCCCGCGTGACCGATCGTCACGTTCGAGCGGGCGGCGTGCGCCGCGTCGGTGCGGCACTGCATGCCATACAGCGACATTTCGCCGATCCACGCCTGGCGGTCCAGCCGTGCGCCGTTCCAGATGTGCTCGTCATATTCGCTGTCCACTGTCTGTTTCCTTATTGAAATGCTCGCGGCTCGCCGGGTCGCGCTGCGCGACGCAGTCGCGATGCATCCGTCCAGACGGTTGATCCGTCCTGCGAACCACTGATGTGTGCCGTAATGTAGCTAACAGGTGAAACGGCGTTTTTATTCCCGTTTCGGCCGCGGCGGGCTGCATTGCAGCAACGCGTACGATGCAGTGCGCATGCGGGACGCGGCGCGCGTCGGCGGCGATCCAGACAAACCCGGATTGCTGCGATAAATCCGCCGCTGCTATCGTGCGGTGGGTGGATGGAAGCGCTTCCATTCCTGACGATTCAACAACGTCGGCGCGCGTCCAACCGCACGACTCGAAGGAACGACTCAACGCAAACGACAAGCACAACGTCCCACCGCACGACCCAACCGACCGCCCCGCGCCATCAACCTTGCGACAGGAGTATCCGTGGCTCAAGACGCAGTTGAATCTCTCGAAATGCAACGCGGCGATGCGTTTACGCCGTCATCCGATTCGGCGCTGTGGCGCCGCGAGTTCCTGTTCGGTGCCGCCACGGCCGCTTACCAGATCGAAGGCGCGGTGCACGAAGACGGCCGTCTGCCGTCGATCTGGGACACCTTTTCCGCAACGCCCGGCAAGGTGCTGCGCGGCGACACCGGCGCGGTGGCCTGCGACCACTATCACCGTTGGGAAAGCGACGTCGAGCTGCTGGGCTCGCTGAATTTCGAAGCGTACCGGCTGTCGGTCGCGTGGCCGCGCGTGATGGACGAAGCCGGGCGGCCGAACCGCAAAGGCCTCGATTTCTACAAGCGGCTGGTGGGCAAGCTGAAGGACAAAGGCCTGCAGACCTTCGTCACGCTGTACCACTGGGACTTGCCGCAGCATCTGGAAGACCGCGGCGGCTGGCTGAACCGCGACACCGCGTACCGCTTCGCCGACTATGCGGATCTGATGAGCCGCGAACTGGCCGGCCACGCCGACGCATGGATGACGCTCAACGAGCCATGGTGCTCGGCGTTTCTCGGCTACGGCAACGGCCATCACGCGCCGGGCCTGACCAATCTGCGTTATGCCACCCAGGCGATGCATCATTTGCTGCTGGCGCACGGTCATGCCACGCGCGTGCTGCGCGCCAACGACCCGAACTCGCAAAAGGGCATCGTCGCGAACGTCGGGAAAAGTTCGGCGAACTCGTCGAGCCCGGCGGACGTGCGTGCCGCTCAGCTGTTCGAAGTGCAGCACAACGCATGGATTCTCGATCCGCTGCTGAAGGGCGAGTATCCGGCCGACCTGTGGTCGCTATGGCCGGGCGCCGAGCCGCTCGCGCTCGAAGGCGACATGGCGGCGATCGCCGCGCCGCTCGATTTTCTCGGCATCAACTATTACTTCCGCACCAACGTGGCAAGCGACGGCGCGCACGGCTTCACCGAAGTGCCGCTGGCCGACGTCGAGCGCACGCAGATGGGCTGGGAAGTTTATCCGGACGGCCTGCGCGACCTGCTGACGGGCTTTCACCGCAGCTATGCGAACCTGCCGCCGATCTATATCACCGAAAACGGCATGGCTTCCGACGACGCGGTCAGCAATGGCAGCGTCGACGACACGCAGCGCATTTCGTTCCTGAAGCGCCACCTCGCGGCCGTCGATCAGGCGATCAAGGCCGGCGTCGACGTGCGCGGCTATTTCGTCTGGTCGCTGCTCGACAATTTCGAATGGGCGTACGGCTACGAGCGGCGTTTCGGCGTCGTGCACGTCGACTACGACACGCAGCAGCGCACGCTGAAGCACAGCGCGCAGCTGATTGCGAAATTCCTGCGGGAGCGCGCCGCGCGCGCCTGACCTGCGTTTTGTCCGACCCGCTTCAAACTGGACGCGAGCCGCCGCGCGCGGCGGCTCGCAGCCGACTTGCACAAACAAGGCGCACAGCCTGAAGGAGACGGCATGAACAGCAGCAGACAGTGGCTCGCGAGCAGCCTGACGGCGCTCGCACTCGCGTGCGCGAGCAGCTTCGCGCACGCCGATCCGTTGAAGGCGAACGTGATTCACTGGTGGACCTCGGGCGGCGAATCGGCGGCGATCCGTCAGTTCGCCGATGCTTACAACAAGGCCGGCGGCCAGTGGGTCGACAATGCGGTGGCAGGCGCCGATCAGGCGCGCGCGACTGCGATCAACCGGATCGTCGGCGGCGATCCCCCGACTGCCGCGCAATTCAATACGTCCAAACAGTTTCACGACCTGATCGACCAGGGGCTGTTGAACAACGTCGACACGGTCGCCACCAAGGAAAACTGGGCGGCAATCTTCCCGCAATCGATCCTCGACAGCATCAAGGTGAAGGGCCATTACTACGCGGCGCCAGTCGACATTCACATGCAGGCGTGGTTCTTCTATTCGAAGCCGGTGTTCCAGAAGGCGGGTATCGCCGCCGAACCGCAGAATTTCGACGAATTCGTCGGCGATCTCGACAAGCTGAAGAAAGCCGGCGTGATTCCGCTCGCGCTGGGCGGCCAGCCGTGGCAGGAGAAGATCACCTTCGACGCGCTGCTGGCGGACGTCGGCGGCACCGATCTGTATCTGAAGGTGTATCGCGAGCGCGACGCGAACGCGGTGAACTCCGCGGCGTTCAAGAAAGTGCTCGCGTCGTTCAAGAAGCTGCACGATTATGTCGATAGCGCGTCGCCGGGCCGCAACTGGAACGACGCCACCGCGCTGGTGATCACCGGCAAGGCAGGTGTGCAGATCATGGGGGACTGGGCCAAGGGCGAGTTCTCGGCGGCCAATCAGGCGCCGGGCAAGGACTTCGGCTGCTTCCCGGGCTTCGGGCCGCACTCGCCGTATATGGTTGCGGGCGACGTCTTCGTGTTCCCGAAGACCGACAACGCCAACGCAATCAAGGCACAGGACCTGCTCGCCACGGTAATGACGTCGCCGGCCGCGCAGGTCGCGTTCAGCGCAAAGAAAGGTTCGATTCCGATCCGCCCGGACGTCGATACGGGCCCGCTCGATATCTGTGCGAAAGAGGGCATTGCGATCATGAAGGACAAAGCGCGTCAGCTGCCGAACCCGGAGATGCTGATTCCGCCGGACGTGCAAGGCGCACTGACCGACGTGATCACCAATTTCTGGAACAAGACCCAGTCGGTCGACGACGCGCAAAAGGCTTTCGCCAGCGCGCTGAAGGGCTAAGCGCGCGATGGGGGCGCTCAAGCAGGCGTTGCCGGAGCTCGCGGCGCGCACCCGGCCCGCGGCGGCCACGGCGCGCGGCCGGCCGCGGCGCATGCGCTGGCAACTGGCCGCGTGGGTTGCGCTGTTGCCGATGCTGCTCACCGTCGTGTTCGCGTATCTGGGCACGATGCTATGGACCGCGCGCGTGTCGCTCAGCAACTCACGCACCTTTCCTTCGACCGACTTCGCCGGGTTCACGCAATACGTGCGGCTGTTTCACAACGACCGCTGGCTGGTGTCGCTACAGCATATCGCCGTGTATGGCGCGTGCTTTATCGTCGCCTGTCTGGTGATCGGCATGCTGCTCGCGATCTTTATCGATCAGCGGGTGGCGGGCGAGGGCGTGCTGCGCACGGTGTTCCTGTATCCGTATGCGATGTCGTTCGTCGCGACCGGCCTCGTGTGGCAGTGGATACTCAATCCGCAGCTCGGCGCGCAGGCGTTGCTGCACAAGCTCGGTTTCACGCATGCGCGCTTCGACTGGATCGTCGATCAGGACTGGGTGGTCTATACGCTGGTGATCGCCACCGTCTGGCAGGCCTCGGGTCTCGTGATGTCGCTGCTGCTCGCGGGCCTGCGCGGCATCGACGACGAACTGTGGAAAGCCGCGCGCCTCGACGGCATTCCGCGCTGGCGGGTCTACGTGAGCATCGTGATTCCGATGCTCGGGCCGTCGATTTCCACTGCGTTCGTGCTGCTGTTCGTGATGGTCGTGAAGCTTTACGACGCGGTGGTCGCGATGACGCAAGGCGGCCCCGGCACCGCCAGCGAGGTGCCGGCGAAATTCATCATGGACTATCTGTTCGGCCGCGCGAATATCGGTCTGGCGTCGGCCGCTTCGGTCGTGATGCTGGCCACCGTGCTGGCGATCCTCGCGCCGTTTTTCTACGCGCGCAGCCGCCAGGCTGTGCGAAAGGACGTCTGATGAGCACGCTCGGCGCTTCGTCTTCTGAGCCACCGGTACGCACGCCGCCGCGGCGTCACGGCGCACCGCGCCGGCGCGCGCGCTGGTCGCCGGCGCGGGCCGGCGTCTACGGCTTTCTGCTGATCGCGGCGCTGTTTTTCCTGCTGCCGCTGTACGTGATGCTGGTCACGTCGGTCAAGCCGATGGCCGAGATCCGGCTTGGCAATCTGCTCGCATTGCCGACGCAGGCCACGCTGCAGCCGTGGCTCGACGCATGGCAGGCGGCCTGCACCGGGCTCGACTGCAACGGCATTCGCGTCGGCTTCTGGAATTCGGTGCGCATCGTGGTGCCGAGCACCGTGCTGTCGATCGCGGTGGGCGCGGTGAACGGCTACGCGCTGTCGTTCTGGCGGCCGCGCGGCGCCGGCCTGCTGTTCGGCGTGCTGCTGCTCGGCGCGTTCATCCCATATCAGGTGATGATCTATCCGATGGTGCGCGTGCTGGCGAGCGTGCATCTGTTCAGCTCGCTGCCGGGCATCGTCG
Organism: Paraburkholderia sp.; assembly: GCA_035536055.1. GTDB lineage: Bacteria > Pseudomonadota > Gammaproteobacteria > Burkholderiales > Burkholderiaceae > Paraburkholderia. The sequence continues at coordinate 10,206 of DATLOW010000424.1, read as the reverse complement.
CGATCCACACGATCTTCGGCATGCCGGTGATGACGCTGCTGTTCCGCAACTACTACGCGGGCATTCCGCTCGAGCTGTTCAAGGCGGCGCGCATCGACGGCGGCGGCTTCTGGCGCATCTTCGTGCAGCTGATGCTGCCGATGTCGCTGCCGATCATCATGGTCGCGACGATCATGCAGGTCACCAACATCTGGAACGACTATCTGCTCGGGCTCGTATTCGCCGGCACGCAGAACCTGCCGATGACGGTGCAGCTGAACAACATCATCAACACCACCACCGGCGAGCGTCTGTACAACGTGAATATGGCGGCGACGATTCTGACTTCGCTGGTGCCGCTCGCGGTGTACTTCGTGTCGGGCCGCTGGTTCGTGCGCGGCATTGCGTCGGGGGCCGTGAAGGGCTGACTGGACGGCGCAGCCGGTGCACACCGAGGCGCGGACCGGCGCGCAACCCGCCGCAACCACGCAACGCAACGACATCACGCAAACGCAACCGCAACGTAAAGAACGCAACCGCAACGCAACCGAAACCGCAACGCAACGACGCAGCGCAGGAGCTATTTTGGCAACCGTACCCAATCTCGCAAACGTCGCGGTGCGCGACCTGAAAATCGAACTCGGCTCGAACACCGTGATCGACGCGCTCGATCTCGACGTGCGCGGCGGCGAATTCGTCGTGCTGCTCGGGCCGTCGGGCTGCGGCAAGTCGACGCTGCTGCACAGCATTGCCGGCCTGATCGACGTGGCCGGCGGCAGCATCGAAATCGGCGGCGCGGACATGACCTGGGCCGATCCGAAAGACCGCGGCGTGGCGCTGGTATTCCAGTCGTACGCGCTGTACCCGACGATGAGCGTCGAGCGCAACCTGTCGTTCGCGCTGCGCATCAACGGTACGCCGAAGGCGGAGATCGAGCGGCGCGTCGCACGCGCGTCGGACATGCTGCAACTGGGGCCGCTGCTCAAGCGCAAGCCTGCGCAGCTGTCGGGCGGCCAGCGGCAGCGCGTGGCGATCGGCCGCGCGATCGTGCGCGAGGCGGACGTGTTCCTGTTCGACGAGCCGCTGTCCAATCTCGACGCCAAGCTGCGCACCGAACTGCGCCGCGAGCTGAAGCAGCTGCACCAGCGCCTCGGCGCGACGATGATCTACGTGACGCACGACCAGGTTGAAGCAATGACGCTCGCCACCCGCATGGCGGTGATGAAAAGCGGCGTGATCCAGCAGTTCGGCACCCCGGCGGAGGTCTACGCGCGACCGGAAAACCTGTTCGTCGCGACTTTTCTCGGCTCGCCGGCGATGAACCTGCTACGCGGCGCGCTGGTGCGGCAAGGCGACGTGCTGCGCTTTCAGGCGCCGCATGTCGAGCTCGACGTGTCGCGCTACCCGTTTCGCGCCGCGCCGGCCGCGGGCGAGCCGTGCATGCTCGGCGTTCGGCCCGAAGACGTGCATCTGCGGCCCCACAGCGATGGGGCGCAGCAAGCCCGTGTGACGCTGGTCGAGCCGATGGGCAACCACCGTGTTATCTGGCTCGATTATCATGACGCGCAGATCGCATCGATCGATCAGCATAAAACGCCGGTCGCGGTCGGCGACACGGTCGGTTTCGCGATCGACGATGCGCACATTTCGCTGTTCGGCGAGGCAAGCGGCACGCGCCTCTGACCGGCACGCTCACGAAGGCACGGGAGGGCGGCACAGTGGCAACCCTGAAAGACGTCGCGGAACGGGCGGGTGTAGGCCTTTCGACAGCTTCGCGCGCGCTGTCCGGTAAAGGGCCGGTGTCGGCCGAGGCGGCCGCGCGCGTGCAGGCGGCCATCGCGGAGCTGAACTTCCGGCCGTCGTCGATCGGCCGCGCGATGGCCACACAGTCGCTTGGCATCATCGGGCTGTTCGTGCCGACCTTCTTCGGCTCGTACTACGGCACCATCCTGAAAGAAACCGATACACAGCTGCGCGCGGTGCATCGCCATGTGGTGGTGGCCACCGGCTGCGACGGGTTTCCGCCCGGCGGCGTGCCACCCAGCGGGTTGCCGCCCAGCGGGTTGCCGCCCAGCGGATTGCCGCCCAGCGGATCGTCGTTCGGTGGATTGCCGCCCAGCGCGTCGTCGCCGCGCGAGCAGGCGATGGAAGCGGTGCGCTTTCTGATCGGCCGCGACTGCGACGGCGTGGTGGTGATCAGCCACGACCTGTACGACGAAGACCTGCACGTGCTGCATCAGCTGCATCCGCGCATCGTGTTTCTGAACCGCGCGTTCGACGCGCTGCCCGAGGCGTCGTTCTGCGCCGACCACCGGCGCGGCGGCGAGCTGGCCGCGGCCACGCTGCTCGCGCACGGCCACCGGCAGATCGCGGTGATTTCCGGGCCGTTCAGCGCATCGGACAACGTCGCGCGTCTGGACGGTTTTTTCGACGAACTGGCGCGCCACGGCATCGGCCGCGAAAACGTGACGCTGGTCGAATCGGACTTTTCGCCCGAAGGCGGCTACGAGGCCGCGCAAACCTTGCTCGACATGAAGCGGCCTTTCACAGGCATCTTCTGCGCGAACGACACGATGGCGATCAGCGTGCTCGCGCGCTTCCAGCAACTCGGCATTTCGGTGCCGCGCGACGTGTCGGTGATCGGCTACGACGACGACTACGCGTCGGCCTATGCGGCGCCCGCGCTGACGTCCGTGCATATTCCGACGGCCGAGCTGACCCGCAATGCGGTGCGCTGGCTGATCAACCACTGCTACCGTACGTCGTGGGACATCGAGCGGGAGTTTCCGGTGTCGGTGACGATGCGCGCTTCGGTCGGACCGGCGCCGGCGCGGGCGATCAACGGCTAGCGCGGGGCGCTGCGAGGCGGCGCGAGGCGGCCCGACGCGTTGTGACCGAGGGCGCGCTGCCCGGGCCGCGACGCTCGGGCTGTGCCACAGCGGCGCGTTGTCGGTGCGATCGCCGCGTATGACGCGCGCGGCCTCAGGCCTTGCGCGTCGCGCCGCCGTCCGCGTCTTCGGCCGCGCTGGCGCTTTCTCCTGTGCCTTTGCCTTCGCTCGCGAACTGCTCGCGCAACACATACTTCTGGATCTTGCCCGACGGCGTTTGCGGAAAGCGTTCGACGAAGCGCCAGTGACGCGGCGTCTTGTACGGCGCCAGATGCGCGCGGCAATGCGCGAACAGCGCCGCTTCGAGAGGCCGCGCGCCTGCCGCCGGACGGATATAGGCGACCACCACTTCGCCCCAGTGCACGTCGGGCACGCCGATCACCGCGGCGTCGGCAACGTCGGAATGCGCGATCAGCACGTCCTCGATCTCGCGCGGATAGATGTTCTCGCCGCCGCGAATGATCATGTCCTTGAGCCGGCCGCGCACGTGCAGATAGCCGCGCGCATCGAGACTGCCGAGGTCGCCGGTATGCAGCCAGCCTTGCGCGTCGAGTGTGTGCGCGGTCGCCAGCGGGTTGTCGAAATAGCCTTGCGTCGCCGCATAGCTGCGCGCGCAGATTTCGCCGACCGTATCGAGCGGCAGGGTTGCGCCGCCTTGCGGGTCGACGATTTTCACTTCGGTGTTCGGCAGCGGCCGGCCGGCGCTCAGCGCGCGCAGTTCGAACGGCTCGTCGGCACGCGTATGCGTGATGTACGGGCAGTGCTCGGTCAGGCCGAAGCCGATCGTCACGCGCGCGGGCGTGCGTGCTTCGATACGCCGCGCCAGCTCTTCCGGCACCGGCGCGCCGCCGAGCCCGGCGATGCGCCATGCGGACAGGTCGCGCACCGTGAGCCCCGGCTGTTCGAGCAGCGCGACCGCCATGGTCGGCACCGTCAGCGTCAGCGTGCCGCGCTCGGCTTCGATCAGGTCGAGCATCAGCGCCGCGTCGAAGCCGGGCAGCAGCACGTGCGTGCCGCCGGTCTGCAGCGCGCCGAGCGTCACGAGCCCGCAACCGGCGGTGTGAAACAGCGGCAGCGGATTGATCCACACGTCGCCTTCGCGCGCGCCGTTCGCGTCGGCAGTGAAGCGCGCATTGTTGACGAGCCCGCGGTGCGGCAGCATCGCGCCCTTCGGAAAGCCGGTGGTGCCCGATGTGTACTGGATCTGCGCGATCGCATCGGGCGCGACGGCGGGCAGCCGCGCCGGTACGTTTTCTTCGTCGGCGGCGAACGGCAGTTCGTCGAGCGGCACGATGTCGCGCAGTTGCGGCAACTCGCCGCGCAGGGCGTCGAGCACCGCAAGCATGTCGCGCTCGCGATAGCGGCGCGGCGCGAAGCAGGCCACCGCCTTCGACTGTTTGAGCACGTACGCGAGCTCGGCTGCCTGAAATGCCGGATTCACCGTGACCAGCACCAGTCCGGCGAGCGCAGCGCCGAGTTCGAGCAGCAGCCATTCGGGGCTGTTGTTGCCCCATACTGCGACGTGTTCGCCGGGCCGCAGCCGCCGCAACAGGCCGTGTGCCAGGCGTTCGGCGGCATTCAGCAGGTCGGCGTAGGTCCACGAGCGGCGCGCGTGGCGCGCGGCGATGCCTTCGACCAGCGCGATGCGGCCGGCGTAGGTGCGCGCCGCGGCGCGCAGCGCATCGCCGACGGAGCGCTCGAGCACCGGCCGCGACGTATCGGGTAACCAGTGGGCACGGGGCGGTGTAGCGTCGGCGAGCATGGCGGGTCCTTGACTTGCGTTGTGTGATGCGCGGCGTGCGATGGAACCATCGCGATGCGGCAGTGGTTGTGTCGTCCACCATCTGAGCATGGGACGCAACAGAGAACACGCGCGCCCGGGCGATTATTCCTGGGTTGACGGCCGCGGGTCGCCGGGGGTGTGGGATCGAATGCGCGTCATGCAGTTACGTGGCCTTATGATCGGCCTGTGCGCTGAAGCCTTCGAGCGCGGTGCCGTATTCGACGTGCCCGCCGTGCTGCGCGAGCGCGCCTTCGAGCAGACGTTCGGTTTCGAATTGCGCAAGCGACAGCGAGCCGTACGGCAAGCCGGTTTCCGGCACATTCATCGCGCTGGCGGCCGGACCGCATGCCGGCTTGCACGATGATAGGCGATGCCTATGCGCAGCAACAATCCGGTCGTGGAAGATCGGTGTGGTTGCCGCCGGTGCCTGGTGCTTAGGAAAGCTTGCATTACGTATCGCCGCACGCCTTCGGCATCGGATCGGCCGCATTCTGGTTGCTTGCAGCGCTTCGCCGGGCACGGCTGGATCTGAAAGAACCTGCCGGAAACGCCGTACGCAATTCATCTGCCGGACGCACTGCGCGAACGGAATAATGCTTTCCTTCAGGGTGTTCTTGTTCTATCGCGGTGGCGCCGGCAGCCAGCTCAGTGCTGCCGTGTCGTCGCGCCTTCCCCCGGGTCCCCTTCGCACAACCCCTTTCGAGGAACGCAACCATGCACTCTGCCACACTGAAGCATCGCGACGGTCAGCCGGTCGGCACCGCACTGATCGACACTTTCCGCGGCGAGTTCGAAGGCCAGTTGCTGATGTCCGGCGACGCGGGCTACGATGCCGCGCGCCGCATCTGGAATGCGAGCATCGACCGCCATCCCGGCATGATCGCGCGCTGCGCCGGCAGCGCGGACGTGATGCGCGCGGTGAAATTCGCGCGCGCGCATAACGTGCTCGCGTCGGTGCGCGGCGGCGGCCATAACGTCGCCGGCCGCGCGCTGTGCGACGACGGCATCGTGATCGATCTGGCGGCGATGAATCAGGTGAGCGTCGACGCGAATGCGCGCACAGTGCACGTGCAGGGCGGCGCATTGCTCGACGACGTCGATCGCGCCACGCATCCGTACGGGCTTGCGGTGCCGGCCGGCGTGGTGCCGAAGACCGGCATTGCCGGCTTGACGCTGGGCGGCGGAGTGGGCTGGCTGGTGCGCAAGTACGGCATGACGATCGACAATCTGCTGGCCTGCGAGGTTGTGACCGCCGAAGGCGAACTGGTCACCGCCGACGCCGCGACCAACCCCGATCTGTTCTGGGCGCTGCGCGGCGGTGGCGGCAACTTCGGCATCGTCACCGCGTTCACGTTCCGCGCGCAGCCGGTCAAGACGGTGCTCGGCGGCATGCTGCTGTGGCCGCGCAGCGAAGCGGCTGCAGTGTTGCGCATGTACCGCGATTTCATCCCGCACGCGCCCGAAGAACTGACTGCGTATGCGGGCATGATCACGACGCCCGACGGGATGCCCGCTACCGCGCTGCTCGCGTGCTGGTGCGGCGATCTCGCGCAGGGCGAGCGCGCGATCGAGCCGCTGCGCAAGTTCGGCACGCCGCTGCTCGATGCGATCGAACCGATGCCGTTTCTCGCGATGCAGGCGCTGGCCGGCAATTCGTTTCCGGATGACATGCAGAACTACTGGAAATCGTGCTTCCTGAAGGCGCTTTCCGATGAAGCGATCGATACGCTGGTCGACCAGGCGCAACGGATGAAATCGCCGCTATCGGCACTGCTGGTCGAGTACTACGGCGGCGCGGCATCGCGCGTCGGGCATGCGGATACCGCATTTGCGCAGCGCAGCGGGCTATACAACGTGGGCTTGACGGCGCAGTGGGCCGATCCCGCGGAAAACGACCAGCATATCGGCTGGGCGCGCGCCGCGTTCGATGCGATGCAGCCTTATTCGAACGGCGACTATCTGCTGAACTTCAGCAGCGAGGAGGTGCTCGACCGCACGCAGGCCGCGTTCGGCGACAACTACGCGCGGCTTGCCGCGGTGAAGGCGAAATACGATCCGCACAATTTTTTCTCGTTGAACCAGAACGTCAGGCCGGCGGTGTGAGCGCTGCGGCGAGGGCGCGGCGCGGCGGGTGCCGCGCGCCGCGCGGATGTAGCGGCATTGCCGATATGCCGGGCTGCCTGGCGCCGCAATGGCGCCGCGTGTTGCAGTATTTATCGCGACGCGCTGCGCGGGTTCGTCACGCGCGCGCCGCTGCGGATGCGATGCGCGTGCCGTCGGTTGCGACCGTGTCGTCGATCGGGAAGTGCAGCAGTGCGGCGGCAAGTCCGGCGGCAGCGGTCGCGCCCCAGACCAGCGAATAGGAGCCGGTCACGTCGAATACGAAGCCGCCGAGCCATGCGCCGAGGAACGAGCCGAGCTGGTGGCTCAGAAAACAGACGCCGAACAGCGTGCCGAGATGCCGTGTGCCGAACACCTTCGCGACCAGCCCGCTCGTCAGCGGTACGGTGCCGAGCCACGTGAGGCCCATTACCGCGGCGAACAGCACGACCGACAGCGTCGATTTCGGCAGCACGAAGAACGCGGCGATCGCCGCGCCGCGAATCAGATACAGCCAACCGAGCACGTACTGCTGACGAAAGCGCCCGCCGAGCCAGCCGCATGCCCAACTGCCCGCCATATTGAACAGACCGATCAGCGCGAGCGCAGTTGCGCCGAGACCGACCGGCATATGGCACAGAAACAGATAGCCGGGCAGATGCGTGGCGATGAACGCCAGCTGGAAGCCGCAGGTGAAAAAGCCGATGGTCAGCAGACGATAGCCGCGATGGCGTGCGGCTTGCGCGAGTGCTTCGCGCAGCGATGGCGAGAGGGCGGATGGGGATGCGGGTGCGTGTGCGTGTGCGGAAGATGCTGATGCCGACGATGTTGTTGCAGCAGATGTCGATACCGAAGACGCAGGTGCCGGCAGCCTGGCTGGCGATGTCGCCGACGAAGCAGATGCCGCGGTGCTATCGGGTGCATTGCGCGCGGCGCCTTTGTCTGCACCCGCACCCGCGTTGCCGCGCCGGTCCAGCACGATGCCGAGCGGTGCAGCGGCGAGCATCACGAACGCCAGCACGATCAACGAAGTGCCTGCGCCGCCGTGTTCGCGCACCGCTTGCGTGAGCGGCACCATCAGCACCTGGCCGAGCGAGCCACCGGCGCTGGCGATACCCATCGCAAGGCTACGCTGCTCGGCCGACGCAACACGGCCCACGGCACTCAGCACCACACCGAAGCTGGTGCAGCTAATACCGATGCCGACCAGCACGCCGAGTCCCAGCACCAACGCCCAGCCCGACGACGCGCTGGCCGCGAGCGCCAGGCCCGCGGCGAACGTGGCGGCGCCGAACGCGACCACCGGCGCTGCGCCGTGCCGGTCGGCGGCGGCGCCAGCGAACGGTTGCGCCAAGCCCCACACGAGGTTGTGCAGCGCAATCGCGAATGCAATCAGCGTCACGGGCATGCCGCGGTCGAACGAGAACGGGCCGATAAAGAGCCCGAAGGTTTGCCGTACGCCCATCGCGGCGCTCATGATCAGCCCGGCCGCGACGATGACGAGCAGTGTCTGGTTGCGGGCGATGTGGTTTGCTGCGGGCGCGCGGTGCTGCTGGGCCGTCGACATGATTGAGTGTCCTCCTGGTTGACCATGGTGGCAGCGCAGCGCGGCGCGGACAAAGGAAAAGATTTTGACGACGAGTGAAAAATTTTCACTCGTACGGGGCGATGGAAAAGCGGTGCTGCGCGGGTCGCGGCGCCAGTGCGTAGCCGATGGCTGCAGGCGGGGATGTTCGATCGGTGCTCCCGTGCTCCAGCACAACGGCACAACGGCACTACGACGCTACAACAGGCGGCACTACCGCCTGGCCATCCGTTGCACGCGCAACTGGTTCTACAGCTTCCGCCTCCGCCAGCAGCCAGCGCCTGAACGCGAGCAGATCGGGCCGCTCGTCGGCACTCGCCGCGCTGATCAGCCAATACGCCGGCTCGGCCTGCACCACCTGGCTGCTTGCCTCGACCAACGTGCGCGAGGCCAGATCAGCGGCGGTCAGCGGCAGCCGCGCGAGCGCAACGCCCAGACCGTTGGCCGCGGCCTCGAGCGCCAGCGCAACGGTATCGAAGCGCAGACCTGCAGATGCATCGAGCGGCTCATGGGCCGCACCGTTGCCGGCGCCGTCGAGCCATGCCTGCCAGTCGGCGCTGGCGGTATCGACATGCAGCAGCGTCGCACGCTGCAGCTCGACCTGCCCATGCGCGTCGCGCAACTGCTCGAGGTACGCCGGGCTGCACACCGGCACGAGCCGCTCGCCGAACAGCCGCTCGCAGGTCGCGCCGGGCAGCGGGCCGCGCATCAGGCGCAGCGCGAAATCGAAGCCGTCGAGCGGAAACGCCACCTGGCGGCGCGACGTATCGAGCCGCACACCGACATTCGGCCAGCGCTCGCGAAACTGCGCGAGGCGCGGCACCAGCCAGCGCGACGCGAGCGTCGGCGCGCAGCTCACCGCGATCGTGCGGTTCGTGCGCCGGTCGGGCAGACGCTGCGTGCCGATCGCGATCAGCTCGAACGCGTCGGCGATATACGGCAGATAGAGCGCGCCTGCCGCCGTCAGCGACAGCTTGCGAGGCTCGCGCACGAACAGCTCGACGCCGAGCGCCTGCTCCAGCCCGACGATGCCGTGACTGACCGCGCTCGGCGTGACGTTCAGTTCCTGCGCGGCGAGCTTGAAGCTCTGATGCCGTGCGGCGGCTTCGAATAAGCGCAGTGACGAAAGCGGCGGTAGGCGAAGCGGCATGGCACGTCCCTGGGTGAAAAGCTGCGTGCCGCGCGAACGCGCGGCGGACTCCAAAGATATCAAATCATCGCAGCCCCGCAGTCATCGCGGATGCAGCGCTCGTCGCGAGCGCTCGCCGACGTCGCGTGCGAATCCCAATTGTTGATGAATCGATCAAATATTCGCGGTGCGATCGATGTGCAGGTCGAATCATTGCTGCAATTCGTGCAAGCCTTAAAAAAATCCTTCATTAGCAAACGCGCGGGCAGGCTCGATGTGGCACTATCGATCGTTATGGACTGTGTCGTCAATAACAGTTGCGTGAGCTCTTCAAGATCACTGATCTTTTAATCAACGCAAGGAGAAAGTTGCATGCCTGGTCCCGTGAACACCCAGCGGCGTCGTCTGCTTGGCGGCGCGCTCGCCGGCATCGGCATGATGGAGATGGGATTGAGCGGCGTGGCGCACGCCCAGTCGAGCGCCACCCGCCACGTCAAAACCGCGAAACTCGACCCGGCGTTCGACAGCGTCAAGCAGATCGATGCGGGCGCACTCAATATCGGCTACGTCGATGCCGGCCCGCGGAACGGTCCGGTGGTGGTGCTGCTGCACGGCTGGCCGTACGACATCCACAGCTTCGCCGAAGTCACGCCGCATCTGACGGCGGCCGGCTATCGCGTGATCGTGCCGTACCTGCGCGGTTACGGCTCGACGCGTTTCCTGTCAGCCGATACGCCGCGCA
>DATLOW010000423.1:0-6757 GCA_035536055.1 Paraburkholderia sp. | reverse complement strand
GATCCTGCAGCTTGCGCGAGGCCGGCCGGCTGCCGATATTGAGCTGCGCGATCTCGGCAATCGGCGTCGACGAGAAGAAGTAGTCGGTAAAGCCCGGCGTTTCGTACACCAGCGCGCGATACGCCGTCATCGCCGTATCGGACAGGCTTTGCATCGTCTCTTCGAACACCGGCAGTTGCGCGGGCAACTGCGCGGGCGCGTGGCCGTGCGGCAGCAGCGACGCTTCGAGCGTCGCGGCGATCACGGTTTCCAGATTGCGCCGGCCGATCTGCGGATTGCCGAACTTGCTGGCGATCACTTCGCCTTGCTCGGTCAGGCGGATCTGGCCGTCGACGGTGCCCGGCGGCTGCGACAGGATCGCCTGGTAGGTCGGGCCGCCGCCGCGCCCGACCGTGCCGCCGCGGCCATGGAACAGCCGCAGCGTGATGCCGCGATCGTTGAACAGCGACACCAGCGCGAGCTCCGCGCGGTACAGCTCCCAGTTCGACGTCAGGAAGCCGCCGTCCTTGTTGCTGTCCGAGTAGCCGAGCATCACTTCCTGTTCGTTGCCCTGATGCTCGACCACCGATTCGATGCCCGGCAGCGCCAGCAGGTCGCGCATGATGTGCGGCGCGTTGCGCAGATCGGGGATCGTCTCGAACAGCGGAATCACCATCAGGCCGGCGCGCGCCGGGTAGTGCGCGGCGCCCAGCAGCCCTTGCAGCAGGCCGGTTTCCTTCTGCAGCAGCATCACTTCGACCAGATCGCTGACCGTCTCCGTGTGCGAAATGATGTAGTTGCGCACCGCGCGCACGCCGAACTGCTCGCGGATCACGCGCGCCGCTTCGAGCACGCCGAGTTCGCTTTGCACGAGGTCCGAGTAGTCGACGTACGGTGAGCGCAACAGCCGCGGCTGCGCGAGTTCGGCCAGCAGCACCTGCAGCTTGTCGGCCTCGGACAGCGCCGCGTAGTCGTCGGTGACGCCTGCGTGGCGCAGCAGTTCGGTGATCACTGCTTCGTGGATGTCGGAGCTCTGGCGCAGGTCGATCGATGCCAGATGGAAGCCGAATACCTCGGTCGCGCGCACCAGCGGCGACAGCCGCGGCGCGGCCAGCGACCCGCCGTGGTGTTCGTCCAGCGAGTCGATCAGCACGTGCAGGTCGCGGGCGAATTCGTCGGCGTCCGCGTACGGCTTCGCGTCGCGCGACGCGGGACGGATTGCGATTACGCCTTCGCCGAGCCGCTCGCGCGCGGTGGCCGCCATCCGCGCATAGACGCCGATCAGCGCGCGCCGGTACGGTTCGTCGACGCGATGCGGCGAGTGGTCCGGCGACGCGTCGGCAAGCGCCTTCAGCGCGTCGCTGCAGCCGGCCAGCAGGTTCGATACCGACAGTTCGGCGCCCAGCTTGTGGATCTGCTCCAGATAGTGCTCGAAGATCACCGACGCGTGCCGGATGATCGCATGCTCGAGCGTCGGCGCGGTGACGTTCGGGTTGCCGTCGCGGTCGCCGCCGATCCAGCTGCCCATCTGGAAGAACGGCGGCAGCCGCGCGTCGACGCCATGCTCGGCGAGCGCTGCTTCGATGTCGGCATACAGCGCGGGAATTTCTTCGAGGAACGTCGCGCGGTAGTACGACAGCGCGTTTTCGATCTCGTCGGCCACCGTCAGACGCGATTCGCGCAGCATGCGGGTCTGCCACAGCGACGTAACGCGCGCGCGCAGCAGCGCATCGTTCTGCGCGCGCTCGCGCACCGTCAGCGGCTGGTCGCGCTCCGCCAGCAGGCGCGCGATGTCGTGCTGGGCATCGAGAATGCTCTTGCGCTGCACTTCGGTCGGGTGTGCGGTCAGCACCGGCACGATCAGCGCATCGTCGAAGAATTGCTGCAGCACCGGCGTGGCCGCGGCGCCGGCTTCCTCGAGGCGCTCCAGCGCGTGCGCGACCGTGCCCGGCTGCGACGACGAGCCGGCCAGTTCGTGGATCCGGTGGCGGCGGTTGCGGTGCCGGTCTTCCGCGATATTCGCGAGATGCGAGAAGTAGCTGAACGCGCGCACCACGCTGACCGTCTGCGCGGGGTTCAGCGCGCGCAGCTTCTTGTCGAGCGCCTGCAACGCGACGCTGTCGTCTTCGCGGCGAAAGCGCACGGCGGTCTGACGGATCGTCTCGACCACGTCGAACACCGCGTCGCCTTCCTGCTCGCGCACCACGTCGCCGAGCAGACGGCCCAGATAACGGATGTCTTCGAACAGCGGCTGGTCTTTGTCTTCGCGGTTGCGGCCGTCCTTCGCGACGGTTGCGCTTGCGCTCGCCGCGTCGAGTGCGCTTGTGGCGGTAGAGCGGGGCGCCGCCGCGCGGCCGGCGCCTGCGCCGTTGCCGCGGCCCGCGGCCCCGCCCGCGGCTGCCGGCGCGCCACGCTCGAGCGCGGCGGCCACCTGCTTGACCGGCTTGGCCTGCTTGTCCGCGTTCGCGGCTTTGGCGGCCTTCACGGCTTTGCCGGCTTTCGGGGCGGCTTTGGCGTCCTTACCACGCTTGACCGGCTTGCCAATCGCTTTGGCCTTGCTGTTCTTGCCGTCTTTCGTAGCCTTGACGGCGGCCGTTGGCGTGGCGGAAGCGCCCGGAGCGTCGGCGAGGCCGGACTCGAGCGATGCAGTGTTGCGGCGCGACGTACGCGCCGATCCGAAAGACGTCACGATGGGTTTCCTTGGAAAGCCAGGGTCTAAAGAAGATGACTGCGACTGCGTGAATGACTGCCTGCACTGCTGCCTGTATTGCGAATGGGCACTGCATGGGCGGGGGCCGCGCAGAACCCACGGTTGCTGCCGACGCGCGCCGTTCCGGTTGTGCCCGAACGGCAACGCGACGCCGCGCGTCGGCGCGATGCGCCGGGCCACGCGGAAACGGGGAGGAGAAGCGGCATTGCGACACACTGCACCGCATCATCGCGCAGGCTGTCCGTCGCTGCGCGAACGACCGTGCATGGCCGCAGGGCTTTGCCGCATGGAACGCGCGCCGCGCCCGAGGGTTACCGCAGCCTGCGCGCGCCGTTTCCTGCCCGGTGTTCTGCCGGGTCTCCTCCCGGTTATCGCTATTAGCAACGCAGCAGGGTACCGGGCGGTGCACCTTGACGCGCGTGCTAACATTGTTTTTTGTCGATACCGCGATCCCGTTGTCACCCTTGACTGAACCAGCAATGAACCCCGAGACGCTCTCAGCGAACCCGCCCAGCACGCTCGTGATCGCCTCGCGTGAAAGCCGCCTTGCGATGTGGCAGGCCGAGCATGTGCGCAGTGCACTGCACAAATTATATCCGTCCTGCGATGTAAAAATCCTCGGCATGACCACGCGCGGCGATCAGATTCTCGATCGCACGCTGTCGAAAGTCGGCGGCAAGGGGTTGTTCGTCAAGGAGCTCGAAAACGCGCTGGCCGACGGCCGCGCCGACCTCGCGGTGCATTCGCTGAAAGACGTGCCGATGCAGCTGCCGCCGGGCTTCGAATTGAGCACGATCCTCGAGCGCGAAGATGCGCGCGATGCGATCGTCTCCAACGACTACGACACGTTGAGCGCGATGCCGCCCGGCAGTGTGGTCGGCACCTCGAGCCTGCGGCGCGAAGCGCTGCTGCGCGCGCGCTATCCGCATCTGGAAGTGAAGCCGTTGCGTGGCAATCTCGATACGCGTCTGGCCAAGCTCGACCGCGGCGACTATGCGGCGATCATGCTGGCGGCCGCGGGTCTGAAGCGGCTGGGGCTCGCCGAGCGCATCCGCTGCCTGATCGATCCCGCGGACAGCCTGCCCGCGGCCGGGCAGGGCGCACTGGGCATCGAGATTCGCGCGGGCCGGCCCGAACTGGCGGCGTGGCTTGCGCCGCTGCATCACGAGCATACGGCGGCGGCGGTCGAAGCGGAGCGCATGGTGTCGCGCTCGCTCGGCGGCAGCTGCGAAGTGCCGCTTGGCGCCTATGCGGTGTGGCACGACGGCGCGCTGCATCTGCGCGGCATCGTCGCGACGCCGGATGGCAAGCGCGTGCTGAGCGCGCACGCTTCGTCGCCGGCCGAGACCATCGAGCGTGCGCTCGAACTGGGCCGCGAGGTGGCCGGCCAGCTCGAACAGCAAGGCGCGCTCGACATCGTCCGCGAGCTGTCGTCCGCGGGCGACAACCCGACTGACGCGTAATGGCGGCCGGCTCGCAAGGCAACTCGCGCCACGCGCCGTCCGGCAACGGCGCTGCTCACGTTCCTCCGCGCCGCCCGACTGTCGTGCTGACGCGTCCCGCCGGCCAATCCGGCGACCTTGCCGCGCGCCTCGCCGCGGGTGGCGTCGACACGCTCGATTTCCCGCTGATCGATATCGCGCCCACCGGCGACGAAGCGCCATTGCGCGCGGCGCTGGCCGGTCTGGCGAACTATGCGCTGGTGGTGTTCGTGTCGCCGAATGCGGTCGACTGCGCGTTCGCGCGCTTCGACGCGATCTGGCCGCATGCGCTGCCGGTCGCCGTGGTCGGGCCAGGCAGCGTCGCGGCGCTGGCGCGGCACGGTGTGGCAGCGCCCGCGTACAAGGTGATCAGCCCGCAGGCAGCCGCCGACGACGACAACCCCCGCTTCGATTCCGAAGGCCTGTATGCGGCGCTGGAAGACGCACTCGGCGCCAACGCGTTCGAGGGCAAGCGCGTGCTGATCGTGCGCGGCGACGGCGGCCGCGAATGGCTCGCCGACCGGCTGCGCGAAGCGGGCGCCGAAGTCGAAGCGGTGGCCGCGTACCGGCGCATCGTGCCGGAACCGTCGGTCAGCACGTGGGAGCGCGTGCATGGGCTGCTGGCCGGCGCACCGCACGTGTGGCTCGTCACCAGTTCCGAAGGCGTACGCAATCTGGCCGAACTCGCGCGCGACCATCTGACCAGCGCCGAAATCGCGCAACTGAAGCGCGCGCCGTTCGTCGCGCCGCATCCGCGCATCGCCGAAACCGCGCGGGGATTGGGTTTTGATAGCATTACGGTGTCTGGCGCGGGCGACGAGCGTATGGCCCGCGCGCTGTTGTCATCGCTGCCGTCCGCAGTTGCGCCTTCCGAAGTTCAACCGGTTTCCGATCACCCGGCTCAAGCACGCATGACTGAATCGACCGCTTCCACCAATCCGCCCCCTCAGCCGGCCGCAGCCAAGGCGCTGCCGCCGAACCAGCCGTTCACGCCGTATGAGGCGCAGCAGCCGCACCGCGGCCCGGGCACCGGGCTGCTGTGGCTCGTGATCGTGCTGGTGCTGCTGGCGGCGGTGGCGGGCGGCATCGCGCTGAACCGCAAGCTGATCAAGCTCGACCAGCAACTGACGCAGCGCCAGCAGGCCAACGATGCGCAAACCGCCGAGTTGCGCGTGAAGACCGAAGCCGCGCTCGCGACGGTGCGCCAGACCGATCAGCAGATGTCGCAGCTGGAAGGCAAGCTGGCCGATGCGCAGAACGCGCAGCAGGCGCTGCAGCAGCAATATGCGGATCTCGCGCGCAATCGCGACGACTGGACCATGGCGGAAGTCGGCCAGATGCTGTCGAGCGCCAGCGAACAGCTGCAACTCACGGGTAATACGCAGCTCGCGCTGTTCGCGCTGCAAAGCGCCGATACGCGCCTCGCGGCGTCCGACGGGCCGCAGGTGGTGGCAGTGCGCAAGGCGATCGCGCAGGACATCGACAAGCTGAAAGCCGCGCCGTCCACCGATCTGACCGGCCTTGCAATCAAGCTCGACAATGCGATCGAAATGGTCGACAGCCTGCCGCTGTCGGGCGAAGCGCCGATCAAGCATGCGACGCCGCACGCCTCCGCGCCGGTCGATGCTGACAAGGTCGCCGCCGCCACCGGCGAGCCGCGCTGGAAAGTGTGGTGGCAGCACTTCGTGTCCGGCATCGGCGAGCAACTGACGAGCCTCGTGCAGGTGCGCCGCATCGACAATGCGGATGCGATGCTGGTGTCGCCGGATCAGGGCTACTTCCTGCGCGAGAACCTGAAGCTGCGGCTGTTGTCCGCGCGGCTCGCACTGCTCGCGCGCAACCAGACCACGCTGAAGTCCGATCTGCAGGCGGCCGATGCGGCGTTGGCGCGCTACTTCGATGCGTCGTCGAAGAACACGCAGACTGTGCGCGACCTCGTGAAGGACGTGAATGACGGCTCGGGCGCGGTCGACTTGCCGAATCTCGACACGAGCCTGCAAGCCGTTCATCAATACCGCAGCCGGAGCTGACGATGGCGCTTCGAGGACTTCTGTGGCTTGCCTTCCTGTTCGCGGTCGCGGTGGTGCTCGCGATCACCGGACGCTTCGATGCCGGACAGGTGCTGCTGGTGTATCCGCCGTATCGCGTCGATATCTCGCTGAACCTGTTTATTGTCGCGATCATCGTCGTGTTTATCGTGCTGTACGCGGTCACGCGCATCGTCCGCAATATCTGGCGCATGCCGCAGCGGGTGGCCGCCTATCGCGCGCGCTCGCGGGTCGCGAAGGCGCACGCGTCGTTGCGCGATGCGATCGGCAATCTGTATGCAGGTCGTTTCTCGCGTGCGGAAAAGGCGGCGCGCGATTCGCTCGCGCATCCGGAGAACAAGGGCGCGGCCGGGCTGATCGCGGCGAATGCGGCGCATCGCATGCATGAGTACGCACGCCGCGACGAGTGGCTCGCGCAGATCGATGCGACCGACTGGCAGGATGCGCGGCTGATGGCCACCGCCGATATGCGCGCGGACGGCCGCGATGCCGACGGCGCGCTGGCGGCGCTGCTGGAGATGCAATCGCAGGGCGGCCGG
>DATLOW010000422.1:0-9474 GCA_035536055.1 Paraburkholderia sp. | reverse complement strand
CCGAAGCCCGACCGGGAGAACGCGATGCTTAGCCATGAGCGCACCTACGAGGCCGTCAACGAGCATTTCACGTGGCGCATTCCCGCGCAGTACAACATCGGCGTGGATGCGTGCGACAAATGGGCCGACGGCAGCGGGCGCATTGCGCTGATCTGCGAAACGGCGGACCAGCGTACTACCCGCTATACGTTCGACGAACTGAAGCAATGGTCGGACTGCTTCGCTGATGCGCTGCAGCGCGACGGCGTGCAGCGCGTCGACCGGGTTAGCATTTTCCTGTCGCAGTCGGTGGAAACGGCGCTCGCCCATCTGGCGGTGTACAAGTGCGGCGCGATCGCCGTGCCGCTGTTTGCGCTGTTCGGTCCGGACGCGCTGCAGTACCGTCTCGCCGACAGCGGCGCCGTCGCGCTGGTCACCGATCGCGCGGGCTTGCGCAAAATCGCGCCGCTGGTCGCGACGCTGCCCGAACTGCGCACGCTGTACGACGTCGATGCCCGGTCGCAGACCGAGGTCGGCAGGCCAGCCGGCGAGGCGAGCGCAGCCGCCGCAGCCCACAGCGCGTCTGCGCTCACGCGCGCCTTCTGGCCCGCGCTGCGCGCAAGCAGCGCCGCACCGTTCGAGCCGGTTGCGACGCATGCCGACGACCCGGCCGTGATCATCTATACATCCGGCACCACCGGCAAACCGAAGGGCGCGCTGCACGCGCACCGTGTGCTGCTCGGCCATCTGCCGGGCGTGGAAATGCCGCAGGCGTTTTTCCCGGAGCGCGCCACGCTGATCTGGACGCCCGCCGACTGGGCATGGATCGGCGGCCTGTTCGACGTGTTGCTGCCCGCATGGCATCACGGCGTCGCGGTGGTGGCGCGCCGCTTCGAAAAATTCGACGGCGCGGCCGCATTCGACCTGATGCGGCGTCACGCAGTCACCCATGCGTTCCTGCCGCCTACCGCGTTGAAGATCATGCGCGCCGTCGAGCATCCGGAGCGCTGGTCGCTCGCGCTGCGCGCGGTGGCGAGCGGCGGCGAATCGCTCGGCGCCGAACTGCTCGAGTGGGGACGGCGCGCGTTTGGCGTGACCATCAACGAGTTTTATGGGCAAACCGAATGCAACGTCGTGCTGGCCTCGTGCGCGACGCTGTTCGAGCCGCGCCCCGGCGCCATCGGCAAGGCGGTGCCGGGCCACCGCGTGGCGATCGTCGATGACGCCGGTCAGCTGCTGCCGGCCGGCGTGCAAGGCAATATCGCGGTGCGCGCGCCAGACCCGGTGATGTTTATCGGCTACTGGCGCAACGACGCCGCCACGCGCGACAAGTTTCGCGGCGACTGGCTGATCACTGGCGACACGGGTATTACGGATGACGAAGGATTTATCCGTTTCGTCGGCCGCGACGACGACGTGATCACCAGCGCTTCGTACCGGATCGGTCCCGGTCCGATCGAAGACTGCCTGCTGCGCCACCCGGCAGTGCGCAATGCGGCCGTGGTCGGCACGCCGGACCCGCAGCGCACCGAGACGGTCACGGCTTTCGTGGTGTTGAACGAAGCTTACCCGCCGACCGACGCGCTGCTGCGCGAGCTGCAGGAACATGTCAGGACACGCCTCGCCGCGCACGAGTATCCGCGGCTGGTCTACTTCGTCGACGCGCTGCCGTTGACCGCGACCGGCAAGGTGATCCGCCGCGAGTTGCGCGAGCGCGCGGCGCGCGAGGCCGACGCAGCACGGCGCCGGGCCGCCGCGGCGCAAGCGGAGGGCCGGCCGCAGGCGCGCTGAAAAGCGCGGTTCGGGTGCGCTTGCACGGCGGCATGCGCGCCGCGGCAGCGTGGTCGGAGAGTGGCGCGCGCCATCTTGCAACTACACCAAAGTGTTACTCAAAGTGTCGACATATTATGTCCGCCGTTTTTCACTTGAGCTATACTCAACCCCGCACAGCTGGTAAATTCGGCTCGTTGAGCGTAGTTCATTAAAAAGATGTAGATGTTTGCATTTTTAACTTGACTAAAGCTCAACCAGCCTCTGATTGTTCGGGTGAGGCTAGATGAATTCTGGGACCGATAAGGATCGCAAAAAATCGTGCGCGGTAACGACACTGGACGCCACTGACCGCAAACTATTGGCGCTGTTATCGGAAGACGCACGCCTCACCTACGCCGAACTCGGCAAACGCCTTCATCTATCGGCGCCCGCGGTGCATGAACGTGCGAAGCGGCTTCGCCAGGACGGAGTGGTCAAGGCCACCGTGGTGACGATGGACGCCGCCAAGCTCGGGCGTCCGCTGCTCGCGTTCGTGCATGTCGATACAACCAGCTGGATGGTGGGCCGGCAACTGGTGCAGCTCGAAGAACTGCCGGATATCGAAGAAATCCACACGGTCACCGGCGACAGCGCGATGCTGCTTAAGGTGCGCACGCGCGATACGCAAAGTCTCGAACAACTGCTCGAGCGCATTCATTCGATCGAAGGGTTCGCCGGCACGCGTAGTTACATTGCGCTCAATACCTATCTGGAGCGCGGACCGAGTCCTTGCATCTGAAGCCCGCGCTGTGCGGGTAGCGGGGCGCTGCCCACGCCGCACCTGGCCGTGTCAGTCGTCGATCCGCTTCAACGAGGCGGTCACTTCGTCGTGGAATTTCTGCAGGCGGCGCAACTCGTCGTTTTCCGGCGCGATCGCTTTCATGATCAACCGCGTAATTTCGGCCGACACGGTTTCGACGTCGGGGGTGTGATCGCTCTCGATACTGCGCCACAGGATGTGTTCCATCATGCCGAACAGCATGTCGCGCACCACCGACAGACGGACCTGCGATTCCAGTTCGCCGGCCGCCTGTGCGTCGCTCAGCGCGCCCATGAAACTGGCCAGATAGCGGCGCTTCAGTTCGGCCAGTTCGTCGGCGAACTCGCCGTGCAGCGCGCGGCCCTCGCTCAGGATCAGCGCGCAGAATCCTTTGTCCTGCAGCAGGTAATTCAGATGACGTGTGACCACGTACTCGATCTTGCGGCGCAAACCGCCGCCGCGCGGAAAATCCTGCTCCATTTGCGTGGTAATCATCGAGTACCAGGTGTGCAGCAGTTCCTGGCAGAGTTCGCGTTTGCTGCCGAAGTACGTGAAGATGGTCGCCTCGGAGATATTCAGGCGGCGCGCGATCTCGGCGGTGGTGCCGCGATCGAAGCCGTGTTCGCCGAATACGACCTGAGCCGTATTCAAGATGTCGACCACACGTTGTTCAGAACGGGCGCCAAGAATTTTCGCAGCCAGTTTAGGGCTGGCGAATTTAGGCGATAGAACCACGGAACCCCCTGAGAAGCAGAATTTGATTATTACTCAGGTTCGTGCAACCTCGCAAGCCGTGCAGCGCATGCGCGCGACGCGGTTCGTCGCGCGGGCGCTATTGCGGCAGCATCAGATTCGCGTCTCTCGCGAGCACCCATCGACCGTCGGTCTGCCTGCTCAGGATCGTCAATGTGTAGCCGCTGCGTTTGACCGGCTGCGTCGCACCGGCCGGTGTCATCGACACGTCGAGGTGATTCCGTATGAACGCCCAGTCGCCCTGTACCTGCAGTTCCTGGATCTCGCTCTTCGCCTCGAAGCGCGCGGCCGTGATGCCCTGCGAGGCGGCCATGAAGGCCGCCTTGCCGAACGGCGGCTGCCCCGGCACCATGAAGATCGCGTCTTCCGCGATCAGGCTCGACAGCGTATCGAGATCGCCGGCCTGGCTGGCCGCAAGCCAGCTGTCGACCAGTCCGCGTATCGCTTTTTCATCGTCGTTCATCTGAGTGTCCCGGTGCGTTTGCAATGCATGAGCGGCAACGATTGTAGACCGCCTGGATTCCTATGCCGCGTCGCGCAATCCGCGCACCTGCAGCGGCACCGCAGCGCCACCTCAGCGTCACCGCAACCTGCGGTGTGCTGAAACAAGTTGCTAACTCAACTAAGATAACCGTGTTCCCGCTCACGGAGTCCCTTTGCCCAATTCAACCTCCGAGCGCCGCCGGCCCAAGCAGGCACGCGCGTCATTTGCACTCGACAGCATTCTCGAGGCCACCGCGCGCACGCTCGAAGTCCATGGCAAAGCAGGGCTGACCACACAGCGCGTGGCCGATCTTGCCGGCTTCAGCATCGGTGCGCTTTATCAGTATTTCCCCAACAAGGAAGGCTTGATCGAAGCGTTGGCCCGGCGCGAACTCGAGCAGCTCACGCAGATGATGGAGCAGGCGCTCGCCGAGCCGGCGCCGGCCGGCACCGGCATCAACACGCGCCGCATGATCCGCGCGGTGACCGCCTTCGTCGGCGATCGGCCGCGGCTCTACGGCATTCTGCGTGTCGAATGGAGCGGCGCCGCGCCCGAGTCGCGCATCGGCGCACGCATGCAACGCTACTTCGAACTGATCTCGACCACCTTGCATCACGAGAACCCGGGGCTTGGCGCGCGCATCGCCGCGGCCGAAGCACGCTTCGTGCTGTTTCGCGCGATCTCGGGCGTGCTGCTCGCGACCGCACTCGAGCGCCCCGAGTACCTCGGCACGCGAGCCTTCGAAGACGAAATGGTGCGTCTGATTCTCGGCTTCATCAGTCAGGAGCTGCCGCCCGCTGAAAGCGGCCCGCAAGGCGCACGCCGTAGTCCCAACACGTCACACGTCTGACGTGTTTGCGCTGAAAGACAAGTTCTGAGGATTTCTCGCATCCGACGCGAGCCTCTTGCGTGATCTTTTCCACAGATGGCATATTGTCGGTCCGAGGGGCGGTGCAACATTCATCTGCCCATTCCCTTTCACCGATATAAGAAAGCTTTCGGGTGCCCGCGCGGTAGACGAACCGGCAGTATGCGTGCGCCACGGGGATAGGCCATGAATCACCAGCAACTGGAAACCGATCTACAGCATCTCGAACAGGTGCTCACGCATCTGTCGAGCGACGATCGCATCCCGCTTTCGTACTGGCGCAAGCGTGTCGATGATGTGTCGGTTGCATCGGTGCCGGCGCAACGCAGCCGCGTTGCGCGTCTGAACGAGGCACTGCAGGCGCTCGAAGCGCGGGCGCGCGGCTAGGCGTGGTGGTTCAACGCCGGGCGAGCGCCTGGCTGTTTGATCATGTTGGTCCGCTAGTTATCCATCGCGCGGGTTCGCCGCGCGGCGCGTCCCGGTACGGGCTTGGCCGCAACATGGGGCGGCCATTCGCTGCGTGATCGGCAGCGGCTCAGGCGCGCTCGTCTTGCATGGCGGCTGCCCGCCGCAACGCTCAGCGATTTTTCTTCAAAGCTTGCAGGTTATGCAATGACGGCACGCGCCGCCGCATCAGCGGCGCGTGCCCGTTTGCTAGCGTCTGACGACGCCCATCAGCAGCGTGACGAGGAAGATCACGATAAAGATGAAGAACAGGATCTTCGCAATTTCCGTGGCGCCGGCCGCGATGCCGCCGAAGCCGAACACGGCGGCGATGATCGCGATAACGAAGAAGATGGCTGCGTATCGAAGCATGGGACCTCCCACCGTGAGTGACTGAAAAACCGGCGGTGCCGGACACGTTGGTCTGGGTCCGGAACCGCCGTGTTCCCATTGAGCAATCGCTGTGCCCACTCGCCGCGATGATTTTCGCCAATTCGCACGGCGGCTATTCGGATTTGCCGCTGTCAAAAAGCCGCAACGATGCTGTGGATTAACTTTTATGCGCTTATCCAGTTTAACGTTTGCGCGGCCGGACTGGTAAGACGAATAACGATTGAAGAAATTGCATTGTTGGCTTTTTTACCGATTGATTTTCCAAAAAGCTCTTTTCTTTTCGTCAGAACGCGATAAAATGCGCGCCGATTCAAGGGATAGCGCTTCGTGAAGTCCGTTCGTTGCTGGTGTGCAGTTCGACACGCGCGGGAGTAACGCGCAGAAATAAACCGGTGCGGGGTGGAGTCTGATTCAGCGAAACGCAAAATCCGTCGATAAGCATGTAATTGACGGCCGGTATAAGCAATAACGAACGAGCGGACAGAAATCATGTACACGGGGATTCACAAGCGGTTTGGGGAACCGTTGGGCGCGATTGTGCGGAGCTTTTTGCTTGCACAACCGGTACGCCGTGCGGCTGCCGCGAGATGGTCGCTGATCCTCGGCATGGTGGCAGCCAGTGCGGCACCGTGGACCTTTTCGCACGCCCAAACAACCGTTACGACGCATAGCGCGACCACGCCTCGCACGCCTTCGGTCAACCTCGCTTTCTTCGACGGCTCGAAGCCGCCGGTCGCGCTGCTGCAGGCATTCGATGCGGTGGTGCTGGACCCGTCGCGCGGTTTCGATCCGGCCGCCAACCCGCTCGCGCACACCACGTGGATCGCGCGAATCCGTGCATCCGATGCAAGCCTTGCGCCCGCCGACTTCGTCGCCCAGCAGGTCGAACCGTTATGGCAGCGCGGCTATCGCGGCTTTATGGTCGATACGCCCGCCGGCATCGCCGCGCTCGACGCGATTCATGCCGCGCATCCCGATGCACGGCTGGTAGTTGGCGGCAACGACGCGCTCGCGGCCGCCGAGCCGCACGCACCACTGCTGTACGCGGTGGTCGGTCCGTCGCTGGTACGTGGCCTCGTGGCGGACGGCACACGCGAAGAAGACGTCGCAGCCGACGCGCGCAGCACGCGTGTGGCCGCCGCGCAGGCGTTCATGCAGCGCACCCGCGTGCCGGTCGTATCGATCGAACTGTGCCCGGCCGACGACCGCGCCTGCGCGCGCGCCCGCGCGGCACAGGTGGTCGCGACCGGCGTTACGCCGTACGTGACGAACGCAGCGCGCAGCGTGGTCGGCATCGGCGCGATCGAGGTGATGCCGCGCCGCATCCTGATCGTGCAGGACCGCGCGGCCGATCTGCCGCTCGACGAAACGCCGGGTGTGCGCGACGTCGAGACGCCGCTCAACTACCTGGGCTACGACGTGCAGTTCGCCGACGCGAACGGCTCGCTGCCCGACGACATCACGCCGGACCGCTATGCCGGCGTGGTCGCATGGCTGGACGGCGACGAACTGCGCGACAGCGCGGCGTGGCGCCGCTGGGTCGACGCGCGCATCGCGGCGCACATTCCGATGGTGTTTCTCGGCCAGTTCGGCTTCGACGCGGCCGAAGACGAAGGGCCGGCACTCGATCTGCAGCCGGTTTCCGGTCCGTTCACCGAAGCGATCAGCACGGTATCGCGCGATCCGATCATCGGCTTCGAAGTCGAGCCGAAGCTCGGTCCGCGCGATCTGACCGGCGTGCGGGTCGGCTCGAAAGGGCAGTCGCTGCTGCGCGTGAAGTCCGGCGAATCGACCGTCGATCTGGTCGCTACCACGCCGTGGGGCGGCTACGCGATGGCGCCGTACACGGTGGTGTCGCTGAACGGCATCGGCCAGGAGCGCTGGGCGATCCAGCCGATCAAATTCCTCGCCGACGCGCTGCGCCTGACGCCGATGCCGTCGCCGAGCGTCACGACCGAAAACGGCCGGCGCCTGTTCATGACGCACGTCGACGGCGACGGCTTCGCGTCGCGCGCCGAATTTCCGGGCGCCGACTATTCGGGCCAGGCGCTGTACGATCAGATCTTCTCGCGCTACAAGGTGCCGATGACCTTGTCGGTGATCGAAGGCGAGGTCGGCCCGAAGGGGCTGTATCCGCAGATTTCGCCGCGCCTCGAAGAGATCGCGCGCAAGATGTTCGCGCTGCCGTACGTGGCGATCGGCACGCACACATACTCGCATCCGTTCGAATGGGAGGACGTCGATGCGCAGACCGGCGAGCGCATCGACCGCGGCGGCGGCGACACGGCGTTCTCGCTGAACATCCCGAACTACAAGTTCAACATCGACCGTGAAGTGACCGGCTCGATCGACTACATCAACTCGCGGCTTGCGCCGCCGGGCAAGAAGACTGTCGTGCTGCAGTGGCCGGGCAACTGCGAGCCGCCGGCGATCGTGGTGCGCAAGGTGTACGCGGCAGGCGTGACCAATATCAACGGCGGCGACACGGTCATCACGAAGAGCGCGAACAGCTGGACCAATATCGCGCCGATCGGCGTCGACAAGGGGCCGGGTGCCTATCAGATCTACGCGCCCAACCAGGACGAAAACGTCTACACGAACGACTGGCTCGGGCCGTTTTATGGCTTCACGCGCGTGCTGGAGACCTTCGATCTGACCGACAAGCCACTGCGCTTCAAGCCGATCGACATCTACTACCACATGTACACCGGCACCAAGGTCGCATCGCTGCACGCGCTCGACCAGATCTTCTCGACCGTGCTGAAGCAGCCGGTGCTACCGGTGCAGATCACCGACTACACGAGCAAGGTGCAGGACTGGCGCAGTTTCGCCGTGGCGCGCGCGGTGCGTCCGGCCGCTGCGCAGGGCGCACAGGGTGCTTCCGACAACTGGATCGTGCGCGGCAACGGCGAAGTGCGCGAACTGCACTGGCCGGGCAGCAACGCGCCGGACCTGCAGGCCTCGCACGGCGTGACCGGCTATGCGGCCGGCCCCGACGGCACCTACATCCACATCGCGGACGGCGCGGCGCGGGTTGCCTTCGACACGCCGCAAGCCGCCGGCGCGGCAGCCGGCAACCGGCTGCCGTATATCGCGCAGGCGAACGGTTTCGTGCACGGCTTCAAGCGCACCGCGAACGGCATGAGCTTCGATTTCGGCGGCTATTACCAGCCGTTCGTCGAACTCGCGAATGCGCAGAGCTGCAGTGTCAGCATCGCGGGCCGTCCGGTCGCGACGCGCCGCGACGGTGCGATGTTGCGTTTCGATACGGCGCCTGCCGCCGCCCTGCAAGTGGACTATCAGCCAGTCGAGGTCACCTGTGGTCGATAAACGCCCGCGTATCGTTTCTACGTGGCTTGTCTTTACGCTCGCCGCGCTGGTGCTCGCGACGATGTACGCGGTGTCGCCGCGCGGCGGCCTGCGCCAGCGGGTCGCATCGGTCGGTGCGCCAAGCGATCTGAGCGTCGCGTATCTGGAAGCCTGGTCGCGGGTGCAGCCTGACAATGCGGAATTCCTGACGCTGCTCGGCGCGCAGTACGTCTATCTCGGCCGCGCGGATGGCGCGGAAAACGTGGCAGCGCGCATGGATGCGCTGCATACCGACGACCTGCGGCGCGCCGCGGCGATGCTGCGGCTGTCGGTGGCCGAGCAGCGCACTTTCGCGCTGCTGGAGGACGACCCGCAGCGCGCGATCGCGCTCGAAGACCTGCGTACCAGACTCAATGCCGCAGCGCGCGACCAGTGGGCGCCGCACGATCTCGAATGGCTGGCGCAGCGTTCGGCAGCGGCGGGGCTGCCGCAACTGGCGATGCAGCTCTATACGCGCCTGTCGGAAAACGATCCGCAAGGGCGTGACCAATGGGACACGCAGATCACGCGCTACGCGCTGCAGGTGGGCGACTATCGCGCGGCAGCCGACGCATGGTTCCGCCGTCAGGACGCGGCGCAGACGCTCGAAGAGCAACGCCGCTGCTTTATCGC
>DATLOW010000421.1:0-49372 GCA_035536055.1 Paraburkholderia sp. | reverse complement strand
GGGGGCGCGCTGCCGAGCCTTGCCGACGGTAGACGCAAAAAAAGCGGGAGCCGGTTTTTGACCGGCTCCCGCCTGTTGCTGCTCCTCCTGCGTTGCTGTGCTGCTTATATCCGCTTATGCCCAGTGTGCCGGCACCCACACGCGGCCCACCCAGTGTCCCGGTACCCACACCGCGGGGCGTGGCTGCGGCGCGACATAGACCATCCGGGGCGCCGGCGCGACGTACACCACGGCCTTCGGCGGGGGCGGCGCGACGTACACGGTCTTCGGTGCCGGCGGCGGCACCACGACGGCAGCCGGTGCGGGCGGCGGCGGGGTGACGACCACTGCAGCCGGTGCCGGGGCGACGACCACGGCGGCAGGCGGGGGCGGCGGGGCGACCACGACCGGGGCCGGCGCGACCACCACCGCGGGCGGCGGCGCGACCACGACCGGCGCCGGGGCGACTGCCACCGTCGCGCTAACCGCCGTCACCGAGCCGCTCGACGTCACCGTGGTGCCGTGCACGCCGGTCACCGAACCCGTCGTGACGACCGTGTTCGACCCGACCCGCGTTGCGCTGCCCGAGTGGTACACGGTGCCGCCGTCGTTGCCGGTAGCGCTGCCCGACCGGTAGCACGAGTTGCCCGCACAGTTCGTCGAGGCCGAATGGCTGACCGTGTTGCCGTTCGAGCCGGTGATCGTGCCCGACGACGAGTATTGGCCGGGTGCGCTGCGCGTCACCGAATCTGACGTCGACGCGGTCTTGCCGTCCGGGCCGGTCATCGAGCCGGTGTGCGAGCAGGTGCCGCCGGCGCAGTCGGTATTGCCCGAGTGCTGCACCTGGTTGCCGTAGCGGCCGGTCGCGGTGCCCGAGTTCGAGAACTGGCCAGTGCCGGTGCGCGTCACCGTGCCGTTGTTGGTCGCGGCGCCGCCCCACGGGCCGACTACGCCGCCCGCATGCGAGCAGCTGCTGCCGCCGCACGACGTGTAGTGGCCGCCGGTATAGGCGCCGTGTGCCGTGTACGCGGTGCCGCCGTGCCCCCAGCCGGCCCACGCGGACGCGCTGCCGAGCGTCAGTGCCGCCGCGGCGGCGCCCATCACGAGGTGGCGCAGCACGCCGCGCTTGCCAGCGGCGGCTGCGGAGGAAGCCGGCGAAATCTGACCGGCGGTAGCGGCAAATGAGCGGATGTTCACGGCGAGTCCTTGGCGGTTGGGAGCCACTTCGTGCTGCGTTCTGTGTGGCGACGGAGGGAACTATAGGAGTGCGCGCGTGTGAAGTCTTCCGGTAACTTGTGTCACGCCGTGTCATGGGCTGGGGAGGCCCGCGGGGCTTGGGTCTGCCGGGATTAACAGGGGGCCGGGAAGGGGGCGTGGAGCGGCCGGAAAATGTCTGCGCGACATAACTTCCGCGGGGTTTTCCGGCGCGCAATCAGCGGTTGAAACAGGCGCCGACGAAGGGCGCCAAACGCTGCGGAACGGCACCAACGGCACCAAGGGTTGCAACGGCACCAAGGGCACAAACCGCGCCGCCGGGCACCGCGGCCGTGGCGGCCGCGGCGCGCTCGCTCAGCGCGCGAAGCGAATATCCAGCGACCGCAAATAGGTCTGCAATCCGGCGTCCTGAATCGGAATCACATAACCGTTGGCGCCCGATTCGTTGAAGTGCGCATGCCAGTAACCAGGCGGCGTGACGAAGGCCATGCCGGGTTCCCAGTCCACCCGCTGCGGATCGACGATGTTGCCTTGCGCATCCAGTTCGGTGCCGACCAGCGTGTAGCAGCCCGGCTCGCACGCGGAAATGAAGTCGAGCGCGATCGACTGGTGGCGATGCGGCTTTTGCGTCGTGCCCGGCGCGACCACGCCGAACATCGCCCACAGCGAATGCGTGACGGTGCGCGTCTGCGGAAAGCGCGCATTGCCGAGCAGGATGCTGACGCGATTGCGTTGCCGCGCGCCGGGCGCCGCCGACACCTTCTGCAGTTCCTGCGCGGCGCGCTCGGCCGGATACAGCGTCGGCGTGAAGCGCGCGGCGGCCGGGGCGACGCCGAGATAGGTCAACAGCGGTGCATCATTGACGTAGTAGAGGCGCGTGGTCGACTCGGCCGTGAGCTGCACTTCGGCGCCGCCGGGCATCGTGAAGAAGTCGCCGCCGGCGAACTGGAAGCGCACGTCGCCCTGCGCGGCGATACCGGAACCGTCGATTGCATAGAACACCATCGACGTCGCATTCGGCGCCACCGCGATGGTTTCGCCCGCAACGATCCGCACGAAGTGCGCAGCGAGGCCCGGGCCGGTCGCCGGGCCCGGGCAGCCGAGTTCCGCCGACAGATCGAGCGGCACGATGCGGGTCGGTCCGCTGTCGTACAGCGAAGCGGCAAAGCTGCGGTACGGCACGCGCGAAATCAGCTTCGCGCCGATCGGGTTGGCCGACGACGTGTATTCGAAGTACTGTGCGTCGGTGCTCAGCGCATCGTTCAGTGCAAGCGTGGTGCTTTCGGTTTGATCCAGCATGATGCTCTCCGGTAACTGTGGGTCGAGGCAGATGGCGGAACACACGGGCACGGCGGCCATGTCGTGTGTTGCGTAACCTTCGACGTCACTGTAGGCCGCAACGGCGCGTGGCTGAATCGCCCGCACCGCGAATCTGCTTTGCAGGAAAGGGCTAGCCATGCGCGTTGCGCAACGCTATGTTCCAATACGTGGTCGGCGCATCGTGCCTGCACGGCAGCGGCGTTCCTGTCCCGTTTGCTTTGCTGCCCGCCATTCAACTCAAGCCACTCACCATGGACTATTTCGCTGCGGTGCGCGCGTTCCTTCATGCGGCGGAGCTGGGCAGCTTCAGCAAGGCGGCCGCGCAGCTGGAAGTGAAGACCTCGACGGTGTCGCGCCATATCGGCGAACTGGAAGCCGATCTCGGCATCGCACTGTTCAACCGCTCGACGCGCGGTCTCGTGCTGACCGAAGGCGGTCATGTGTTTCGCGCGCATGCGCAGACCGCGGTTCAGCATCTGGACGAGGCGCGCCAGCGGGCCGCGTCGTTGAACGCGTCGCCGCAAGGGTTGCTGCGCGTGACGATGCCGGGTTCGTTCGGCCGCCGCCATGTGATTCCGCATCTGCGTGCGTTCACCGAACGCTACCCGCATATCGACGTCGATGCCGTGCTGACCGATGAGCCGCTGAACATCATCGAAGCGCGCATCGACCTCGCGATACGCATCGGCGTGCTGGCCGATTCGCAACTCGTCGCGCGGCGGCTTGCCGGGCATCGACGCATCGTCTGCGCGAGTCCCGCTTATACGAAGCAGCACGGCATCCCGGCCGCGCCGGCGGAACTGGCGGCGCATACGGCGCTGCGCGTTGCGCTGGTGACCGACGACAAATGGCTGCTGGTGAAGCGCGCGGGCCGCGCGGCGCGGCAAAAGGAAGTGGTCGTGCAATTGCACGGCCGCATTCGCGCGAACGATACCGATGCGCTGCTCGAACTGGCGAGCGCCGGCTGCGGCATCGCACTGCTGCCTGCATGGGCTGCGGGCGCCGCGCTGCGCGCGGGCACGCTGCTGCAGCTGCTGCCCGAATGGGAAGCGCGCACCGCGCCTGCGGAACCAGCGGTGTGGGCGGTGTACCCGCCGAAGAAAACCGTGTCTTCGAAGGTGCGCGCGTTTCTCGACTTCTACGCCGCGCTCTATGCGGACGAGCGCTACTGGCAGGCCTGACCGAAGGCCTGCCGGGCGTCTTGCACGGCGCGCCGTTACTTGACGGTCTGAATCACTTCGAAGCCCTCGAACTCCGGATGCCCCAGATAGAGCGGGCGGTTGCTGCCCGCATCGCGATGCGCGGCGCGAAACGCGTCGGACTTCGTCCAGTCTTCGAATGCCTGTTGGCTAGCCCAGATCGTATGGCTCGAATAGAGCACGTGATCTTCCTTGCGCGGGCCTTTGAGCAAGTGGAATTCGACGAAGCCCGGCACTTGCTGCAAGTGCGAGTCGCGGCTTTTCCACACCTGTTCGAATGCGTCCTCGGAACCGAGGGCGACCTTGAAGCGGTTCATGGCGATGTACATGCGTTGCAATCCTATGCCGGCTGATGCCTGTTGATGGCCCGTGCGCTGCCCGCCTGTTGCCTGCCGTGCTGGTTCGCTGCTGCTTGATGCTGCTTGATGCTGCATACGGCGGTTTCGATTGCGGACGTCGGGTCCGATTATAGAACGCCTATTGTGCGAGTTCAGCGAACGGCATAGGCTGTCCGATGTCGCCTGGCCGAAGCCGGCTCGCGATCCGCCAGATTTGCTGGAGCGATCCTTGCTGCGCGACCGTCTGACCATGCAATAGCTTTCAGCACCGGAGGAACAGCAAAATGACGATCGAATTTACCGGCCGGCGTCACGTCGTGGCGGCATCGCGTGTTGCATTCGAAGCGAAGGTGAGCGGCAAGGAAGTCTGGTGCAGTGTCTCAATGGATGCGTTGAATCATCATTTCGGTAATACCGGTACTTCTTCTCACGAGCTGGTTCAATCCTTCGAGGCGAACCGTCCGCGCATCGAAGCCGCCGCGCAGCGCGTGCTCGAGCGCAACGGCGGCCAATCCGTCGAACTCGAAACGAACGACCTCGACTAGCGCCAGCACGCGCCGGCACGACGCATTCGCAGGCGATCGGTAGGCGCGCGGTGTTTCGGCTGTTTACTTGCTGTTTTCCCGCGGCTTTCCCGCTGTTTCCCGATCCTTGCCAACGCTGTCGGCTTTTCGGCGCGTGCCCCTCCGATCCCTCCGCCAAAGCGGCCATGCGCGGCGCGCAGCACATGCTGTGCGCCGTGGGGCGGCCGTCCCGTCCTGCTTCCAGGCACAAATAGCCGCTTCGACAGTAGAATCGTTATTAACGTCGAGCGGAACCGGGGGCTCTGCATCGCCGCGGCCATCGGCCGCAGCGAACGACGTGCGCAGGAGACTTTTCCGTGAAAGACAACGGCCTCTCGCCGTTGCCGAACTTCGCGTGCCGTGTCCGGCCGCCAGGAGAATTCATGAAAGTACTTGCGGTACATCCCAGTGGCCTGATGTACACCCGCGTGTTCCTGCGTCTGGAACCGCTCGGGCTCGAGACCGTCGCAGCCGTGATACGCGAAGCCGGCCACGAGGTGCGGCTGATCGACCTGCAGGTCGAGACCCATCGCGATCTCGATCGCTGGATACGCGACTGGCAGCCGGATGTCGTTTGTTTCTCGGGCAACTATCTCGCCAACATTCCGGAAATCATCGATCTCGCCAAGGCGATCAAGGCGAAGCGGCCCGACTGCTTCGTGTTCGTCGGTGGGCACAGTGTGTCGTTTACCGCGGCAGACATCCTGCGCCATGCAGAAGGCGCGATCGACTGTGTGCTGAAAGGCGAAGGCGAGGCATCGGTAACGCAACTGCTGGCCGTGGCGCAGGCGCGCGGCGATCTGCTGCGCGTACCGGGCGCGATTACGCGCGACGGCGAAGGGCCGCCGCCCGGCTTCATCGAGTCGCTCGATCACATTCGTCCCGCCCGCGATCTGCTGCGGCATCGGCGCAAGTACTTTATCGGCGTGCTCGACCCGTGCGCGTCGATCGAATTCGCGCGCGGCTGTCCGTGGGACTGCACGTTCTGCAGCGCGTGGACCTTCTACGGGCGCACCTATCGTTCGCGCAGCCCCGAGGTGATTGCCGACGAACTCGCTTCGCTGCGCGAGCCGGGCGTATTCATCGTCGACGACGTTGCATTCGTGCATGCCGACCACGGCATGGAAATCGGTCGCGCGATCGAACGGCGCAAGATCCGCAAGAAGTATTACCTGGAGACCCGCGCCGACGTGCTGTTGCGCAACAAGGAGGTGTTCGCGTTCTGGCGCAAGCTCGGGCTGCAGTACATGTTCATCGGCATGGAGGCGATCGATTCCGCCGGTCTCGAGGCGTTTCGCAAGCGCGTCGATCTCGACAAGAATTTCGAGGCACTCGATTACGCGCGCTCGCTGGGCCTGACGGTGGCGATCAACCTGATCGCGGACCCCGACTGGGACCACGAGCGCTTCGAAGCCGTGCGACAGTGGTGCCTTGCGATCCCGGAGATCGTCAATATCAGCGTGAATACGCCGTATCCCGGCACCGAAATCTGGATGCGCGAGCAGCGTCGCCTGACGAGCCTCGACTATCGGCTCTACGACATTCAGCACGCGGTGTTGCCGACGCGTTTGCCGCTGCCGGAGTTCTATGCGGAGCTCGTCAGGACGCAGCAGGTGCTCAACCGCAAGCATCTCGGTTGGGCTGCGCTGCGCGGCGCAGCCAGCGAGGCGATTTCGCTGTTGCTGCGCGGCCAGACCAATTTCGTGCGCATGCTGTGGCGCTTCAACTCGGTGTTCAATCCGGAATTGCAGCTTGCCGATCATGCGCGCGAAGTGCGCTACGAGATGAGTCCGCCGCCGGGCATCTCCGGCGGCGACGCGCGCCTGAGTGCCAAGACGCTGTACATCCATGGTCCGGTTGGCCGCAAAGGCCGCAAGATCGACGACGCGACCGAGCACTTCGTCGACCAGACCCGCATGGGTACCGGTTGACGCTGCGCATGGAGATACACCTGCTGCATCGCGCGTAGAGCAGAGGCCCGCGTCACGCGAATCGTGCAGCTATCGATGAAGAAGCACGTTGGTCGAGCTGGAGACACTCTATGTTCGATGGCATGTTTCAGTTCACCACAGCAGCGGACGGCAGTCACCAGTTCTACGTTCACACCGAGAGCCTGACGGTGGCGGTGATACTCGTCGCCGCGCTGTTCCTGCTGATCTTTGTTGCCAGTGCCATCTGCTTTTTCATCACGCGCTTCGTGCTGGTGAAGATCGCCGGCTGGCTCGCGCGCGGCGAGCGCCGCAGCTGGCTGCGCGAAGCGGTGCGCCACAAGGTGTTCGACCGGCTCGCGCCGCTCGTGCCCGCGTACATCATTTACCTGTCCGCACCGCTGGTGAAGGGTATTTCGTTTCCGGTGATTTCCGCGCTCGGCGTGCCGCTGGAAGTGCTGGCCGCCTGCTTCATGGTGTTGACCGCGACGTGGGCGGCGCGTGCGTTTCTCACCAGCATCGAAGATCACTACAGCCACTATCCGTTTGCCAACGAAAAACCGATCAAGAGTTTTCTGGAGGTCGCGGCGATCGTGCTGTATCTGATCGCGCTGATCGCGATCATCTCGCTGCTGCTGCAGCGCTCGCCGATGTATTTCCTGACCGGCGTGAGCGCGATGACCGCCTTGCTGATCATCGTGTTTCGCGATTCGCTGCTCGGATTCGTCGCGAGCATTCAGCTTGCGGTGTACGACATGGTGCGCATCGGCGACTGGATCGAAGTGCCGGGCTTTACCGCCGACGGTGTCGTGATCGATATTTCGCTGAACACGATCAAGGTGCGGAACTTCGACAATTCGGTCGTCATGCTGCCGAGCTATGGGCTGATTGCCAACGGCGTGCGCAACTGGCGCGGCATGTTTGCGTCCGGCGGGCGGCGCGTCAAGCATGCGATCAATCTGGACTTCGACACAGTCCGCTTCTGCGACGACGAGCTGCTCGCGCGGCTGAAGTCGAGTGCCGATCTGCAGGTCGGGATCGAAGCCTTGCTTGGCAATGTGCGCGTGACCAACTTCGGATTGTTCCGACGCTATCTGGGCGAGTATTTTCGCCGGCATCCGGCGGTGCGCAGCGACATGCCGCTCGTCGTGCGGCAATTGCAATCGGGGCAATATGGCCTGCCGGTCGAGGTATTCCTGTTCGTCGACGAGACGCGCTGGGACGCGTATGAAGCGCTGCAGACCGATATGTTCGACCATGTGTACGGGATCCTGCCGCTGTTCGGCTTGCGCGTGTTCCAGAAGCGCTAGCGGAGCCTGGCGTCGCGGTGTCTTCCTCTGTGTCCAATGAACGAAATGGGCCGGCGTGCGGTTGCGTGCCGGCCCAACTCTGATGCTGCAGCGCCTATCGCTTGTCGTCCGTGCTCTGCAGCGTCTCAGCGTAATCGCGCTTTTGCTTCGTAGTGTCTGTTTCATTCATGCGGTGCACACGCGCATCGTCGGCCGCGAGTGCCTGCGCGCTCATGCCGCGCTGCGACGCCGGCGCGCCGTCCGCCGGCTGGTAGAACGGCGCGGGCCCGTAACCGCTGGCCAGTGCCGTGCGGGTCAGCGCGGAAGTGGCCGCGGCAGCGGCGAGCGCGATGGCGACAGCTGTGAGTTTTCCGTGATTCATGGTAGTGCTCCTGAAGAGTGGTTAGACCGATCGTCGGAGTGCTGCGCCGCGTGAAATCGATCAACCCTCCGGAACGTCTAAAAAACGTACGTGTTGATCGTTCAACTTCAAATACACGGATGACCGTTTCCGCTTGCATCTTTTTGTAGCCGATGCATGCAGTTGCAGCTGTACGTGGGAGTAGTATCTTGGCGATGACCTCTTTGATGAATGATCGGGCGTCCAGAGTTTTTGTGCGAGACGCCGGAACAGACGGTAAGCGGACCATGGATGCTGTGTCGGATGTATTGCGCTTCGTGCGCCTGAGCGGTGCCGTGTATCTGAACGGCGAATTTTCATCGCCCTGGTGTCTGTATGGGCAAACCGATACGCCGTTACGGGAGTACTTCATGCCCGGCGTGCTGCCGCATTCGGAAAGGGTTGTGTCCTATCATCTGATCACAGAGGGGCGCTGCTGGGCGTGGCTGCCCGACGATCCGGGCGCCGCGCTGCAGGTCGAAGCTGGCGAATTGCTAGTCGTGCCGCAAGGCGAGCCGCACGTGATGGGCAGTGCGCGCGATCTGCCGCCGGTACAAGGCAGCGAACTGTTGCATCGCCCGTTGCGCGCGTCGCCGGGCGACGTGATGAAAGTCCACTACGGCGGAGGCGGCGACGCCACGCGCATGCTGTGCGGTTTTCTCGCTTGCGACGAGACGCTCGACAATCCGGTGCTCGCAGCGCTGCCGCGCCTGTTCAAGCTCGACATGCGCAACGATCCCCATTCCGCGTGGCTTGAGTCGTCGCTGAAGTTCGCCGCGATCGAAGCGGCGCAGTGGCGCGCCGGCAGCGCCACGGTGCTCGCACGGCTTTCCGAACTGCTGTTTGTCGAAGCAGTGCGGCGCTGTATCGACTCGTTGCCGCCCGATCGCAAGGGCTGGCTCGCGGCCGTGCGCGATCGCTTTGTCGGTCGCGCGCTTGCGGTGATGCACGCACAACCCGCGCATTGCTGGACCGTCGACGAACTCGCGCGCAAGGTGGGGTTGTCGCGCTCGGCATTGGCGCAGCGCTTTACCGAACTGCTGGGCCAGCCGCCCATGCAGTACCTCGCGAGCTGGCGGCTGATGATCGCGGCGCAGGAGCTGGTGACCGGTACCAAAACGCTTGCCGCCATTGCGCAGCAAGTCGGGTATGACTCTGAAGCGGCTTTCAATCGCGCGTTCAAGCGTGAATTCGGCATGCCGCCAGCCGGCTGGCGCAAGAGTCGCGCAAAGAGCGCTCGCGTCGCGGAAGCGGACGAAGCCGTTGCGGCCGCCGAACCGAATTGATGTTCGGGCGGCTTCGAATCCCCGCGTGCAAAAAAAACGCCGCCCGTATGGCTGGCAGCGTAAAGGGGACCACCGCACGGTCCCGGGGAGCCGATCCCGTTCACGAGCGAAGCCGGATGCCGTATGCCGCGACCACAGGTCGGCGGCGTGCCGGTCGTTCATGAAGCCGAGATTGTGTACCGCTCGGTAGCGTGTTGCCGCAGCAACCGTCCGATCGTCGAATGCATTGACTCGTTGCCTGAAAGCTTGCCGCTCCTGGCCGATTTGAAACCGGCGCTGCAATTGGGTCGTCTGCATGCGTTAACTCGGCCGCGCATGTATTTATTCCGCGGCGTTAATTTTTAAATTGCTTCGCGCTGTGCGTGTAATAGTTGTCGGTGCATCGTTATGTGCGGTGCGGCCTGGCGTGTAAGTGTGCGCGCGCACCGATGTTTGACACCGATGCTTTTTTAATCGAACCGCACAGTCTTGTTGCGCGATGAGAATGCGATCTGTTCAAATTACGCCGCTGCGCAAGCGGCGTGACGGAACGTTATGTCTGCATCGTGTGACCTGCGATGCGGTGGCGTGCCATGTTGCGCATGCGTGGAGCATGATCGCGAGAAGCTTGTGGCAAGGCTTGTTTAACCGTTGCGCCATGGTCGTCATACTTACATATGATTTACGCTGCGCAGCGTTACGGATAGATTGATCTGGCTATATTGACGAGGCGCATGAAGCACCTCGCCTGGCCAATCCTCATGAAGGATCTGCAGCTTTGCCCAACGTACCCATTGTTTCGATCGTCGACGATGACGAATCGGTCCGCATCGCCACTGCCAGCCTGATTCGATCGCTGGGGTGGGGCGTATTGCTGTTTGCTTCGGCGGAAGCGTTTCTACAGTCGCGCGAACGTGCCGATACCGCATGCATCGTCTGCGATATTCAGATGCCGGGTATGACGGGTCTCGAGATGCAGGCGTATCTGGTCGCCACCGGCACCCTGCTGCCGATCATTTTCGTTACGGCCTTTCCTTCCGATGACGCGCAACGTCAAGCCAGTGCGAATGGCGCGCGCGCCTTTCTGCACAAACCGGTCGATGCGGCCGAGATGACTCGCTGCCTCGAAGCGATTCTCGGTGCTGCGTATTAGCGTGTGCCGCGCGTTAGCGAACGGTGCACGATGGCGTTTATTCCCCTCTGCCTTCATTTTTTCGCGTTGCGAATGTGTGCCGGGGCACACACGTACCGGTCCCGCGAACCTCGGCATGAGGTTTGCGCCGGTGGGTGGACTGCTTTGGCAGTGCTGCGCCGCGAAATGGCGCCCGCTTGATCCGCGCGGGCTGCCGGGCGCACCATCATCGGCGTCGGTCCGCGTTCTGCGGTTGGGCCACTGCGCATAGGAGGGAACATGTCCGAACTCGACAAGGACGCCGTTGTCGGCGTGCTGAACCAGATTCTGGAATCGGAACTCGCCGGTGTCGTGCGTTACACGCACTATTCGTTTCTCGTGTTTGGATTCGGCAGAATTCCAATCGTCTCGTGGCTGAGAGAGCAGGGCGACGAATCGTTGCTACATGCGCAGCAGGCCGGCGAATGGATCACGACGCTCGGCGCGTATCCATCGCTTGAGATCGGGCCGCTGCTCGATTCGCATACGTTCGACATCGGCTCGATTTTGCGCGAGTCGCTCGAGGCCGAGAAAGTGGCACTGGAGCTTTACCGCGAACTGCTGACGCTGGTCGAAGGCCGCTCGATCGCGCTTGAAGAATACGCACGGCAAATGATTCACACCGAAGAACTGCATGCGGGCGAAGTCGACAAGATGCTGCGGCGACCCGGTGCGGTGGAAAAGGCCCCCGGCGCCGCGCCGCTTTCGTGAGCCCGTGTGCGGGCGTGCGACGGTGTGCGGCCCGTCTGCGCCGCTTGCCTGTTCGCGCCCCGCGCCGCGCGTCATATCACTGCGCGGTCTGCTGGCGCTGATACTCGTGGCGCTTCATCTGCAGGTAGTCGTCGCGCTCCACTTCATGCAATTGCCGCGGATACTGTTCCGTCGCATCGAACCAGCTCGCGAAACGCTGCTCGACGCGCTTGTCCGCGGGCGCTGCCAGCGACCCGAGATACGCGTCGATCGCAAGGTAATAGCGCATTGTGTTGCGTTCGGTCAGGCCACGTACGCCGCCGATGTACTCGCCCTGTGCATCGTTTGCGCCGCTTTTGGTCGAGAACCCTACCTTGTCGCTGCCGATCGTCGCCAGATAGGTTTTCATCGCCAGCCGCCCGGCGGTTCCATAACCGTACGAATAGGTGAGGTGGATGAAGGTGCGCTTGCTGTCGAGCGCTACGGCTTCCAGCACGATCCGGTAATCCTTCGTGCTCATCGGGCCTTTGTCCGCGTTGAGGTCCACCTTGAAGTAGTCGGAGCGCGACACGTCCGGCCGATAGTTGAACGTCACGCGAAACGTGGATGACAGCTCCTCCTCGGTCTTTTTGCCGAGATTGACGCTGAGCGTGCTGCCATTGCTGCCTGTCGATGCATGGCAATACTTGATGTTCAGATGCAGGATCAGCACGTCGCACCAGTTTGCAGCGCCTTGCGCCGGGTCGTTCAGTGCACCGTTGACGGTTGCGAACGGATAGTCGAGCACGGCGTAGATATCGCCCTTCAGCGCGTTCTGCGCTTCCGATGAATCGAGGTACAGTGGCCGGTGGAAAGCGTTGTGGGCCAGCTGTTGCGCGAGGTTTTGATATTGCGCGCGCAGATCGGCGGCGCTGTCCGCGCGCGCGGGCGGCATGCTGGCCAGCATCAGTATGGCCAGCACGCAGAGTAGGCGGGCTGCCGCGCCGACCGTGCGCGGTAGCGACCGCGCGCGCCGCGCGAACGAAGTAGCGAATGTGCTCATTTCCCCGTGTCTCCTTCACGTTTCGTGACATTGATGCGCCCACGGCGCTCGATTTGTTCGTCGCGCTTTGCAGCATACCCTTCACCTCCGGCATTGCGCATTTTGCACACCCTTCAGCAATCGCCGCGCCACGCGGCGTCGGATAGTGGCGCGTCAGATGGCCAGATGATCAGGACTGGGAATATTTGCGATGTCTGCGGTGTTGTGTTTGATGTCGCGCGTTTGCCGAATCTGCGCGGAAACGACCAGCCGCTCGCGAGGTTGGTTCGCGCGCTTGTGTTCGCTGGTCGGCGCCGCCGCTCGCCGCTTGCGCTGCGCTTTATCTAGCGAGACGGCGCTGCTGGCGTGCCGCCCGCGCGGCTGCATCACAGATGCCGGTAGTAGAAGGTGGTCGAGCAAAACGCGCCATCCGGCATCAACGCGAACTTCGGCACGTCGCCGACGCGCTGCCAGCCTGCCCGTCGATAGAGACGCTCGGCGTCGCCGCCGGTAACCGTATCGAGCACCAGCACGGTTTTGCCCGCGGTACGCGCCACGTCGTCCAGTTCCGTCATCAGGCGCTGCGCCACGCCGCGCCGGCGAGCGTCGCGGTGCACCAGCATCTTTGCGACATCCGCGCGATGTGGCTGGTTTTCCGGTTGCGCGAGAATCAGCTGTACAGTGCCGACGATGCGGCCGGCGGCGTCCTCCGCGACCAGCAACGCGCGCTCGCCGCGCGCCACCCCTTGTGCGACACCGTGCCAGAAGTCGAGCGCGACCTTGCGCTCGAGCGGCCACATGAAGCTGACCGACGCGCCTCCCGCGACGCAATCGAGCAGTACGTCGGCGAGGCCCTCTACGCAGGCTGCCGCTTCGGTGGCGCCGACGCGCCGCACGCTAATCTGTTGATGGTTCATGGTTGTCGTTCCCGTTACCGCGCGAGATCGCGCGATTGCCAGACAGAGTGCGCAGACCCTCATCTGCGCAGTTCAAAAAACCGTCGGATAATCCCCTCGCCGTCGCTTCGCGAAGCGCGTAAAGCGTTCGCGTGCAGCAGGCATGCTACCTCAGCCTGGCTGGCCCGCCAGTGTCGACCGTGGCTTTGTGACACGAAACGGAAACAAACGGTCAACCCGATCGCGCATGCGCGAGGCGCCTCATCGCCCTTTCGAAACATGGTCATGGCGACGGTGTTAGCGATGCGGAATGAAAATCCACCGTGCAATTTCGCAAAGATTTTTACGGGGCAAAGCCCATCATTCAGCGACGTTCGCACGGCCTGTCATGGCGTGGCGGCGGCATATTGACAGCCTCTATGGTGGCGATGAGTTTGCTTTTGTTGCGGGCGCAACGGCTGCGCAATTACTATGGCCGAACCGCTGTGGCAGAAGACGATGTGTGATTGGCACGGTTCGAAGGATCGAACCGGTTGAGGGAAGACCAGCAGAAAACGACACTTGTTGCGTAGTCCAGACACGGCATACCGTGACCCGGCAAGGTCCCGGCAAGGTCCCGGCAAGCCGTATCCGAACACTCTTTCACATGGAGCAACGCAATGAGCAACGTAATCGCCGGCATCAGGATCCCCGACAGCAAGATGGCCCGTGACGCGACGCAACTGGTGCGCGACACCGAATCGGACCTGCTGTTCAACCACTCGACGCGCGTATTTCTGTTCGGCGCACTGACGGGTGAACGCAAGAAGCTGAAATACGATGCAGAGCTGCTTTACATCGGTGCGATGTTCCACGATATGGGTTTGACGAAGCAATACAGCAGCAAGGATTTTCGCTTCGAGGTGGACGGCGCCAATACGGCGCGCGACTTCCTGAAGCAATACGGTATCGGCGAATACGAAATCGAACAGGTATGGGATTCGATTGCGCTGCATACCACGCCGGGTATTCCGGAGCATAAGAAGCCGGTCGTTTCGCTGGTAACGGCCGGCGTGGAAATGGACGTGCTGGGCCTCGCCTACGATCAGTTCACTGCGGAACAGCGCGAACAGGTCGTGGCGGCGCATCCGCGCGAAAGCAACTTCAAGGAGCAGATCATCGACGCGTTTGCGCACGGCACGATCCACAAGCCGCTCACCACCTTCGGCAATGTGAAGGCCGACGTGCTGGCGCTGAAAGATCCGACGTACAAACGGCTGAATTTCTGCAGCATCATCCTTGGCTCGTCGTGGGTCGACGATCGCAAGGGTTGTGCGCATTGCGGCGACCCGTCGCACCAACACGGCTAACTGGAGCGCCGGCGGCGACCACGCCGGCGCCTCTATCGAGGCATCAGCCGGAAACCCCCACTTTGGTCACTGTTTCAGAGGACAGGATATGAGCAAACTCACTACCGCTTTCGGCGCTCCCGTCGTCGACAACCAGAACACGCAGACCGTCGGCGTGCGCGGCCCCGCGCTGCTGCAAGATGTTTGGCTGATCGAAAAGCTGGCCCACTTCGCGCGTGAAGTGATTCCGGAGCGCCGGATGCATGCGAAAGGTGCGGGCGCTCACGGCACCTTCACGGTGACCCATGACATCACGAAGTACACGCGCGCCAAGATCTTCTCGCAGATCGGCAAGAAAACGCCGATGTTCGCGCGCTTCTCGACGGTGGCGGGCGAGCGCGGCGCGGCGGATGCCGAGCGCGATATCCGCGGCTTCGCGCTGAAGTTCTACACGGAAGAAGGCAACTGGGATCTGGTCGGCAACAACACGCCGGTGTTTTTCTTCCGCGACCCGCTGAAGTTTCCCGACCTGAATCACGCGATCAAGCGCGACCCGCGCACCGGTCTGCGCAGCGCACAGAATCAGTGGGACTTCTGGACGCAACTGCCCGAGGCGCTGCACCAGGTGACGATCGTGATGAGCGATCGCGGCATTCCGAACGGTTTCCGTCATATGCACGGCTTCGGCAGCCATACGTACAGCTTTATCAACGCGCAGAACGAACGTTTCTGGGTGAAGTTCCATTTCCGGACCCAACAGGGCATCGAAAACCTCAGCGATGCGCAAGCCGAGGCTATCTGCGCGAAAGATCGCGAAAGCAGCCAGCGCGACCTGCATGAGGCGATCGAGCGCGGCGACTTCCCGAAGTGGACGCTGTTCGTGCAGATCATGCCGGAAAAGGATGCAAAGACCTATCACTGCAATCCGTTCGACCTGACCAAGATCTGGTCGAAGAAGGATTACCCGCTGATCGAAGTGGGCGTGATGGAACTGAACCGTAATCCGGAGAACTTCTTCGCCGAAACCGAGCAGGCCGGTTTTGCACCGTCGAACACGGTGCCGGGCATCAGCTTCTCGCCGGACCGCATGCTGCAGGGGCGTCTGTTCTCGTATGCGGACGCGCAGCGCTACCGTCTCGGCTCGAACTACTTCCTGATCCCGGTGAATGCGCCGCAAAACGCGGTGCACAGCTATCACCGCGACGGCAAGATGCGCACCGACGGCAACCACGGCGGCACCGCATCGTATGAGCCGAACACGGTCGGCGAATGGCAGGATCAGCCGGATTACAGCGAGCCGCCGCTCGACGTCGAAGGCGCCGCGGGCCATTGGAATCATCGCGTCGACGACGACTACTTCTCGCAGCCGGGCGCGCTGTTCCGCAATATGACGCCGGCCCAGCAGCAGGTGTTGTTCGACAACACCGCGCGCGCGATGCAGGGCACCTCGAAGGCGGTGCAGCAGTTGCATATCGAGCACTGCACGAAGGCCGATCCGGCCTACGGCGCGGGCGTTGCGAAGGCGCTGGACGTGCTGGCCGCAGCGAAGAATGCGCGTTAAGGCTTGAAGCTTCAGGGTAGCGCGTCAGCCTGTCGGTGAGGGCGAACGCGCTGCCGGATGGAGGGGCAGTGCGCCCGCCATGGCGGTCCGCGAGATCGGAAGCGGACCGCGATGGTGGGCGTTTTATTTTGTTTCGGGTTATGCCGCGTTCGAGTCAGACGTGGGGCTGCGTTTCCTTGTGCACCGGCGCAAAGTTGCCTTTGTCGTTGCCGAAGCCCAGGTAGCGGAATCGTTCGAGCTTATGTTCTTCTTCGAAATGCCCAAGCGACGGCTTGATCAGATCGCTGCGCGACACGATGCCGATAAGCCGCAACGACTTGCGGTCCGCTACCACCGGCATCCGTTCGAGGCCATGTACGGCAAGCCGCATGCCGACCACGCGGCAGGTCTCGTGAGGCAGCGCGACCACCGGCGCGCCTTGCAGCACGTCGCCTACGCGCAGCGCGAGTGGATCGGCGGCTGCGACATCGGCCGCCGCATCCTCGCGTAGCGTCTCGAGCGTTGTGCGCTCGACTACGCCGAGCACCGCCTCGTTGCGGATCACCGGGTAGGCGCGCCGCGTCTGCTTCGGCCCGAAATAGGTTGCAAGCGCATCGTGCACGGTTACGTTCGAGTCGATCGCTTCGACCGTACGCGACATGACTTCATCGACGTAATGCCGTTCGAGCGGATCGACGCCGTACTCGCGGTAGATGTGATAGCCGCGCCGCGCAATCTTTTCGGTCATGATCGAGCGCTTCATGACGATCGTTGCGAAGCCGTGTGCCACCAGCGTGGCTGCAAGCAGCGGCAGCAGCGCGTTGCTGTCGTGCGTGAGGCCGAACGCAAAGACGATCGCCGTTAGTGGCGCGCCGAGCGTGGCACCGAGTGTGGCCGCCATGCAGACCAGCGGCCATAGCGCGGGCTCGTTGCCGGGCAGCACGTGGCCAAGCACGGTGCCGAGGCCGGCACCGAGCATCAGCAACGGCGCGAGCACGCCGCCCGACGTGCCGGAGCCGAGCGCGATCACCCAGATCACCGCCTTCACGACCAGAATCGCAACGGCAATTTGCAGCGCGATGTGCTGATGCAGCAGATCGCCGATCACGTCGTAGCCGACGCCCAGCGCGCGCGGCTCGACCAAGCCGCCGATGCCCACCACGAGGCCGCCGAGGGCGGGCCACCACATCCAGTGAAGCGGCAGCCGGCCGAACAGGTCCTCGGTTTTGTACAGTGCGGCGGACAAGCCGGACGCCAGTGCGCCAGACAGTACGCCGGCAACCACGCACGACAGCAGCGCGACCGCGCTCGGTTCGGCGGTTTGCAGCGGAAACAGCGGCGCCGTGCCGAAGAAGATGGCGCGCGCAAAGCCCGCTACCGCGCACGCGAGCGCGACGGGCAGGAAGCTGCGCGGCCGCCATTCGAACAGCAGCAGTTCGACCGCGAGCAGCACCGCGGCCACCGGTGTGCCGAACACGGCCGTCATGCCGGCTGTTGCGCCTGCAACTAGCAGCGTCTTGCGCTCGGCGGCGGTGACCTTGAAGCATTGTGCGAGCAGCGAACCGAGCGCACCGCCCGTCATGATGATCGGGCCTTCCGCGCCGAACGGACCGCCGCTACCGATCACGATGCCCGACGACAGCGGCTTGAGCACCGCGACTTTCGGCGACATGCGGCTTTTGCCGAACAGGATCGCTTCGATCGCTTCGGGGATGCCGTGGCCGCGGATTTTCTCCGACCCGTAGCGCGCCATCAGTCCGACGATCAGCCCGCCGGCCACCGGAATCAGCACGACCCACGCGCCCAGCGCATTCGTAGCCGGCGATCGGTCGGCAAACGAAAAGCTGCCGTAGAAGAACAGATTCGTGAACAGGTGGATCAGCGCAAGTAGAACAAATGCGGCAAGCGTGGCGAGGCAGCCGATCACCGCGGCGAGCGCCGCAATGCCGGGCAGCCGGGCGTTGCTGGAAAAGTCGCGCTTATGGGCGTCGAGGCTCATGGTGTCGGCTACTTACAGATCGATATGTGGAATCGTGAAGGCGCCCTTCAACGACTTGAGTTCCGCGCGATGCAATTCGGCGAGGCGCGCCAGCAGTTTTTCGCCGGCTTTCAGCAGATGCA
Organism: Paraburkholderia sp.; assembly: GCA_035536055.1. Classification (GTDB taxonomy): domain Bacteria; phylum Pseudomonadota; class Gammaproteobacteria; order Burkholderiales; family Burkholderiaceae; genus Paraburkholderia. The sequence goes on along the minus strand of DATLOW010000421.1, from coordinate 31,109 downwards.
CTTCCACCTGGCGACGGTCGGTTTCGCTGACCTTGCGCACCACGAGTCCGAGCGCCTCGCAGCGGGTGACGAGTGCCACTACGCCGTGATGCTGGGCCTGCAGCCGGTCTGCGAGTTCGCCGATGGTGGCCCATTCGCGCTCCGGATAGCCTTTGATATGCAGCAGCAACAGATACTGCAGCGGCGTGACGCCTTCGCCTTGCGCCGCACGCTCGGAAAAGCGTTCGAAACGCCGCATCTGGAAGCGGAATTCGGACAGTTGCTCGAAGTCCGCCTTGCTCAATTCGCGAGACATGGTTTTCATGCTGAGGCTGGTTGGTCGGAACGAAGGAGTGTAGAATGTATCACAAGATGATATAAATAGGCGGAAACAACGGGCTGCGCTGCGTGTGGTGAGTTTGTGCGGTGACCACTCTCTGTGTGGAACCCGCTTTGGTAACCGCTGTTGGCTGTTTGCTGGGCTGTTTGTTATGGTTTTTGAGCCGCTTTACGCAGCCGCCGGTGTGCAAGCTGTTGCAGCACACGCCGGTGTGCACCCGGTTTCCGCTGGGCCTTCAGGCCGCGCGGTGCAGTTGTTCGCCGGTCTGGCGGTACAGGCCGGCGATCAGGTCGGTCGGCGTGATGATGCCGGCCAACTGGCGGTTCGCATCGACCACCGGAATGTGGTGATGCCCGTGTGCCGCGAATTGCGGTACCAGTTCGACGATCGGCGTGGCGGTGCCGACGGTACGCACGCCCGAGGCCATCAGCGTGCCGACGCTGGTCTGGCGAATCGTGCGGGCCCGCTGCCGGTGGCTCGCGCGCAACGACAACCAGGGCGCGCGTTTCTCCAGCAGCCGTTCGAGCGGGCCGGCGCCGCGCGTCATGCTGGCCGCGCCCATCAGGTCCGCGCGCGTGACGATGCCGATCACGCGGCGCTGCGCGTCGATTACGGGCAGCGCCTTGACGTCATACTGCTTGAGCAGTGCGGCGGCGGTTTTCGCGGTGGTGGTTGGCGATACGCTGACCGTATGGCTCGACATGATGTCCGCGCACTTCAGTTCACCGAAGCTGCGCGCATAGGCCTGCATCTGCGTTTCGCGCAGCAGCATCGCGAGATCGGCGGGGTCGATGGCGAGAAATTCGCTCTGCCGCTTGAGCACCGCGTCGAGGTCGGCCTGCAGTTGGCGCTGTCGCGCTTCGGCGTTTGCGCCGGCCGGTTCGCGCACCACGTGCGGATAGCGGTGGCCCGTCAGCGCATGATAGGCAAGCGCTACGCCGAGCAGAATCAGCGATTGCAGCAACACCGGTTCCAGTACGAAGCGGTAGCCGAGCGCATGAATCGCCGGGCCGCCGAGTACCGCGGTCAGCGCTACGGCGCCGGATGGCGGGTGGACGCAGCGCAGCGTCAGCATCGCGGCGATCGCACCGGCCACGGCGACAGCGGCCGCGAGCGCCGGGTCTGCGATCCACAGCGCGCATGCGACGCCGACCGTGGCGGACACGAGATTGCCGCCGAGCAGCGACCACGGCTGCGCGAGCGGGCTGGCCGGCACGGCGAACAGCAGCACGGCCGACGCGCCCATCGGCGCGATCAGCATCGGAATGCCGGATCCAGCACCGAGCAGCCATGGCGTCAGCACCGCAATCGAGGCGATGCCGGCTAGCGCGCCGAGCGCCGAGCGCAAGCGTTCAGGCCACCTGACCGTGAGCGGAGCGGGCACAAACCAGGACAGCCAGCGGGGTACGTTGGAGCGAATCAAGATGTTGGGGTGAAGCGAAAAAGGTGAAGCGAGCGTCGAACCTTAGCGGAATGGCTCCGTTAGCGGAACGAACAACTCGTCATGTTTATATTTCATTGTGATATAAAATTGGTGCATGTGAAAGCCGCAGTGCAGCATTTCGGTGCATTGGCGGTGCATTAGCGGTGCGATGCGGTGCGGAACGGGCACGCGCTTTGCGCCAGCACAGGTCGCAACCTGGCATAAGACGCCAACTACACGGTTACGGCCGTATCGAGGCTGGATTCGCCGTTGTCTTATCCAGACACGGGCGAACGCCAAAAGGAGGGGTGTGATGATTACGTTTCAATCGCGCGCGACGCCCGACGTCGTGATGCTAAGAGATCTCGCGCAGTATCTGCTGGGGCTCGTCGGCAAGCGGCTCGACGCGCGCGGTGTGATCCTGCACGACGAACTGCCGCGCGCGATCCGCCGCCTCGAATCGGCGATATGCGACGACGACAAGGCGCAAGTCGCGCTCGAAGCGTTGCACTATGCGCACGACCGCAGTCCCGACACGAGCGGCGGCCTCGGGCAACGCGCATGGCCGTTTCTCGACATGATGCGCGAGGCCGAGCGGCAGCACGCCAACATCATCTGGGGGCTGTGAGTCTATCCTCGCCGCTTGCCGCGCGCGCAGTCGCGCTGTGGGAGCCGGCGCTCTGATTCAACGCCGGATCGGCGCGCAGCCGCTCGATCGCCAGATCGACGAAGGCGCGCGCTTTCTGCGTCGCATGGCGGCCTTCGCGGTGCACCACGTTGATCGGCAACTCAGGTTGCTCGAATGCTTCGAGCACCAGTTGCAGCGTGCCGGCCCGCACGTGGTGCGCGACCTGATACGACAGCGCCTGAGCGATGCCGAAACCCGATACCGCCGCGGCAATCGACGCATCGTTGGTGGTGGTCGTCAATCTTGGTTGCGTGCGCAACGAGCGCGCGCGGCCATCGACGGCAAAGCGCCAATCGACCGAATTGGACGCTCCGGTGGTGGCGATCGTCGTGTGCGCGGCGAGTTCGTCGAGCGTTGCGGGCGTGCCGCAGCGCTGCAGATACGCGGGCGCCGCACACAGCACGCGCCGCACAGCGCCGACGCGGATCGCCTGCAGCGAAGAATCGGGCAACGCGCCGATGCGCACCGCCACGTCGATGCCTTCGTCGATCACATTGACGATGCGGTCCAGGAACAGGCAATTGAGACCCACTTCCGGGTAGCGCTCCAGATATTCGACTGCAAGCGGCGTGACGTAAGCGGCGCCGAACAGCACCGGCGCGGTGATCGTGAGCAGGCCGCGTGGAGCGGCATGGATGCCGGTGGCCGATTGTTCGGCTTCGTCGATCTCGCCGAGAATGCGCCGGCAGTTTTCGAAGTACGCGGTACCGGTTTCGGTAAGCCGCACAATGCGGGTGGTGCGCGTCAGCAGCCGCACGCCGAGATGTTCTTCGAGTTCGGTGACGATGCGGCTCACCACCGAAGGGGACACGTCGAGCTTGCGCGCGGCGGCCGAAAATCCACCAGTCTCGGCGACCGTGACGAAGGTGGTCATTGCCTGCAAGCGGTCCATGCGGGTTTGGCGTGACGAATGAATGGTTCGAACGGCCGAGTATAAAGCTTCGCGGTGTGCGAACCGGATAGTGCGGCGGCCGCGCGGCCGCCGTCGTTCACTGCCGCACCGTCAACTCCACCGGCATCGAACTCGGCACCATCGTAAACGCACTGACTTCACGAATCTGCGCCGGATCCACCGCAAGCTTCACTTCGAAATTCGCCACCAGCATCGACAGCGCCGCGCGCATCTCGACGCCGGCCAGGTGCCGCCCCGGGCAAACACGCGGGCCCGCACCGAATTGCAGATAGGCACGCGGTTCGTGCGCACCGCGTTCGGCATCGCGTGGCTGCAGCCAGCGGTCAGGATCGAAGCGTTCCGGGTCCGCAAAGTTGCGCGGCTCGTGCATTGGCGGCCGGTTCAAAAAGAAGATCGTCGTGCCGGCCGGCACTCGCACGTCGCCGAGCGTCACGTCTTCGAGCGGCTCGAACGAGCTGAGCGCGGCGACCGGCTTGAAGCGGCCGGTCTCGGTGCATACCGCTTCGAACAGGTCGAGTTCTTTCAGCGTGGCGTAATCCGGACACAACGGCGCCGTGCCGAGCACGCTACGCGCTTGCGTGGCCATACGTTGTTGCAGTTGCGCGTCGCCGGCGATGAACAGCATCGACCACGCCATCGAATGCGCGGTGGTGTCCTCGCCGGCCAGCAGCAAGGTCAGCACATTGGCGGCGACCTGATCGTCGGTGATGCCGGAGTTCGGCGTATCGCGCATCGTGAGCATTGCCTCGAGCAGGTGGCGCGGCGTTTCAGCCGGATCGTCGCGCATATGCTCGCGGGCCCGCTCCATCATCTGGCGCACGTAGCGGTGTATTTCGATCAGCGTGCGGTCGAGCTTGCGGTCGCGCGGCAGCTTCACGTAGCGCCAGTACGGAAACGGCGAGTTCAGACGTGCCATCAGCATCGGCAGGATCATCGCGAGGTGTTCCTGGATCACGCCGCTGTCGCGCTCCAGCGTGCGCGGATCTTCGCCGAACGCGAGCGCGCTCGTTACGTCGACCGTATAGCGCTTCAGGTCTTCGACCATTTCGACGGTGCGCCGCTCGCGCGCGGCACGTAGCCAGCGCGCATACAGACGCTCGGTGATGCCATGCAGCGTCGGATAGATCGCGCGGATCTGCGGAATCGAGAGTGCCTGCATGATCAGCCGGCGCTGCGGTTCCCACGCCGCACCTTCCGCGGAAAACAGGCCGTTCGCACCGAACTCCTCGAGGATCGATTCGAGCGGCCGGAAGCGCCTGAAGCGGTGCGGCCGTTCGCGCGACATGCTTTGCACGTGGTCGGTGTCGGACACAACCATCACCGAACGCCCGCAGATCTGGAAGCGGAACGGCGTGCCGAGCTCACGGCCCCAGCGCTCGAGCGTGTGGTGCAGATCCTGCGGAGAAAGCTGGTGCAGGTTGCCGATCAGCGGCAAGCCCTTCGGCATCGGCAGATCGACGAGGCGGCGCAGCCGCCCGGGGTGGGTCTGGTTCGTGTCGCCGCTTGCCAGCGTGCTCATGGGGATCTCCGGTTTGTCGTGGCAGCGCCGCGCTGCGATGTCATTGCTCGGACGATTGCTTCGGCGCCATTGTATGCGGATGTCGGTGCGCTGCGATAGCTATGGCGTTCAGGGATACATATGGCCGTGCAGCGCGCGGCGCAGTTGCGCGACAGTATGCGCGCGCCGGCCGGGCTGGCGTATCGGGAACAGAACGTGCATGATCCGGTTCACGTGCGTGCATTCGGCCGCCGCGCGCGGCAAACAGACCGCACGGTCCATATCGACGCAGCGCCTTCCGGAGAATCGAACATGACTAGCTATGACGCATCCAACCCGTTTGCCGAATTCAACAAGATGCTGGAACAGTTCAAGCTGCCCGGCTTCGACGTGCCGGCGGTGATGGAGGCGCGCCGCAAGGACGTCGAGGCGCTAGTAGCGGCTAACCAGACCGCGTGGCAAGGCATGCAGTCGCTCGCGCAGAAACAGGCGGAAATGCTGCGCTCGACGCTGACCGAACTGCAGGGCCTCGCATCGAAGCAGGCGGCCGCGGGCGGCATGCCGTCGGCCGAAACCGCCGAACTGGTTCAGCAGACGCTGCACAAGGCGCTGGCGGACATGCAGCAGCTCGCGCAGGCGGCTTACCGTTCGCAGGCGGACTCGTACGCGGTGATCGCCAAGCGGGTCGAGGAAAACGTGCAGGAGCTTAAAACGCTGCTGCAGCAAAAGAAGTAAGTGGCGTAGCCGACAAAGCGGGCGATCCGGACAATCTGGATCGCTAGCGGCCTTAGCGGCGGACCGTGCCGGTTCGTGCACGGTCCGCCACTGCGTCGCGCGCCGCCGCGTCGATCACGCGATGCACGAAGCGCAGCTTGTCCACCACCGCCGGTGCGAGCGTAAACGGATAGCCATCCGCCATCCCGAGACTACGGTTCAGGCTGTTCAGCGCGTAAGTCAGCGGAAACCAGCGCTTCATCAGGTTATCGAAGCTGGCTTCTTCCACCGGAGTCTGGTCGAGCAGCGCCGGCTCGTTCGGGCCGGGCGGCAGCAGCGCGAGGCCATACGACGTCGCCGTATCCAGCACGTCGACGATCAGCAGATAGTGCGCCCACGTCTCTGCCCAGTCTTCCCATGGATGCATCGTTGCGTACGCACTGATATGGCGTTGCGGCCAGTCGGCCGGCGCGCCGTCACGGTAGTACGTATCGAGCGCCTGCGCATAGTCGGCTGCATCGTCGCCGAATAGCCGTCGAAACGGCTCGTGCCAGTGCGTCCCGGCAATCAGCCGCTCGAAATAATAATGTCCGGACTCGTGGCGGAAATGCCCGAGCAGCGTGCGATACGGCTCGCCCATCGCGGTACGCATCCGTTCGCGTTCGGCGTCGTCGGCTTCAGCGATGTTCAGCGTGATCTTGCCATTCGCATGGCCGGTCAGGACCCGGTCGCCATCGCCCTGATCTTCGAGAAACTCGAATTCGAGCCCGTGCTCCGGGTCGGCGTCGCGCGCCTCGATCACGAGGCCGAGTTCGCCGAGCGTATAGAGCAGACGGCGTTTCGCAGTCTCCAGCCGGTACCAGTAGAAGCGGTTGTCCGGATTGCCGAGGTTCGGAATCGTGCGCGTCAGGCGACACGACCGGCAGAGCGGCGTCGGGTCATCGGCCGGCAGCATCCAGTTGCAGACGTTTTCCGCCGCGTAGTTGTGGCACGGCCGGTATAGCTTGCCGGCAGCGCCCGGATGCAGGCTGCGCCAGGTGCCGTCGCCCGCATCGTCGAACGCGCTGATCTCGCCGAGTTCGGGCACATAGCCGAGCAGCGTGTCGCAGCGTTCGCAGCGCACGTTTTCAAAAAACACGCGTTGCTCGCAGCGGTTGCAGTGGAACGGTTTCATCGTTTGGGCCTGTCTGCGGGCGTGCTGGATGGATGGTTGCGGACGCAACAGCAGCGGCGCTTGCCGGCGAAAATGCGCTGCATGCTGCAGCGTTGCGCAATGTTCATGCCGCATCCGTAGGATGTCGCAGGTTTGGCGCACACTTGAGTGCAACATGGGCGGCCGCAGTGCGCTAGTTTGGTGCGTGCGGCAGAAGCGGCGTGTCCGCGCGGCAGCATGCAGGACGCGAAGCGCCGATCTGCGCCGCGCGGCTGTCGCCCGTGCTGCTGTGCGCACCAGCCGGCCGCGGCGCCGGCCGGCAACATGAATCGCGGCAAGGAAGAACGGCATGAAGCTTGCTTTTTGCGCCTGCCCCGCCCGTCCCCCTCGCATACGACCAGGAGTCTGGTGTGTCCATACGCGTTGCCCTGAATCACGTTACGCACTACCGCTACGACCGGCTGGTCGGGCTGTCGCCGCAAGTCGTCCGGCTGCGGCCGGCGCCGCATTGCCGCACGCCGATTCTGTCGTATTCGTTGCGTGTCGAGCCGGCGCAGCACTTCATCAACTGGCAGCAGGACGCGTTTGCGAACTATCAGGCGCGGCTGGTTTTTCCCGACCGGATGCGCGAGTTCAAGGTGACCGTGGATCTGGTCGCCGAAATGGCGGTGTATAACCCGTTCGATTTCTTTCTCGAGCCTGCTGCGGAGAAATACCCGTTCGACTACGCGCCCGAACTGCGCGCGGAACTGGCGCCGTACCTCGTCAAACGGGACATGACACCTCGCTTCGCGGACTTCGTCGCGAGCATCGATCGCGCGCCGCTCGCCACCGCCGATTTTCTCGTCGCGCTGAACCAGCGCGTACAGCGCGACATCCGCTACCTGATCCGCATGGAGCCGGGCGTGCAAACGCCGGAGGAAACCCTCGCGAACGCGTCGGGCTCGTGTCGCGATTCCGGTTGGCTGCTGGTCGAAACCTTGCGGCAGCTCGGTTTTGCCGCGCGTTTCGTGTCCGGCTATCTGCTGCAACTCGCGCCCGATACGAAAGCGCTCGACGGCCCGAGCGGCACCGAATTCGATTTCACCGATCTGCACGCGTGGTGCGAAGTGTATTTGCCGGGCGCTGGCTGGATCGGCCTTGATCCGACGTCGGGGCTGCTGGCCGGCGAGGGGCACATTCCGGTCGCCTGCACACCTGAGCCGGGCAGTGCGGCGCCGATTTCGGGGGCGGTCGAACAGTCCGAAGTGGAGTTTTCGCATTCGATGACGATCACGCGCGTGCTGGAAACGCCGCGCGTCACGAAGCCTTATACCGAAGCGGCATGGGCTGACGTGTTGACGATGGGCGCGCAGGTCGACCACGATCTGCGCGACATGGACGTGCGTCTGACGATGGGCGGCGAGCCGACCTTCGTCGCGGTGCGCGACCGCGATGCCGCCGAATGGAACACCGACGCGCTCGGCCCCACCAAGCGCAGCTACGCGGTGGCGCTGATGGACCGCTTGCGCGCGCGTTATGGCGCGAGCGGGTTTCTGCATATCGGCCAGGGCAAGTGGTATCCGGGCGAGCAACTGCCGCGCTGGGCGCTGTCGCTGTTCTGGCGCGCGGATGGTGAGCCGTGCTGGCACGATCCGGCGCGTTTCGCCGATGAGCGCGACCCCGGCTGCTACACGGCGGAAGACGCGCAGCGCTTTATCGAGCATCTCGCCGACCGGCTCGCGCTCGACAGAAAGCACATCCAGCCCGGCTATGAAGACACGTGGTACTACCTGTGGCGCGAGCGGCGGCTGCCGGTCAACGTCGATCCGTTCGAGGCGCGGCTGTCCGACGAACTGGAACGCGTGCGCTTGCGGCGCGTGTTCGATGCGGGGCTTTCGGCGGTGACCGGCTATGCGTTGCCGGTGTCGCGCGCGGCGGGCGCGCAATGGACCAGCGGCCCGTGGTTCTTCCGCGACGAACGGATGTACCTGATTCCGGGCGATTCGCCGATGGGCTACCGCTTGCCGCTCGATTCGCTGCCGTGGGTCGCCGCGGGCGATTACCCATGGCACCATGCGCACGATCCTTTCGACGAGCCGACGCCGCTGCGTAGCGCCGCGCAGTTGCGGATGCAGTACGCGGGCGCGGCGGGACAGCCGCACGGCTATGCGAACGCGCAGGGGCGCGCCGGTGCGGGCGAAGGCGGCTATGCAGCAGCCGAACGCATTGCAACGACGACGTCCGGCCTGCACGACGGCAGCGCAGCGCACGGCGCACCTGGCTCATCCACTGCTTTCGACGAAGCACCGATGCCTGCCCGCGGCGAATCCGCCGCTTCGCTGCTACGCACCGCGCTTTGCGTCGAAGCACGCAACCCGGCGCGCGCAGCCGGCCCGCAAGCCGAAGCGAAATCGTTCGGCTCGAGCCACGCGCTGCTGCACGTATTTATGCCGCCGCTCACGGTGCTCGACGACTACCTCGATCTGCTCGCCGCCGTCGAAGCCACCGCGCGTGATCTCGACATGAAAGTCGTGATCGAAGGCTACCCGCCGCCGCGCGATCCGCGCCTGAAAATGCTGCAGGTTACGCCCGACCCGGGCGTGATCGAAGTCAACATTCACCCGGCGTCGAACTGGGACGAACTGGTCGACCACACCGAATTCGTGTACGAGGCCGCGCATGAATCGTATCTGTCGACCGAAAAATTCATGCTCGACGGCCGCCATACCGGCACCGGCGGCGGCAATCATTTCGTGCTGGGCGGCGCCACGCCGCCGGATAGCCCGTTCCTGCGCCGGCCGGATCTGCTGGCGAGCATGGTGGCGTACTGGCACAACCATCCGTCGCTGTCGTATCTGTTTTCCGGGCTGTTTATCGGGCCGACCAGTCAGGCGCCGCGCGTCGACGAAGCGCGCAACGACCAGGTCTACGAGCTGGAGATCGCGCTGCGCGAACTGCAGCGGCAAACCGAACGGATGGGCGGCGCGAGCGTGCCGCCATGGCTGATCGACCGCTCACTGCGCAACATCCTGATCGACGTGACCGGCAACACGCACCGCGCGGAATTCTGCATCGACAAGCTGTATTCGCCGGACGGGCCGACCGGCCGGCTCGGCCTGCTTGAACTGCGCGGCTTTGAAATGCCGCCGCATGCGCGCATGAGCCTCGTGCAGCAACTGCTGCTGCGCGCACTGGTCGCACGTTTCTGGAAAACACCCTACACGACGCGCCTGACCCGCTGGGGCACCGAACTGCACGATCGCTTTCTGCTCGGCAGCTTCGTGCAGATGGATTTCGACGACGTGCTGACCGACCTGCGCGAAGCCGGCTACGCATTCGACGAGGCGTGGTTCGCACCGCACTTCGCCTTCCGTTTCCCGCTGGTCGGCGAATTCGACGTGAACGGCATTTCGCTGACGCTGCGCAGTGCGCTCGAACCGTGGCACGTGATGGGCGAGGAGGGCTCGGCCGGCGGCACGGTGCGCTATGTCGATTCATCGGTGGAGCGGCTCGAGGTGCGTGTGCTCGGGCTGAACGGCAGCCGTCACGTGGTGACGGCCAACGGCCGGCCGCTGCCATTGCAGCCGACCGGGCGCGTCAGCGAGCACGTGGCGGGTGTGCGTTATCGCGCATGGTCGCAGGCCGCGGCGCTGCATCCGACCATCGGCGTGCATGCGCCGCTCACGTTCGACGTGGTCGACACGTGGAGCGGGCGTTCGATCGGCGGTTGCCAGTATCATGTCGCTCATCCGGGCGGGCGTAACTATCAGACCTTCCCGGTCAACGCGTACGAGGCCGAGAGCCGCCGGCGCGCGCGCTTTGCGGCGACCGGGCATACTCCGGGGCCGCTTGCGGTACCTGAAACCGCGCCCGAAGCCGCGCCGCGCAGCCTGGAGTTCCCGTTCACGCTGGACTTGCGCTACCGGTAAACCGAACAACGAGCGACGCATCCGATCTTGGCCTTTCAATCCACCTTTCCGTTCGAAGTCACCGCGGGTCATGCCGATGCCGCCGCGCTGCTGCGCGCGCTGCCGGTGCGCGAAGGCCATTGGGACGAACTGCGCGAGCCGTCCGGCGCATTGCGCGAACCATGGCGGCGCTTTTTCGACCTGCTGGGCGAAGACGGCATTGCAGGGCTCGACGCGCGCAACGCGGCGGTTGCGCAGCAGGTGCGCGACAACGACATCACGTACAACGTCTATGCGGATAAGGGCGAACCGCGCCCGTGGGCCCTCGACCTGCTGCCGTTCCTGATCGACGAAAGCGACTGGGCCGTGATCGAACGCGCGGTGACGCAGCGCGCGCGGCTGCTCAATGCGCTGCTGGCCGACGTGTACGGTGCGCAGACGCTGCTGCAGCAAGGCAAGCTGCCGCCTGCGCTGGTGTTCGGGCAGCGCGGCTATCTGCGCGCGGTGAAGGGCTTCGTGCCGCCGGGCGGCCAGTTTCTGCAGGTGGTAGCGGTCGACCTCGCACGCGCGCCCAGCGGCGACTGGACCGTGATGGCGCATCGCACCGAAGTGCCTTCGGGCCTCGGCTACGCGCTCGAAAACCGGCTGATCGTTTCGAGCCTGTTCGGCGATGCATTTCGCGAAATGCGCGTGAGCCGGCTCGCGCCGTCGTATTCGCAATTGACCAGCACGCTCGCACAGCTTGCGCGCGCAACGATGCGCGATGAAACCCCGGACGGGGTCGCGCATATCGCGCTGCTGACGCCGGGGCCGTTCAGCGAGACCTATTTCGAGCACGTGTTTCTGGCGCGCTATCTGGGCATCGCGCTGGTCGAAGGCAAAGACCTGACGGTGCGCAACGACATGCTGTACCTGAAGACGCTCGCGGGCCTCGAACGCGTGCACGTCGTGCTGCGCCGGCTCGACGACCAGTTCTGCGACCCGGTCGAGTTGCGTGCCGATTCGACGATCGGCGTGCCGGGTCTGCTGCAGGTGATGCGGGCCGGCAACGTGATCGTGTCGAACGTGCCGGGCTCGGGCTTTCTCGAATCGCCAGCGCTGCACGGCTTCATGCCCGGTATTGCCGAGGCGCTGCTCGGCGAGCCGCTATCGATGCCGGGCGTGCCGACCTGGTGGTGCGGTGAGGCGGCCGCGCGCGAGCAGGCCTTTGCGCAGATCGACGATGCGTTTCTGGTGCCGACCTGGCCGCAGATGTCGAGCGGTTCGCCTGCGGAGCAAGGGCCGCCGGGTGTGATCGGCGGTCGGCAGAAGCTCGCCGACTGGCGCAGCGCGATCGATGCCGCGCCCGATGCGTTCACGATCCAGCAGCCGCTGCCGTACTCGTGCACGCCACGCTACGAAAGCGGCGCGCTCGGCAACCGGCCTTCGGTGCTGCGCGTCTATGCGATTGCCGACATCAACGGCGGCTGGCACGTGCTGCCCGGTGGCTTTACACGGCTCGCGGCGGAACGGCAGGCCAGCGTATCGATGCAGTTCGGCGGCAGCAGTGCCGATACGTGGGTGCTGTCGAGCCAGCCGAGTTCGACCTTCACGCTGCTGCCGTCGCCGTTGAAGCCCGCGGATCTCGCGCGCAAGCATCGCACGGTATCGAGCCGTGCCGCGGAAAACCTGTTCTGGGCCGGGCGCTATGGCGAGCGCGCCGAAAACAACGTGCGGCTGCTGCGGCTCATTCTGGGCTCGCTGGAAGGCAACGATGCGGGCACGATGTTCTCGACGCTGGTCGAACTCGCGCTGCAGTTCGGGCTCGTGCAGTCGGGCGACATGCTGGCGAACCAGTCGTTGCAGTCGTTCGAGCGCACGCTGGTGGCGAATCTGCACGAGAACAACGGTGCGTCCAGCATCGGCCAAAACCTCGCCAGCATGGCGCGCGCGAGCGGCGAAATTCGTGGCCGCCTGTCGAACGATCACTGGCGCACGATTCTTGCGGCGCGCAACGATTTCCGCGATGCGCTCGCCACGCTAACCCCCGCGGTCGCCGCTTCCGCCGCGCAGGCACAAGGCAAGGCGCGCTATAACCGCATGAAACTGCTGGACGGGCTCGAGCATCTGGCCACCCAGCTGTCTGCGATTAGCGGCGCGCAAGGCGACCGCATGACGCGCGACGAAGCATGGCGTCTGCAGTTTGCCGGGCGCCACATCGAACGCGTGTGGGCAATGGCGACGCTGCTGCGCACGCTGGCAAGCAATGGCCAGCTCGCCACGCCGGCCGGCTTCGATCTGCTGCTGCAACTGTTCGACAGCACGCTGACCTATCGCTCGCTGTATCCGGGCCGTTTCGAAGTGCCGGCGCTGATCGATCTGCTGGTGATCGAGCCGACCAATCCGCGCGGCCTGTATGGGGTCTATGCGCGCTTGTGCTCGAAGCTCGACGATATTTCGCTTGCGGCGGGCAGCACGCGGCATCGGCCGTTCAACGATCTGTTGCCGCCGGCTGCGTCGCTGCCTTTGCTCGAACGCTTGTGCACCGTCGATGCGAACGGCGCCTATCCTGAGCTGACCGCCTTGTGCGATCGGATGGCGAACTGGGTCAGCGCGGCGGCCAACGAGATCAGCGCGCGTTATTTCAGTCACGCGAATACGCTTGCTTCGCAGGTATCGTCATGAGCGATAAGGGTTTGCCGACGTCGCTGTCGCCGACGCTACTATCGGTATCGCACCGCACGACCTATCACTATTCGACGCTCGTCGAAACCGCGCAACATCTCGCGACGATCCGGCCGCTTGCCTGCGCGTGGCAGCGCGTCGTGTCGCACGACGAGCGCATCGAGCCGACGCCGTCGTATCTGCATAGCCGCATCGACGCGTTCGGCAACGACGTACTGTACTTCGCGCTCGACGCACCGCACGAACGCTTGCAGTTCGTCAGCGAAACGACCGTGCAGCTGACGCCGCGCTGGGCCAACCTCGACGCTGCGGCGACGCCCGCCTGGGAAAGCGTGGCCGATGCGCTGCGCTATCGCGCGGGCGGCGCGTGCCTGCCGCAAACCGAATTCTGCTTCGCTTCGCCGAACATCGCGCTGAGTCCCGCGTTGCGCGATTACGCGCTGCCGAGCTTCGCGCCCGGCACGCCGATCGTTGCCGGCGCAATCGACCTGATGCAGCGCATTCACGCGGATTTTGCCTACAAGCCGTCGGCGACGATGTTCGATACGCCGGCTGAACGCGCGTTCGAGCTGAAAAGCGGCGTATGTCAGGACTTCGCGCAGGTAATGATCGGCTGCCTGCGCGCGCTCGGTTTGCCGGCGCGCTACGTCAGCGGTTATCTGCGCAACGATCCGCCGCCTGGCCAGCCGCGTCTGATCGGCGCCGACGCGTCGCATGCATGGGTGTCCGTGCATTGTCCGCAAAGCGGCTGGATCGATCTCGATCCGACCAACGACGTACTGGCCGACGTCGATCACATCACCCTCGCGATCGGCCGCGACTACAGCGATGTTTCGCTGCTGCGCGGCATGATACTCGGCGGTGGCGCGCATCGCGTGGAAGTGGCGGTGAGCGTGCTTGCGCTGTAAAGCGCACGCGCGGGAATTGACAGTTGCAACAACCGAAACTGTTCCGGCTTGACAACGTGCATACGCACATATAGACTTCGCTCGCATGAACAAGCCCATTTCCCATGACGAGTGCAACTGCTTCGCATTGCGCCAGGCCGCCCGCTATGTAACGCAGATCTACGAACGCCATCTCGGCCAGGTCGGCCTGACGGCGGCGCAGTTTACGATCATGGCGAAGCTGGCGCGCAAACCCGACCAGTCCATGCTGGATCTGGCGGATCTGATGGTGATGGAACGCACCACGCTGGTCCGTGCATTGAAGCCGTTGCAGCGCGACGGCCTCGTGGTCAGCGAGCCGTCGGAGCACGACGGCCGCACCTTTCTGTTTAGCCTGTCCGATGCTGGGCAGCGCGTGTTCGAGCAGGCCGCCGCCGCGTGGCGCGCCGCGCAAGACGAGTTCGAAGCGAAGTTTGGCCGTGCCCGTGCGAAAGCGCTGCGCAGCGAACTGTTCAATCTGACTGCCTGACCTCTTCGAAAGCTTCCGGAATTTCCGGCCCTTATGGTTATGTGAGAAGTGTATATGCACTCAGATAGCGAAACCGAAATGGCGACTGCAACCGAAGTGGCAACCGCAGCCGAAACCGCAGCCGAAACCGCCACTGAAGCCACCACTGAAGCCGCTACCGATATCGCGCAGTTGCTGCTGGAAGACGACTGTTTCGCGATCCGGCAGGCGGCGCGCTTTGCGTCGCAGTTGTACGACCGGCATCTTGCAAGGACCGGACTGAAGATCACGCAGTTCTCGGTGATGTGGCGGCTGGCGTTGCGACCTGGCATGACGATCAAGGAACTGGCGGACTGGATGGTGATGGAACGTACGACGCTGGTGCGCGCGATGCAGCCGTTGCAACGCGATGGGCTGATTGTTAGCGATGCGTCGCCGCGCGACCGCCGCGCCCTGGTCTTTTCGCTGACGCCGACCGGCCTGGAGAAGGTACGTTCGGCGCGTGGCTCGTGGGACCGGGCGCAGCGCGAGTTCGAGGAGCGCTTCGGCGAAGAACGCGCGACGTTTCTCAGGCGTGAACTGCTCGAACTGACGAAGAAATAGCAGAACCCCCCGGGCGCAGCGCTGCAAGGCGCTTTCTTCCATCATTTATAGTGCATACGCACACGAATACATGTCCACTTCTCCTCCATCGAGCATTGCTCCGGCCGGCGCAGCGGGTGTCGCGAAACCGGCGCGCCGTATTCCCTGGATGCTGATCGCACTGCTGTCGGTTGCGCTGGTGCTGGCGGCCGCTGGATCGTACTGGTACTTCGTGGGGCGCTTTGTCGAAACGACTGACGACGCCTATGTCGGCGGCGACGTCACGGTGATGGCGCCGCGCGTCAGCGGCTTTGTCACCGATGTGCTGGTGCAGGACAACCAGTACGTGCATGCGAACCAGGTGCTGATTCGCCTCGATTCACGCGATTACGACGCACGCCTCGCGCAGGCGAACGCGGAAGTGGCGAGCGCGCAGGCGTCGGTTACCGAATTGCAGGCCAAACGCACGCTTCAACTTGCGGTGATCAACGAGCAGGCCGCCGGCGTACAGGCGTCGAACGCGGAATTGACGCGCAGCGCCGCCGACCAGAACCGCTACCGCGCCCTGGTAAAAGATGAAGCCGTATCCGACCAGGTGGTTGAACGCGCCGATGCCGACCTGCTGAAAGCACGCGCCGCGGTGACGCGCAGCGATGCATCGCTGGTCGCTGCGCAGCGGCAGCTGGGCGTGATCGACGCGCAGATCGGCGATGCACAGGCGCGTGTTGCGACGGCCAAGGCGGCGCAACGCGTGGCCGAACTGAACGTCGAATACACAACGATTCGCGCCCCGATCGACGGCTATATCGGCAACCGCACAGCGCGGGTCGGCATGCTGGCAAACGTCGGCACGTCGCTGCTGACGGTGGTGCCGGCAAGCGGTCTGTGGATCGACGCGAACTTCAAGGAAGACCAGCTCAAGCACATGCAGGCCGGCGACACGGTGGACGTTAAGCTCGACGCTTCGAGCCTGAAAATCACCGGCACCGTACAGAGCCTGGCTCCAGCGACGGGCGCGACGTTCAGCATCCTGCCGGCGGAAAACGCCACCGGCAACTTCACGAAGATCGTGCAGCGCGTACCGGTGCGCGTGCATCTGAACGTATCGAAGGAGATGCAGCAGGTGCTGCGGCCGGGCCTGTCGGCAACCGTCGACGTTCATCTCGACGCGGCGCGCGCGAAGTCCTGAGCGGCTCCCAGTTCAACAACGGAGCGCGCGCTCATGACCTCCCCCGCAGCCATGCCCATCAATCCGGCCGACCAGCCGATGCGCAGCAAGATCATTGCCTTCGTGCTGATGTGCGTCGGTTTCTTTATGGCGACGCTCGACATCCAGATCGTTGCATCGTCGCTGAAAGACATCGGCGGCGGCCTGTCGGCGAGCCAGGATGAATTGTCCTGGGTGCAGACGTCCTATCTGATCGCCGAGATTCTGGTGATTCCGATGTCCGGCTGGCTCACCAAGGTGTTTTCGACGCGCTGGCTGTTTGCTGCGTCGTCGCTCGGTTTCACGATCACCAGCATGCTGTGCGGCGCCGCATGGGACATCAATTCGATGATCCTGTTTCGCGCGCTGCAAGGCGCACTGGGCGCCGCGATGATCCCGACGGTGTTCACCACCGCGTTCATGATTTTTCCTGGCAAGCAGCGGCTCGTCGCTTCGACGGCGATCGGTACGCTCGCATCGATCGCGCCGACCATCGGCCCGGTGATCGGCGGCTGGATCACCGACCAGTGGTCGTGGCATTGGTTGTTTTATCTGAACCTCGTGCCCGGCGTGATCGTCACGCTGCTGGTGCCGAAGTTCGTGCACGTGGACACCGCCGATGTATCGTTGCTCAAGCGCGGCGACTATCTGGGCATGCTGCTGATGTCCGGTTTTCTCGGCTGCCTCGAATACGTGCTCGAAGAAGGCCCGCGCAAGAACTGGTTCGGCGACGACGTGATCCTGATCTGCTCATGGATTGCCGGTATCAGCGGCTTTCTGTTTCTGGTGCACGCCTTTACCGCGAAAGACCCGATCGTCGATCTGCGCGCACTCGCGATCCGCAATTTCGGCATTGGCAGCCTGCTGTCGTTCGTGATCGGCATCGGCATCTTCTGTTCGGTGTTTCTGACGCCGGTGTTTCTGTCGCGCGTGCGCGGCTTCGATTCGCTGCAGATCGGTATCGCGCTGCTGTCGGTGGGCGGGTTCCAGATGATCGGGCTGGTGGTGTATTCGACCGTCGCGCGCTACATCAATCTGCGTGCGCTGCTGGTGTTCGGCCTGATTCTGTTCGGCCTCGGCTGCTACCTGTATGTGCCGATCACCAACGACTGGGGCTGGCGCGAACTCTTGCTTCCGCAGGCGCTGCGCGGCTTTGGCCAGCAGTTTTGCATTGCGCCGATCGTCACGATGGCGCTCGGGTCCCTACCGCCGTCGCGGCTCAAATCGGCAAGCGGCCTGTTCAATCTGATGCGCAATCTCGGCGGCGCGATCGGCATCGCGGTGGTCAGCACGATGCTCAACGACCGGCTGAACCTGCATTACGAACGGCTCGACGAACACGTGACGGCCGGACGCCCGGTTATCGAAGAGGTATTCAGCCGGCAGTCCGCGTATCTGGCCGCAATGGGCGGCAATGCGCTAAATGGCGTGCAAGGCAGCCTTGCCGCGCTGCATTCGTTGCTGATGCGCGAGGCGCTGGTGCTGACGTTCTCCGACACGTTTCTGGCAGTCGCATGCTGCTTCGGCGTCGCGCTGCTGGCGATGATCTTTTCCCGGCCGTTCGGACTCGGCGCGCCGCCGCCCGATGCTCACTAAAGCTCACAGAAGCTCAATGAAGGAACCGACATGAACGCAATGCTCAAACAGGCGTTTGCCGTGGCAGCCGCGCTGACACTCGCGGCTTGCGCCGTGCCGCCGGCTCAGCATGCGGATTTGCCGCAGTCCGTAAAGACGCTTGCGCCCGACGCGTGGAGCGTCGCTGCGCCGCAGGATGCCGTGGATGCGCATGCATGGTGGGCGCGCTTCGGCGATCCTGTGATGCACGAACTGATCGAATCGGTACTGAACAACAATCTCGATGTGCAGGCGGCGGTCGAGCGCGTCAAGCAGGCGCAGCAGCAGACCAAGCAGCAGCGTGCCGCGCTGTTGCCGCAACTCGACGCCACGGCGAGTGCATCGCATACGCGGCAGATCCTGCCGCCGCCGCTCGGTTATGTCGATGCGGCCGGCGTCGGCGTGGCCGCGAACTGGACACCGGATGTGTTCGGCGGCGAACGCCTTGCGGTGCTGGCTGCGCAGGCACAAACCACCGGCCGCGCGTCGGCACTCAACGAACTGCGGCTTGCGCTCGCCGCCAATACCGCGGCAGCGTATATCGACTTGCGCTGGGCGCAGTCGGAACTGCAGATTCTCGACGACAACGAGCAGATCCGCAGCCGTGCGCTGAAGCTGACGCAGGCACGCCTGCACTACGGCCTGTCGACGCAGCTCGACGTCGCGCGGGCGCAGAACCAGTTGCAGGATCTGCAGGCGCGCATTCCGCGCGTGCAGTCGGAAATTCAGCATCAGTTGAGCCTGATCGCGGTGTTTTCGGGCCGCACGCCCGAGAGCGTGCAGAACCTCGTGCTGTCCACGCCCGGTGCGATTCCTGCGCCGTCGCTCGGCGCGCCGCAGACCTTGCCGTCCGAAGCGCTGCTGCGCCGCCCGGACGTGCTGACCGCCTATGCGAAAGTCGAGCAGCGTGCCGCCGAAGTGGGGGTATCGCGCGCGCAACGGTACCCACAGTTCAATCTGAATCTGACCGACGGCCTGCTGGCGGCCTCGTGGGTCGGCACGCCGGCGCTGACCGACAATCTGTTCAGCGCGGCATTGAGTGCGACCGCGCCGATTTTCAGCGCCGGCCGCATTACCGCGAACATCAACGAAAGCGAAAGCCGCATGCGCGAATCGCAGCTCGCACTGAACCAGACGATGCTCAATGCGTTGAAAGAAATCGAGGATACGCGCAGCGACCTGGTCAGCGGCGCGACGCAGGTGGATCGTCTGTCCGGCGCACTCGATTCGTCGGGCAGGGCGCTGCGTTTGTCGACGCAACTATATAAAGGCGGTGCGTCGAGCTTCCTCGACGTGCTCGACGCGCAGCAGGCATATCTGGTCGATTCCGAAGCGTTGAACCAGGCGAAGCGCGCGCATGCGCAATCGGCGGTTGCGCTGTATCGGTCGTTGGGCGGCGGCTGGAGTGTGCCGGAGCCGGGCACGGCGGACGCGCCGGCGCGCGCAGGCAGTGGCAGCCGCGAGGGCACTGCAAGCACGGCCGCGCCCGTATCGCCGGGCCGCGCCACCGAAACAGCCGCAACCTCAGCGGGTGTCGCTGCGCAATGAAGGTGCGCGTGCCACACTCCAATACATACCGCAGCAACGAAAACGCCTCGCAAGCAGTGAGGTATTCGCAATGCAGCACTTCATTTGAGGAATCGCGATGAGCAAGCGACAGGTGGTGATCAGTCATCCGGTGCGAACCGCAATCGGCGCTTTTGGCGGCGCGCTGAAGGACGTGCCTGCCACGGAACTCGGTGCAGCCGCGGTGCGCGAAACGCTGCGCCGCAGCGGTCTCGCTGCCGACCAGCTCGCGTCGGTGACGCTCGGCAACGTGATTCAGGCCGGCAACAAGATGAATCCGGCGCGCCAGGCGGCACTGGGCGGCGGCGTCCCGGTGACGGTGCCGGCGCAGACCATCAACCGTGTGTGCGGTTCGGGCGCGCAGGCGATTGCATCGGCGGCACAGGAAATCTGGCTCGGCTTCGGCGAAGTCGCGCTGGCAGGCGGCATGGAAAACATGGACCGCGCGCCGTTCCTGCTCGACAACGGCCGTTGGGGTTACCGGATGGGCAACGCGCAGATCTACGACAGCGCGCTGCACGATGGCCTCGTCGATGCGTTCTCCGACGAACACTCCGGCTGGCATACCGAAGACCTGGTCGCGCAGCTCGACATCACGCGCGAAGCGCAGGACCGCTTCGCCGCGCGTTCGCAGCAGCGTTTTGCGGCCGCACAGAAACGCGGCGCATTCGACGCGGAACGGGTGGCGGTCGAAGTCAAAGGCCGTAAGGAGACCATCAGCTTTATCCGCGACGAGCAGTCGCGCCCGGACACGACCGTCGAAACGCTGGCAAAGTTGCGTCCCGCCTTCCGCCGCGACGGCACGATCACGGCCGGCAACGCGCCCGGCCTGAACAGCGGCGCGGCGGCGATGCTGGTGGCCGAGCGCGGCTATGCGGAAGCGCACGGCATCGAGCCGCACGCGCGGCTCGTCGCCTTCGGCGTGGCCGCGGTCGAGCCCGGCATGTTCGGCCTCGGCCCGGTGCCGGCCGTACGGATGGCGCTGGAACGCGCGGGCTGGAGCATCGGCGACGTCGAGCGCTATGAGATCAACGAAGCGTTTGCCGCTGTGCCGCTTGCGGTGATCAGTCAGCTCGGTCTGGCGGAAGATCTGGTGAACGTCGAGGGCGGTGCGGTCGCGCATGGCCACCCGATCGGCGCGACCGGCGCGATCCTGACCACGCGCCTGATCCATTCGATGCGCCGCGACGGCCTGAAACGCGGGGTCGTCACGCTGTGCATCGGCGGCGGGCAGGGCATTGCGCTCGCACTGGAAATCGTCTGACGCGCCGCATCGCGCACAAAGCAGTTTCGACGACGGCTCGCTGCGCACGCTGCGAGCCGTGTCCGTTTACCGGATACTCGTGCCTGGCAGACAGGCTGCCATCATCAATGAAAAACAGGAGATCGTAATGCGTATTCTCGTGGTGGGCGCCGGCGCGCTCGGTGGCTATTTCGGCGGAAGGCTGGTGCAGGCTGGCCGCGACGTCACGTTTCTGGTTCGCGCCGGGCGCGCCGCGGAGCTGCAGCGCAACGGCCTCGTGATCAAAAGTCCGCGCGGCAGCGTGACCTTGCGCGACGTGAAGACGGTGCTGGCCGAGCGCATCGACGCGCCGTTCGACCTGGTGCTGCTGAGCTGCAAGGCCTACAACCTCGACGACGCGATCGACTCGTTCGCGCCCGCGGTCGGTCCCGCGACGATGATCCTGCCGGTGCTGAACGGCATGCGCCACATCGACGTGCTGCAGGCGAAGTTCAGCGCCGCCAACGTGCTCGGCGGCGCCGGCCTGATCTCCGCGACGCTGAACCGCGAGCGCGAAATCGAGCACCTCAACGACATGCATCAGATCGTCTATGGCGAGCTGGACGGTTCGATGTCGGAGCGGGTGCATGCAGTCGAACGCGCTTTCGCAGGCGCCGGATTCGACAGTCAGGCAGTCGGCGACATCATGCAGCGGATGTGGGACAAATGGGTGTTTCTCGCGACGCTCGCCGCCAGCACCGCATCCAATCGTGCCGCGATTGGCGACATCCTGCGCGCGCCGGACGGCCGGCAGGTCATCGAAGGTCTGTTCGACGAGTGCTGCAATGTCGCGCGGCAGCACGGCTTTCCGGGCGGCGAGGCGGCCCTGGCGCGCGCTCGCGGCATGCTGCTTGCGGAAGGCTCGACGCTCACCGCATCGATGCTGCGCGATATCGAGAGCCAGGCGCGGATCGAGGCCGACCACATTGTCGGCGACATGATCGCGCGCGGCGGCGACGAGCAGCATCGCAAGGCGCCGCTGTCGCTGCTGCGCGTCGCCTATACGCATCTGAAAGCGTACGAAGCGCGCCAGGCGCGCAGCGCTGCATGAGTTCGAACTGAGTTCAAACTCGCTTGAAATGGGTTCAAACCCGGCGCGGCAGTCGCCGCGCCGAACCCGTCACGCGCATGAAGTAGAATCGACGCACCAGAAAAAGCCTTGCGACAGGAGGTGAAATCATGCCGAGTCCTCAAGGGTCGGTGGTGGCGCTCAGTTCTGCTTCGGCAACCGTGTTCTCCGTCGGCATCGTCTTTCTCGGCTACTGGGGCGTAAGCGAATCGTCCGGCTGGCGGCCGATCGACCGGGTCGTCGCAGGACTTGCGATGATCGGTTTCGCGCTGCTTGGGCTGGTGCCGTTCGTCGCCACTTCGCCGGTCGAGCCGGAAACCAGCGACGCCAGGGTGCGGGTCGCACGACGCATGTTCGTGTTCGGCGTCGGCTCGATCTGGCTGGCCATCCTGATATCGGTGCTTTTCTAAATCTGCGCTTGCGGCTGGCGTTTTCCCCTGCAATACGATGACAGACACTTTGCGAACCGCCATCGTCTACCTTGCCTATCTGATCGATCCGCAGGCCTATCCGCAGGGCAGCCCGCTGCCGCAGTGGATCGTCGCCACGATCGCTGCGCAATGTGTGCTGGCCGTGCTGCTGCTGGTGCCGCCGGTGCGCGCCAGCGGCTGGTTCGCATGGTTCGTGCTGGCGAGCGCCGCAGCCGTGCCAGTCGCTTTGTGGGTTGCCGGCGCGCGCAACGCCAGCATTCTGACCAGCGCGCCGCTGTGGATTTTCTGCGGCGTGCAGCTGTGCGCCGCGCTGTACTGGATTGCGCGGCGCGGCGAACCGCGCGTGTTCGCGCACGTCGCGCTGTTCCTGCTGTTTGCCGTGCCGTGCGCAGGCGTGCTGGTCGCCGGCCATCTGGTCGATCCCGCTTACCGCACTTATTGAAGCCGAAGCCCAATGGACCTCCATATCGCGGTTCAAGGGCGCCACGATCTTGCCGGCCAGATCTACCGGCAACTGCGCGCGCGCATCGTCGAAGGGCGCCTCGCCGGTGGCACGCAGCTGCCGTCCACACGCGACCTCGCGCTGCAGCTCGGCGTGTCGCGCAAGACCACGCTCGATGTGTTCGACCGCCTGCTTGCCGAGGGCTTTCTCTATACGCGTGCCGGTGCCGGCACCTTCGTTGCGCAAGGGCTGCAGCGTCTGCCGGCCGAACCGTCGGCGCACGCGCGCGCCGTCAAGGCGCGGCCTGTCGCCAAAGCGGCGCTGCACGCGCAGCCTTTATGGGAACCGCATGGCGGTTATCTGTCGATCGGCGCGATGATGCCGCCGCAGCCGTCGCTCGATGTGCAGTACGACTTCGTCGGTGGCGTGACCGATATGAAGCACTTTCCGTTCGATGTCTGGCGGCGCTGCGTCAACCACGCGCTGCGCGCGCAGGCGCGCAGCGACGGCACCTATCGCGATGCGGCCGGCGACCAGCAACTGCGGCTCGCGATTGCGCGCTATCTGGCGTTCAACCGCGCGGTGGCCAGCAACTGGGAAGACGTCATCGTCACCCAAGGCGCGCAGCAGGCGCTCGATCTGCTGGCGCGCGTGACGCTGCGCGCCGGCGACGTGGCCGCCATCGAAGACCCCGGCTATCCGCCGGCCCGCGCCGCCTTCACGGCAGCCGGTGCGCGCGTCGTGGCGGTGCCGGTCGATGCGCAAGGCCTGATGGTCGAGCGGCTGCCGAAGGACGCGCGGCTGGTCTATGTGACGCCTTCGCATCAGTTTCCGCTCGGCATGCCGATGAGCCTCGAGCGGCGCGTCGCGCTGCTCGAATGGGCGCAGGCGCGCGGCGCGCTCGTCATCGAAGACGACTACGACTGCGAGTACCGCTTCGAAGGGCGGCCGACCGAACCGCTGAAAAGTCTCGATCGCGCCGAGCTCGTCGCCTATGTCGGCACCTTTTCGAAGACAGTGTTTCCCGAACTGCGGGTGGGCTACATGGTGCCGCCCGCTTCGCTTGCCGAAGCGCTTTGCAATGCGCGGCGGGTCACCGACTGGCACGGCTCGACGCTGATCCAGGCCGCGCTTGCGAAGTTCATGCTCGACGGCGAGTTCGCCAAGCACCTGAAACGCATGCATAAGCTGTATGCGGCGCGACGGACGTGCCTGCTCGAGCATCTGCAAGGCAGCCTCGCGCCGTGGTTCGAGCCGATCGTGCCGACCGCCGGCATTCACCTCGCGGCGCTTCTGAAGGCACCGCTCGAAGAAGAGGCGGTGGTGGCGCTCGCGCAACGCGCATCGATTGCGCTGTATGGGCTCAAACAATTTCAAATGGGCCGCGTGGCGCAGGGCCGCGACGGGCAGGGCGGCGCGCCGCGGCACGGCTTGATCTTCGGCTACGGCGGCATCGAAGCCGAGCGGATCGACGCCGCTTTGGCGAAGCTAGCGAAGCTGCTGGAGGCTGCCGCGCACGGCGCCTCGCTTACGCATCCGCATGGCAAAAGGTGATGGACAGGTACCTACAAAACGTAACGCGATGAAATTTAACCCGTAAAACAAGCGTCAAAATGTGTCACGTAGTCTGCGACGCGCAACAAATCGCGCTTCAACGCGTAAAAAGATTCACGCGAAACGCCTTGACGCTTGTAGAATCCCGCGTGAAGACACACATGTCGTGTGCGCTTCGAAGCTCACTGACCAACAACAGGTAGGAGAAACATGCCGACTTCCGCAAAGAAGGTTGCCAAGAAGGCGACCACGGTAGCGACCAAGAAAGTCGCTGCAACGAAGGCTCCCGCAACGAAGAAAGTCGCGGCTAAGAAGGTCGCCGTGAAGGCGTCCGGCGCTCCGTCGCCGATCAAGGACACCTTCACGAAGGCCTCGCTGGCTGCGCACGTTGCAGAGCGTTCGGGTGTTGAACCGAAGTCCGCCAAGGCCGTGCTGGCCGCGCTCGAAGACACGATCCTCGGCTCGGTCCACAAGAAGGGCGCTGGCGAATTCACGCTGTCGGGTCTTCTGAAGATCGTCGTGCAAGCTGTGCCGGCGAAGAAGAAGCGCTTCGGCAAAGATCCGTTCACGGGCGAAGAGCGTTGGTTCCCGGCCAAGCCGGCTACCGTGCGCATCAAGGCACGTGCACTGAAGAAGCTGAAGGACGCAGCAGCAGCCTGATCGACGTTGCAGGACGGCTGGCTTGCCGGCCGTCCTGCAGCAGTAGCAGACAGACTTTGGAAGTCCCCGCGAGATAACACTCGCGGGGATTTTTTTATTCCCGTCGTGCTGGGTCAGCTTGTGCCCGTTTGCCCGCCGCGCCTGCCGATTCCCTAAGTCGGTTCAGCGTGCATCGAACTGGCCAGCGTGCGTTGCACCGCGCACCGCGGTAGCGCATCCACTACGCGCGCAGTACGATGACAAACAAGCGGCTGCCGGCAGGCATGCGCACTCGCTGTGCACGCAACGAGTTGTGCGCGCAACGGTAATGGCATAACGCTTGCTTGATCAAACGGACACGAATGCGCAGCGCATTCGCCTTCTATCCGACAAAAAGACCGGGGCGTGAGATGCGATGCTTTGACGAGATGCGTCAACACGACGATGCCGTGCGACCGCACTATGCACGCTTCGCGAGCTGGCTGGCGCAACAGGGAACCGACGCGATCGCGCGCAAACGCGCCGAAGCAGACCTGCTGTTCAGGCGGGTCGGCATCACGTTCGCAGTCAACGGCGACCTGTCCGGCACCGAGCGGCTGATTCCATTCGATCTGATTCCGCGCATCATCCCGCGCGGCGAGTGGCAAACGCTCGAAGCAGGCCTGCGCCAGCGTGTGCAGGCGCTGAATCTGTTTATCCACGACGTCTATCACGAACGCAACATCGTACGGGCCGGCATCGTGCCCGCCGATCAGGTCTATACGAATGCGCAGTACCGGCCGGAGATGCAGGGCGTGGACGTGCCGCTCGGCGTGTATGCGCATATCGCCGGCGTCGACGTCGTGCGCGCCGGCGTGGACGGCGAGTTCTACGTACTCGAAGACAACCTGCGGGTGCCTTCCGGCGTGTCCTACATGCTGGAAAACCGCAAGATGATGATGCGGCTCTTCCCTGAGCTGTTCGTGCAGAACCGCATCGCGCCGGTCGCGCACTATCCGGATCTGTTGCTCGACATGCTGCGCTCGGTGGCGCCGGCCGGCGTCGACGATCCGGTGGTGGTGGTGCTGACCCCCGGCATGTACAACTCCGCGTATTTCGAGCACACCTTCCTCGCGCAGCAGATGGGCGTGGAGCTGGTGGAAGGCAAAGACCTGTTCGTCGACGACAACTATGTGTTCATGCGCACGACGCAAGGGCCGCGTCGCGTCGACGTGATCTATCGCCGCGTCGACGATGATTTCCTCGATCCGCTCGCGTTCCGCCCGGATTCGGCGCTCGGCGTGCCGGGTTTGCTGACTGCGTATCGCGCCGGCCGCGTCGCGCTGGCCAATGCGATGGGCACCGGCATCGCCGACGACAAGTCGATCTATCCGTACGTGCCGGAGATGATCGAGTTCTATCTCGGCGAGAAGCCGATTCTCAACAACGTGCCGACTTACCAGTGCCGCAAGCCGGACGATCTCGCATACACGCTCGCCCATCTGCCGGAACTGGTCGTGAAGGAAGTGCACGGCGCGGGCGGCTACGGGATGCTGGTCGGTCCCGCGTCGACGGCGGCCGAGATCGAAGCGTTCCGCGCGCGGCTGATCGCGCGGCCGGCCGGCTATATCGCACAGCCGACGCTTGCGTTGTCCGCGTGCCCAACCTTCGTCGACGCCGGCATCGCGCCGCGCCATATCGACCTGCGGCCGTTCGTGCTGTCCGGCAAAACCGTTGCGATGGTGGCGGGCGGCCTGACACGCGTGGCGTTGCAGCAAGGGTCGCTAGTGGTCAATTCATCGCAAGGGGGCGGTACGAAGGACACGTGGATGGTCGACTAGGCGCATGACGTCAGCGTCGAGCGCCGCTGCGACGGTAACGCGCAGCGGCAGCAGCCGGGCCGGCCGGCCATGCTACTTGCCGGCGCGCATGGGTAATCACGGGTAACCACGCGCAGCGCGTTTCGATCCCGAGCCGATCAATCACGGAAAGCCGTCATGCTAAGCCGCACCGCCGATCACCTGTTCTGGATGGCCCGCTATATGGAGCGCGCGGAAAACACCGCGCGCATGCTCGACATCAATCTGAAAGCGCAACTGCTGCCGCAAACGCCCGATCAGGAGGCGCGTACGCAGCGCTCGGTACTGCGCATTTCCGAACTCGAAGAAGCGTTCGCGCAGCGCTTCGCAGAACCAACGCGCGAACATGTGCTCGATTTCATGGTGGCCGATGCAGCGAATCCGTCGAGTATTCATTCGTGCCTGCAGGCGGCCCGCGAAAATGCGCGTGCGGTGCGCGGCACGCTGACCACCGAATGGTGGGAAACCATCAACGACACATGGCTCGAGTTCAATGAGCGAACCGGCGCCGGCCAGTTGACCAACAATCCGGCAGGGCTGTTCGAGTGGGTCAAGTTCCGCTCGCATCTGTCGCGCGGCGTGACGCTCGGCACCGCGTTGCAGGACGACGCATTTTTCTTCACGCAACTCGGTACTTTCCTCGAACGCGCCGACAATACCGCACGGATTCTCGACGTGCGCTTTGCGGACGCCGAGCCCAATTCCCGCGATGCCGCACGCCAGCTCGAAGACTTCTATTACTGGACCTCGATCCTGAGTTCAGTGTCGGCGCTCGAGATCTACCGCAAGGTGTATCGCGACGTCGTGACGCCCGCGCGCGTGGTCGAGCTGATGATCCTCAATTCGCAGATGCCGCGTTCGCTGCTTGCATCGCTGGATGGCGTCTGCGAAAACCTCGCGATGCTGCGCACGCAGGGCTCGAACCAGTGCGAGCGGTTCGCCGGCAAGCTGCGCGCGGAGCTGCTGTATGCCGATATCCGGCAGGTTTTCGAAGCGGGGCTGCATGCGTGGCTCACGCAGTTTCTCGCGCGCGTGTTCGAACTCGGCAACATGGTCGCGCGTACCTATCTGCTGTTGCCAGTCGCCTGACGGAGTGCCTGTATGTATCTGACGATCCGCCACGATACGGTGTATCGCTACGAAGCGACGGTTCATTATTCGATCCAGCAGCTGCGGCTCACGCCGTCGAGCGGCGCGTCGCAGACCGTGCGGCGCTGGCTGCTCGATGCGCCGGGCAAGCTGGATGCGACTTTCGATGCGTACGGCAACGTGCTGCATACGCTGGTGCTGAACAAGCCGCATGAAGAGATTCACGTGCAGGTGTCGGGCGAAGTCGACACGATGCCTTTGTTCGACGGCCGCCTCGGCGACCCGGCGGGACCGATCCCGCTCGAGCACTATACGTGCGCGACGCGGCTGACCGACGTCGATCCGGCCATCTGCGAGCTGGCGCAAACGGCGCCGCCGCTCAGTTCGCCGGCCGCGCTGATCGGGCTCGCCGAGCGCATTGTCGAGCGCGTCAGTTTCAAGCCGGGCGTGACCGAAGTGACCAGCACGGCTGCGCAGGCCCTCGCGCTCGGGCAAGGCGTCTGTCAGGACCATGCGCATCTGATGCTGGCCTGCTGCCGCGCGCGCGGCGTACCAGCGCGTTACGTCAGCGGCTATATCGAGCCGGGCGACGTGCCGCAGGCGGCGAGCCATGCATGGGTCGACGTGTGGCTGGCGGGGCCCGGATGGATCTCGGTCGACGTCACGCATGCAAGCTTTGCCAGCGGCAAGTACTGCCGGCTGGCGGCGGCGCGCGACTACGAGGCGGCCTCGCCGGTGCGCGGGCGGCGCATTGGCGGGCTGGGCGAGCGTCTCGACGTGTCGGTGGCGGTCAGTGCGGCGGAGCAGTCGCCGCAGTAGGGGGCCTCCCTTGTCGCTGCAGCGCGCACGCCGCACCACACAGCCGGCTGGTACGCCGCGTTTACAATAGCGGCGTTCCGCTTCCAAGGATCCGTCCATGACCTACTGTGTGGGGATGAGCGTCGACGACGGGCTGGTGTTCCTGTCCGACACGCGCACCAACGCCGGCGTCGACCACGTCAGCACGGCGCGCAAGATGTCCGTGTTTGAAGAGCCCGGCGAGCGCGTGCTGGTGCTGCTGGGCGCCGGCAATCTGTCGCTCACGCAGGCCGTGCTGCGCGAGTTGTCCGAGCCTGCCAATCCTCAGCAACCGAGCTTGTGGAACGCGCCGACCATGGCCGAGGCCGCGCAGGTAGTCGGCCGGGCGGTGCGTGACGTGCATCAGCGCGAAGCGCCAGCGTTGCAGGAATTCGGCGTCGACTTCAATTGCAGCTTCATTCTGGGCGGCCAGATCGCGCACGCCGCAAGCGACGATGGCGCGCGCTTGCCGCGGCCGCGTCTGTTCATGATCTACGCGGCGGGCAATTTCATCGAGGCGTCGAGCGTCAATCCATACTTCCAGATCGGCGAATCGAAATACGGCAAGCCGATCATCGACCGCGTGCTGGTGCCGCAAACCCCGCTCGACGAAGCCGCCAAATGCGCGCTGATCTCGATGGATTCGACGTTGCGCTCGAATCTGTCGGTCGGTCTGCCGCTCGATCTGCTGGTGTACGAAACCGATGCGCTGCGCGTCACGCGCTTCGTGACGATCACGAGCGACAACACGTACTACCAGATGATTCACCGCACATGGGGCGAGCGGCTGCGCCAGGTGTTCAGCGAGATTCCGGACCCCGACTGGCAGGATTCCGGCGTGGTGCCGCGCGGCAATATGGAAGGCGAAATGGTGCTATACCGCGCACCGTCCGGCCCGCAGGGCGCCATCGAAGCGCGGCCTGCGCAGACGCTTGCACAGGCGGACAAACCCAAGGCACCTCGCTGAATGGCAGCAGCGCGGCGCTGCGCCGCCCGTACCGGCATGCATTGTGGCGCGACGACCCACGCGAGTGCGTTCACCTGTGCGAGCGCCACAGCCCGCGCAACCGCCGCGTAAACGGCAAAGGCAAACCCCATCAGCAAAAAAGCCAGCCTTCGGCTTGCGCCTCCAGCTGGCTTTGCAAACCGCAGCCCGTACCGCAGCTGCGCGTGATGTTCTTATTAGAACTTGTGACGGATACCCAGGCTGACCATTTCCTGCGTGTTCGAACCGGCCTGGAAGCCATACGAACCGATCGAAGCCACCGCAGCCTGCGTGGTCGTCGCGCTGGTGCGCTGCGTGCCGCTCGCGTGCTGGTACGTGCCCATCAGGTAGATGTCGGTGCGCTTCGACAGCGAGTAGTCGCCGCCCAGCGAAACCTGGTGGTAGTTCGCCGACGTGTCGCCAGCCGCGTGTTCCCAGATGTAACCGAGGCCGAGCAGCATGGCCGGGGTGACCTGGTAGCCAGCGTAGCCGCCCACCGTGTGGAACTTCTCCTGGTTCGTGAACGCCGAGAAGCCGTCCGGCTTGTACTGCGAGAAGCTGTAACGCAGGTTGAACGTGAACGGGCCGACCACGTACTGGCCAGCTGCCGACGTGATGTCGATCGACTTGGCCGACGCATACGCGCCGTTGATCGTCGAGCCGTCGAAGGTGCCGTCCGACGTAGCGGTCGTGCTCCAGCCCGGAGGCGTCGTAGCCGAACCGCCGCGAGCCGCGAAGCCGTTCGAGTTTTCCATGCGGAAGTAGCCGGCTGCAATGCTGAACGGACCGATGCCGTACGTTGCCGCGCCTGCCCACGATTGGCCCGAGCCCGTCGTGCCTGCCACGCCGCCCAGTGCGTACATGCCTTCGAACTGGAAGCCGCTGAACACCGGCGAAACGTACTTGATTGCGTTGTTCGTACGCGAGCTGTTGTCGTTGTTGTCGACGTCGCCCGGCGACGTGAACATGCTGCCGAAGAAGTTGTCAGCCGTCAGCGGCTGAACCAGGTCGACCAGCGGATCGTACTGGCGGCCCAACGTGACCGTACCGTACGCGTCATGCGACAGGCCGACGTAAGCTTGACGACCGAACAGCTTGCCGCCCTGGCCGAGCCGGCCGTTGTTCGGATCAAAGCCGTTTTCCAACTGGAAAATTGCTTTCAGGCCGCCGCCCAGATCTTCCGTACCTTTCAGGCCCCAACGGCTGCCCTGAATGTTGCCGGCTGCCAGGTGGTAGAGATTGTCGTTGGCGGGGTTAGCGTGATGCACCCACTGGAACGACTCGTCGATCAAGCCGTACAGGGTCACGCTGCTTTGC
>DATLOW010000420.1:0-19439 GCA_035536055.1 Paraburkholderia sp. | reverse complement strand
AATCGGCGACGTGGTGTTCGAAGCGCGCCACGTTACGTGTTTCGACGTGACCAATACCAGCCGCAAGCGTGTCGACGACGTCTCGTTCCAGCTGCGCAAAGGCGAGATTCTCGGCGTGGCGGGGCTCGTCGGCGCCGGCCGCACCGAGCTGATGCAGGCGATT
Organism: Paraburkholderia sp.; assembly: GCA_035536055.1. GTDB lineage: Bacteria > Pseudomonadota > Gammaproteobacteria > Burkholderiales > Burkholderiaceae > Paraburkholderia. Next base: position 19,276 of record DATLOW010000420.1, on the reverse strand, counting down.
TTCGGCGCCTATGCGGGTCCGAGTTCGGCCGAAGTGTGGATGAACGGCAAGCAACTGAAAATCGGCACGCCGGCCGATGCGATCGCCGCCGGCATCGCGATGGTGCCGGAAGACCGCAAGCGGCACGGCATCGTGCCGCAGCTCGGCGTAGGCCACAACATCACGCTGGCGGTGCTGGCGCGTTTCGCGAAGGGCGGGCGCATCGATGCCGCATCCGAGCACGACACGATCCGCGCGGAGATGCAGCGGCTGTCGGTGCGCGCCGCGCATCCGATGCTGTCGATCGCGAGCCTGTCGGGCGGCAACCAGCAGAAAGCCGTGTTGACCCGCATGCTGCTGACCAACCCCGACGTGCTGATTCTCGACGAGCCCACGCGCGGCGTCGACGTCGGCGCGAAATACGAAATCTACAAGCTGATGTTTGCGCTCGCGCGGCGCGGTGTGTCGATCATCGTCGTGTCGTCGGAATTGCCGGAGGTGCTCGGCGTTAGCGACCGCGTGCTGGTGATCGGCGAAGGCCGGCTGCGCGGCGATTTCGTCAACGACGGCCTGACCCAGGAGCACATCCTCGCGGCCGCGCTGAACGCTGAGCGCAACGATCCAACCAACCTTGCGAGCGTCGCATGACTCCCGATCTCACTTCCGCAGAAAACCGCGCGTCGCATGGCGCGGCACTCGCGTCCGGCCAGCGCGTCAAGCAATTGTTCGCGCGCTACAAGCTGCTGGCGCTGTTGTCCGCCGTCGCGGTGATCTGGATTTTCTTTTCGTTCCTGACCGACGGCGCGTTCGTCACGCCGCGCAATCTGTCGAATCTGCTGCGACAGATGTCGATCACCGGCATGCTCGCATGCGGCATGGTGTTCGTGATCATCGCCGGCGAAATCGATCTGTCGGTGGGCTCGCTGCTCGGCCTGCTCGGCGGCGTCGCGGCGATTCTCGACGTCACGTTTCACTGGCCGCTGGCGGCGACTTTGCCTGCGGTGCTGCTGCTGGGCGTGGTGGTCGGTCTGTTCAACGGCTGGTGGTCGACGTACCGGCGCGTGCCGTCGTTTATCGTCGGGCTGGGCGGCATGCTCGCGTATCGCGGCGTGCTGCTCGGCGTGACCGGCGGCTCGACGATCGCGCCGGTGTCGGACAACCTGGTGTTTATCGGCCAGGGTTATCTGCCGCGTTTGGCCGGCGATACGCTCGCGGTGGTGCTGTTCGTGCTGCTCGCGGTGCTGACCGTGCGGCACCGGCGCAGTCGTTTGCACTACCAGCTGCCGGTCGTGCCGGTTTGGCAGGACGGCGTGAAGATCGTTGCGGCCGGGCTGATCCTGCTCGGCTTCGTCGCGACGCTGAACCGCTACGGCGGCATTCCGGTGCCGGTGCTGCTGCTGCTCGCGCTGCTCGGCATCTTCACCTATATCGCGACGCAGACCGTGTTCGGCCGGCGCATCTACGCGGTCGGCTCGAATCTGGAAGCGACCCGTCTGTCGGGCGTCAATACGAACCGCGTGAAGCTCGCGATCTTCGCGCTGATGGGGCTGATGTGCGCGTTCGGCGGCCTCGTCAACACCGCGCGTCTGGCGGCGGGTTCGCCGTCGGCGGGCACGATGGGCGAACTCGATGCGATCGCCGCGTGCTTTATCGGCGGCACGTCGATGCGCGGCGGCTCCGGCACCGTCTATGGCGCGCTGATCGGCGCACTGGTGATGGCCAGCCTCGACAACGGCATGTCGATGCTCGACGTCGACTCGTACTGGCAGATGATCGTCAAGGGCGGGATTCTGGTGCTGGCCGTCTGGATCGACGTGGTTTCGGGGTCGAACCAGCGCTGAGTTCATGAGGTCCCGCCGTGCGTCGCGCGTGCGGTTGCGGGCGGGGCTGCACGCCGGTTTCACGCGGGTTTCACGTAATTTGCGCCGGGTTGCACTCTGTTTCCGCCGTTACGCAACGGCGACAAGCCGCGCGAGGCGATGCCCGCCGCACGGCGCACGGCCGTGGTGCGGTGCACCACGGCGTAGCACGAAAGCGCTTCGACAGCGTGCGTGCATGCGCCGCTCGCTGGCGCGCTGCCGCCGCGCCGATCCGGCGCCACCCGCGTTGGCCGGCGCATTTTCAATCCTGTCGCTGCGCCTGAACTTCAGCGCGCAAAGCCCCGCCTGACAAGCGATTGCGCATAACGCGCAGCGTCCCCAGCCCATTCTTCAGCGCCCCGTGCCGCCGCGTCGCACACGCGATGGCATACCTATTGCGTTTAACGGCCCCGAGGCCAACGGCGGCTTCGATTTTCCAGTTCGAGCAGGGACGCTCGCGTAGAGCGGACCAACAGGGGCAACGGCGTCCCGAACCACGTGCAGCGCGAAACGCGAAAGCGATTCGTGCGTGCGCGGTTCGGGACGCTTTTCTTTTGGCGCTCGCCGATCGGTTCACCGCCCACGCTTTCCGATTCGCATCCGCCCTCAGAGAGAGACCATGAAGAACCTTTTGCATTCGTTGTCGAGCGGTAACTGGCGCGCGCTGCTCGCGTGCTTCTTCTACTTCGATACGGGCTTTACCGTGTGGGTGATGCTCGGGCCGCTCGCGCCGTTCATTCACAAAGACATCGCGATGTCGCCCGCCGAACTGGGCTTTCTGGTCGCGGTACCGGTGCTGGCCGCGGCGATTCTGCGCGTGACGCTCGGCAATCTGTACCAGGCCTGCGACGGGCGCCGCATCGCGCTGATGGGCGTGCTGCTGTCCGCGGTGCCGTCGATCGTGCTGCTGCTGATGCCGGGCACGCCGTCATACACGCTGCTGCTGGTGCTCGGCGTGTTCCTCGGCGTCGGCGGCGCGAGCTTCGCGGTCGCTTTGCCGATGGCGGGCAGCAACTATCCGCCGAAGGTGCAGGGCCTCGTGCTCGGCCTCGCCGCGGCCGGCAATATCGGCGCGGTGCTCGACGGCTTCCTGTTCCCGGGCCTCGCCGCACGCTTCGGCTGGACCTCGGCGGCCGGCGCGGCACTGCCGCTGCTGGCGCTGGCGGCCACCGCGCTGTTCTTCTGGGCGCATGACCTGGGCCTCAAGTCGGGCAGCGCGCGGCGTGCGTACGGCAGCTTCTTCATCACGTTAGGCGGTCTCGTCGCGCTGGTGCTCGCGGTGCATGCGGGCCTGTTCGGCGCCGGCAAGACCGGTGTGCTGCTGTTGCCGGTGCTCGGCGCGCTGCTCGCGATCTTCGTGCTGCCGCGCCACTATCGCAGCGTGCTGGTCGAAGGCGATACGTGGGTGGTGATGCTGGTGTACAGCATCACGTTCGGCGGTTTTGTCGGCATGTCGTCGTATGTGACCACGCTGCTGATCTCGCTGTACCAGATGCCGGCACTCGAAGCGGGCCTGTTCATGTCGCTGCTCGCGTTTACCGGCGCGCTGGTGCGGCCGCTCGGCGGACTCGTCGCGGACCGCATTTCCGGCGTGCGCGCGCTCGTGATGCTGCTCGCCGCGATCTCGCTGTGCGACTTCGCGTTCGCCGCGTGGATGCCGCCGCTGTCGGCCGGCATCGTGCTGCTGGTGGCGATGTATCTGTGCTTCGGTCTCGGCAACGGCGCGACGTTCCAGCTGGTGCCGCAGCGCTGGAAGGGCAAGACCGGACTGATGTCGGGCATCGTCGGCGCGGCGGGCGGCATTGGCGGCTTCTATCTGCCGGTGATCATGGGGATTGCGAAGGAAAGCACCGGCAGCTACCAGATGGGTTTTGCGACCTTCGGCGCGATCGCAGCGTTCGCGTTTCTGCTGGTCGTGCTGCATCGCGCACGTTGGCTCGAATGGGCGCTGCCAGCTGAAGGGCGCATGGTGGCCGAGCCGCTTGCAGCCGACACGATGCGCGCGGGTGGTGTGCGTGCGGACAGTGGCGCATGAGCGAGTGACGGCGCGCGCCCCGGGGTTGCGCCGCGCAGCGTGAGTATTGCGCGGCTGGTTGCACCCGCCAAAATTGGATCGCCGGCCTATGCGCCGGCGATTTTTTTACACCGTCCATTCGTATTCCGATGCGCCGCGAATAGAGCCGGTAACAAAGCCATACCAAGAAAAAAGATTTAGCCGTTATTACCTTTGAACTGGATCAAATTTTGCTGCCGGTTTAGTGTGCAAAAGGCTTAGTATTTCCAACTGTTGCTGATCAAAAGCGAACGCAGGCACGCACAGCCTCCCGTGCACTGTCTGTACACGGAGACACCTCGATACGTTGCGAAAATGCACCCAGAGATAAGTATGTCTTTTATCGAAAGATTATCTTGTCCGTGTACTACGCCGGCGGCGCGAATTGAACTCAGGCGGTCCCAATACCGCGCGTTTTTACAGCAGGTGCCTTTGCTGTACGCGGTGCTGATCGTCAATACGGTGGCCGTAGCGGTGACGCATTTCGCAGTGGCGCCGCTTTATCTGTCGTTGTATGTGCCGCTGCTGCTGTGCCTGTTCTGCGCGGTGCGGGTCGCGCTGTGGCTGCGCTCGCGGCGCGTGGCGCTGACCGACGACGCGCTCGCGCGGCGCTTGCGCTCGACGGTGTGGATGGTGTCGGTGATGGGCGCCGCGTTCACCGCATGGGCGCTGTCGCTGTATCAGTACGGCGATGCATATGCGCGCAGCCATGTCGTGCTGTACATGGTCGTTACGGTGATCGGCTGCGCATTCTGCCTGATGCACATGCGGCTCGCGGCGCTGCTGTTGACCTGCATCGTGATCGTGCCGTTTTCGATGTTCTTCGCGGCCACCCACAATCCGGTGCTGATCGCGATCGCGGTAAACGTGCTGCTGGTTGCCGTAGCGATGGTGATGATCCTGCTGATCTACTACCGCGGCTTCACCGAACTGGTCGAATCGCAAATCCAGTTGCGCGCGAAACAGTTCGAAACGCAGCAGCTATCCGACGAAAATTTTCGCCTCGCGAACCGCGATACGCTGACCGGGCTGCCGAACCGGCGCCGCTTCTTCGCGGACCTGAGCGCGCAGCTGAACGCCCAGCTGCAGATGCAGGCGCAAACGGAGGCCGCCGAACCGCTCGGCCTCGCGATCGGCATCATCGATCTGGACGGCTTCAAACAGATCAACGACATGTACGGTCACGTGTTCGGCGACCGCGTGCTGGAAGAAACCGGCCGGCGTCTGGCCGCGCTGACGAGCCCGCAGATCACGGTCGCGCGCGTCGGCGGCGACGAGTTCGCTCTGCTGGTGGCGGGCACCACCGCCTATCGTGATCTGCTCGAACTGGGCGCGGCGCTGTGCGGTGCGATCGAGCGGCCCTATGTGCTGCCGGACAGCTCGGCGCGGATGTCGGCATCGCTCGGTTTCGCGCATTTTCCGGAGGCCGGCGCGAGCGCGTCGCAACTGGTCGAACGCGCGTATTACGCGCTGCATTTTGCGCAGGAACACCGCCGCGGCGGCACGGTGATCTTCTCGCCGGAGCACGAAACGCAGATCCGCTATCTGAACAAGATCGAAGAAGCGTTGCGGCGCGCCGACTTCGAACGCGAAATGTCGCTGCAATTCCAGCCGATTCTCGATACCGCGACGCACGAGATCATGGCGTTCGAGGCGCTCGCGCGCTGGTCGAGCCCGACGCTCGGCGTGGTCGCGCCTTCGATGTTCATTCCGGTGGCCGAGCGCTGCGATCTGATTCATGCGCTGACCGAGGTACTGCTGCGCAAGGCGCTCGATACGACGAAGACGTGGCCCGACAAGGTGCGCATCTCGTTCAACCTGTCGGCGCGCGACCTGACGATGAGCGGCGCGCTCGACCGGGTGATCCGCACCACGCTGGCGAGCGGCGTGGCGCCGCACCGGATCGACTTCGAGATCACCGAGACCGCGCTGATCCAGGATTTCGTGCAGGCGCGCGCCGCGCTCGATGCATTGAAGAAGCTCGGTGCGCGCATTTCGCTCGACGATTTCGGCACCGGCTTTTCGAGCCTGAATAGCGTGCACCGGCTGCCGATCGACAAGGTCAAGGTGGATGGCAGCTTCGTCGCGAATATCGATCGCGAGCCGACTGCGCGCGCGATCGTCAAGAGCATCGTCGACTTGTGCGAGAACCTTGGGCTCACCTGTGTGATCGAAGGCGTCGAAACGCAGCAGCAGGCCGATGCGTTGCGCGAACTGGGCGCGAGCGTGATGCAGGGGCACCTGTTCGGCAAGCCGGTGGCGGCAAGCCAGGTGCTGAGCCTTTACGTGAAGGAGCCAGCCTCGCGGTTGTGACGACCGCGCGCACGACGCTCAGCGCAGCGTGGCGCCGCGTTCCTTCAGCAGTTCGCGCAGGATGCTGCGGTGACAACGGTTTTCGTCGTCGCAATAGCAGCCGACCGCGAAGTTCGTCGTGTGCGACATGGCCGCGAGCAGGTCCAGCACTTTCGGCGCATCGCCGTGCTTCATCTGAGCGCGGAATTTGCGCGCAAACGCCTGCCATTCGTGCTCGGTGGCGGCCGATAGCGCTTCGCTGACGAGGTCCGCGGTTGGCGACAGGATCGGCAGCCAGACGTCGTAGTAATTGCGCGTGCCGAATTCACTCTTCGGCACGCCGCGCGGCGGCCGCCGCACCGTGCCGATGCGCAGGCCTTCGTCGGATGCGCGGTCCGATCCCAGTTGAACGATGCTGACGCTCATCGCGGTCTCCTCAGGTTGAGCGGCTGTGGCTGGTTGTCGGCGGTGGTTGCCTGCCTGATCGCCACTCGCGTGTTTGGGCTGAGCGCCGGCGCCGGTTTCCGTTAGCTTTATACCCCTTACACGCACATTCATGTTCGCAAGGCGCGCCGCGCGCCAGCCGTCGGAGAGCCAGACGGCGCGCCGGATAACGAGCCCGAAGGCACGCCTTACCATCACCCTGCATGCGAACCAGCCGGTTCCAAAGGTATCGTAGACATCGCTGTCGAACATCGCCACAGCCGGCCGCATTCTGCGCGGCGCAGGCTGGATGAAAGCTCTGCCGGCATGGAATAGAACTGCCGCGCCGGCTGTTGTAGACAGATGCGGGCGTAGCCCCGGCCCCCCTTCGAGCGCAGCCGCGTTGCCGCGGCAGCCGCGTTCTCACGCAAAAGGATCGATTCGATGTTGAGGTTCAGTTTCTACAAGTCGCGTTTCATCGTCACCCCCCTTGCCGCCGCGCTGCTGTTCGCCGCGCCGGCTTCGCACAGCGCAGAGGCCGACGGTGATCCGTTTTTGCCGTTGCTCGATATGACCGTTGCGCGCCTGCATATCGCGCGGCAGGTGGCGTTGTCGAAGTGGGACTCGCGCAAGCCGGTCGAGGATCTGCCGCGCGAAGCGCAGGTAATCAAGGCCGCCGCCGACGACGCGCGCGCGCTCGGCGTGCCGCCGCAGCTCGCCACGCACTTCTTCGCCGATCAGATCGAAGCCAACAAGCTGGTGCAATACGGGCTGCTCGCGCAATGGCACCGCGCCGGCCGCGCGCCGGACGACAAGCGGGTGGACCTCGCCAAAGATATCCGGCCGGAACTCGACCGGCTGCAGCAAGGCTTCATCAAGACGCTGGCCGATACGAAGACGTTGCGCGCCCAAGCGGATTGCAGCGTGCAGCTGGCGCGCGCGACGCAAGCCTACGTGACAAGCCATGCGCTGGACCCGCTGTATGCGCTGGCGATGGACCGCGCGCTCGCGCGGGTCTGCGAGCCGCAATGAGGCCAGCCTGAATTAGTCGCGCGCGCAACTAAAAAATACTCGGCCTTTATCGCGCGCGGCAGCGAATTTACAGGTGTTTTAGGTGCGATTCGCTATCGTCCGGGTCTCCGCTCGAACGGCGTTGCCGAGAGCGGCTTTCTGGAGGCCTTTATGGACGAATTCGAAGTCGGCAAAGACTATTCTCGCGACTATATTCACACCGTGTGCGGCGGCAACAAGCAGGCGTTTCTGCCGACGCGTCACGGCAAGGTGGTGGCAGCCTGCCTGCGGATGGACCTGAACCCGCAGGCACCGGACGTGATCCTGTGCAACAGCGCCGCGGCGGCGCGCGCCGCGGGCCGCACGCTGTCCCGGCAGACCCATCCGATCCCGGTGTTCATCCGCGCCGAGACCGACCGGTTCCGCTACGTCGGCCAGTACGCGCCCGACCAGTCGCTGACCGCGCCGCTCGAAACCGCGCCGTACGCGCGCAACACGAGCTTCACGGTAGGACAGCTGTCGCGCGTAATCAAGATGAAGCGTTGCTGAGCGCGGGCGGAGCCATGATTCACGGCGCCGGCCACGCGAAATGACCACGCGATTTTTTCGCCGGCCCGCCGCATTTTTGCACCGCATTTACACCCGCAGGACTAATCTCGTAACTGTCTTGACCACCCCTGCGGGGTAATTGCCCACCATGGCTCTCTCTCAACTGTCCGAAGTCCCCGACGCCGCGCGGCAGTTCGCGCGCCCCGTCCTGAAGAACAACGTCATTCCCTTCCCGCTGTCCCGTGTGCTGTTGCCGGTCACCCTGATGTCCGATTCGGAACAGGCCGCACGAGAGCAACTCAAATCCCTGCTGCATTCGCCGCTTGGCGTGTACGTAGTCAGCACCGAAGTCGTGCGCGACGGCGTGCGCGTGACCTTTTCGATTGCGCCCGAAGACCTCGCTTTCACGATGCATACGCTGATCGGCTCGGTGCCGCAGGCGCTGATCGGCTCGCTCAAGCGCACCGTCTCGCAGAAAGAGGCGCACTGATGTATTCCGGTATCTGGCTGCCGCTCGTTACGCCGTTTCGCAACGGCGAAGTGGACATCGAAGGCCTGCAGCGTCTGGCCGATTACTACCTGCGCACCGAAATCAGCGGCTTCGTCGCGCTCGGCACCACCGGCGAGGCGGCGCTGCTCAGCGAAAGCGAACGCGTGACCGTGCTGCAGGCGCTGCTCGACGTGGTCGGCGCGCGCCTGCCGGTGCTGGTCGGCGCGGGCGGCTCGGACACGCGCGAAGTGGTGCGCGAAATCCGCCGCTACGAGCGCTGGAACTGCGCGGGCTATCTGGTATCGCCGCCGGCCTATCTGTGTCCCGATCAGGCGGGCGTGCAATGGCACTTCGAACAGGTTGCGAACGCAACCGAGCGCTCGATCGTGCTGTACGACGTGCCGCATCGCACCGGCGTAAAGATCGAACCGGCCACCGTCGAGCGGCTGCTCGAGCTGGACAACGTGGTCGCGATCAAGGAATGCGTGAAAGACCATTTCGACAAGCTGCGCGGCCAGTCGCTGAACGTGCTGTGCGGCACCGACGATGCGTTCGTCGACTGCCTGCGCGCGGGCGGTGCGGGTGGCGTGCTGGCGAGTGCGCACGTCTGCGCGGACCTGCTGGTCGAAGTGCGCGAGCTGATGCGCGCCGCGCGCGACGAGCAGGCGCTGGCGCTGTTCTCGAGCCTGCTGCCGCTGCTGCGGCTGCTGTTCTCGGCGCCGAATCCGTCCGCGATCAAGGCGATGCTGGCGTTCGACCATCCGGTCACCGACGAGACCCGCATGCCGATCACGCGCGCGTCGGCGCAACTGGTCGAGCGTCTCGCACAGGCGCGCGACCGGCTGCAGGATCTGCGCGCGGAGAGCGTCGGCGCGGCGAACTAGTCCGGCTGCGCGAGGCACGCGGCGGCGAATGCTGCGGCCCGCGCGAAGGCGAACCTGAACCATCCGATCAACCAACCCATGAACTCGAGGCAGGCGCACGGCGAACGCACGCAGCCGATGCTTGCGGCAGCGCGCCTGAAGGAATGCATGTACAAGCAACACCCGGCGGCCACTGCCGCCGCACGCAGCGAGGCCGCCCCGCGCGGCGCAGGCAGCGTCACGTTGCGCCGCTTCGATGCGGCGCGTGATTCCTATCCGCAGCTGACGGCCATGCTGCATCGGGCGTTCGCGCGGCTCGGCATGATGGGACTGAACTGCCTGTGCGTCGATCAGACCGAAGCCGCGACGCGTGAGCGCGCGCGCGGCGGCGACTGCTTCGTGGCGGCCTGCGGCGGCGAACTGGTCGGCACAATGACACTGTATGCGCGCGATGCCGCATCCGCCTGCGAACACTACCGCGTCGAAAACCTCGCCACGCTGCGCCAGTTCGGCGTCGATCCGGCGTGGCAGAGCCGCGGCATCGGGACATCGCTGATCGCGCTGGCCGAGCACTGGGCCGCGATCCGCGGCTATGCGCAACTCGCGCTCGATACGCCTTACCCGGCGCAGCATCTGCTCGAGTTCTACCGCGGCCAGGGCTTTCGCATCATCGATGTGGTGCGCTTCGAAGGGCGCGGCTACGACAGCGCGATCCTGAGCAAGCCGCCGGTAGCGGGGCGCACGCTGGCGAACTGGTCGCGCCGCCTCGAGCTGCCCACTCCCACCATTCCGCGTGCCGCATGAATGCGCCGAAGCGCACCGGCCGCGAGCCGGTACCGATCGCCTGGTCGCGTCCGCTGATGATGCTGCGCGGCATGTGCAAGGTGATCGCGATTGCGTTCGCGGTGAACCAGGTGCTGACCACCGTGTTCGAGTACGCCGCGCAGCAGGTCGATCCGAGCCTGCCGCATCAGGTGGTGTGGCTGTTCAGCTGCATGACCTGCGGCCTGTTGACGCTGTGGCTGCAGGCCGACGCACGCCGCGCGTTCGCATTTGCGCGCAAGCAGGGCTTTATCGCGGTCTCCGGCGACAAGCACGCGCGCGTGCTGCTGATCGACGTGAATTGCCCGAAGCGCTGGCTGGTGATTCTGCATGTCGAGCTGAATCCGGCGGCACTCGGCGCATAAGGACGCGCGCCTCACTGCGCCGCGCGCCGCTTGCCGCGCGTGCGCGCCAGCGTGTGGCCATGCCGCTGCGTTGCCGCAGCGACGCGACGCTGCGTGCGGTGATTCCGCCCCTGCGCAGCCGGCCGAAAACCGTCTATAAAGACACTGTTGCGTTGTGCGACGCGTGTTCCGAACCGACGGTGCCGGCCCTATGGACGACCATCAGCCAATCGATACGCCGCCGCGTGCCGCTGCGCACGCGCCGGGCGGCCTTGCGCGCTGCCGCCACCAGCTGGCGCATCCGCTGCGCGCCGCTGCACACTGGCTGGCGCGGGTCGATCCCGGCACGCACCGGCGCGTCAAAGGCCTACGTCTGGTCACCGCCTACGGCATCGCGGCCGCGCTCGGCGCGTTACACGACATTACGCGCGGCGTGCCGGGCAGCGCGGTGCTCGGCACGCTGGCCGCCGCCTTTGCGCTGTGGGCGAGCGTGCACGAAGCACGCACCGCGCGGCCCGACTCGGCGCGCGACCTCGCGCTGCTGTGCGTGGCGATCGGTGTCGGCGCATCCATATACGTCGTGCTGACACCGTTCGGCAGCCACCTCGGCCGTGGTGGCGCCGAAGCGGCGCTGGTGATCGGCGCATTCCTCGTCGGCTATATGAAGCGCTTTTTCGGCGTGCTCGGCGCCGGCCTCGGCTCGATGTTCTTTATCGGGCAGCTGTATGCGTACAGCCTGCGTCTCACGCCCGTCGATCTGCCGACGATCGGCATTGCGGTGCTGATCGCCGCGCTCGCGTCGATCGTGCCGCGCATGCTCAGCGGTCCCGCCGAGCGGCCGGCGCTGCTGGCCGCGCTTTCCGCAGTGCCGGCCGGCGTCGCCAAACGCTGGCAGCCGGAGTTCGTGATGGGTCTGCAGGCCGCCACCGCGTCGGCGGTGGTGGTGCTGCTCAATGCGCTGATCGGGCTCGAGGAATCGGTCTGGGCGGTGACCGCCGCGGTGTACGTGGTGGCCGGCTCCGCATCCGGCACGATGCAGCGCGTGCGGCGCCGCATCGTCGGTACGCTGATCGGCGTGCCGCTCGGCATCGCGTGCCTGCCGCTCGCCGAGCATGCGCCGCTGCTCGTGTGGGCAATGGCCGCGCTCGCGATGGTGGTCTACGCGATGTCGATGCCGGAACGCTACGACATCGCGTGCGGCGCATTCGCGTTCGTGCTGGTCGTCACGCTCGCAATCAACGGCATGCATTCGATCGAGTTTCTGCTCGCGCGTGCGTGGGAAACCCTGATCGGCGGCGCGCTGGGTCTGGCCGCCGCGATGTTCATCTTTCCTCTGCGGGCGATCCAGCCCGATCGCTAGAACCGTTGGCGTCCACTGCGGCGCGGCGCGCGCCGCGTGAGTTCGCGTCGACCGGCATGCCGTCATCAATGCGCTGCGCGGCCGCAGCGGCTCCCGGCGGTTCGACGCGAACCTGTCGAACGATACGAAGAGCGGCAGCGCTACGCCGTACTTCTCGGCGAATGTGCGGCACGACTTTTTGTCGCCGGGCGCGACGAGTGCGCGAGTGCGCATCTCGCGGCCGAAAGCGGGCGCGAGATGCGCGACTCATCGCAACGCGCGGACATGCTCTTTCCACTGGCAACTTTTTTTCAGCGCACGCATCATACCGGGGCTGCTGAGCCGGGCAGCTGAGCCGGATAACTGCGCAGGGCGATGCGGAACAACCGTGCGCCCGGTTGCCGCCATGGAGGCTCGCTGAAAGGGACGCGCATTGTGCCGAACCGCAAACGCGTTGGTTCGCTCGCCATAGGCTCGACGCCGGAGGCTGGATGAAAGGGAAGATCGTGATCGTCGCCATCGTGCTTGCAGCGGCCGCCGGGCTGTCGCAGGCATGGGAGCCATCGATCGACCGGGTTGCCGCGCATGCGCCGGCGGCGGCCGATGCCGCGCAGATCGAGCGCGGCGCGCATCTGGCCGCGCTGGGCGATTGCGCCGTCTGTCACACCGCGAAGGGGGGCAAGCCGTTTGCCGGCGGCCTGCCGCTCGTCACGCCGTTCGGCACCCTCTATTCGACCAACATCACCCCCGACGCGCAGACCGGCATCGGCGACTGGTCGCTCGATGCCTTCACGCGCGCGATGCGCAAAGGCATCTCGCGCGATGGGCATCATCTGTATCCGGCATTTCCGTATCCGCACTTCACGCATATGACCGATGCGGATATCGCCGCGATCTATGCGTTCATGATGTCGCGCGACCCGGTGCATGCCAGCGCGCCTGCCAACCGGCTGGTGTTTCCGCTGAACTTCCGGCCGCTCGTGTCCGGCTGGAATCTGCTGTATCTGCATCGCGGTCCCGAACCCGGCGCGCCGACAGGCGCGGAAGCGGAGGACACGACCAATCCGATGCAGACCGTCGAATGGCAGCGCGGCCGCTATCTGGTGAATGGCGTCGGCCATTGCGGCGCCTGTCATACGCCGCTGAACCGGCTCGGCGCGGAGCAGCGCGACGCGACTTTTGCGGGCGGCGTGATCGACGGCTGGGACGCGCCGCCGCTGACTACGCTGCTGCACGCGCCGACACCGTGGACGCGCGCGCAACTGGTCGCCTATCTGCGCACCGGTTTTGCGAGCCAGCATGGCGCGGCGGCCGGGCCGATGCTGCCGGTCGCGCAGTCGCTCGAAGATGCGCCGCAAAGCGACGTCGAAGCGATCGCCACCTACCTGTTGTCTCTGCAACAAACGGCGCCGGCCAGCCCCGACGTGCACAGCCAGCCGGTCAACCTGACGCAGCTGGCAGCGCCCGCCGCGCTCGCGAACGGCGCGACGCTGTTCAATGCGGCGTGCGCGTCGTGCCACAGCGCGGCCGCGCCGATGTCGACGCATGGCGACCGGCCGTCGCTGGCGCTAGGCACCGCGGTGAATGCCGATAGCCCGCGCAACACGGTGCGGATGATTCTCGACGGCATCGGCTGGCAGCACAGCGAAGCCGCGCATTTCATGCCGCCATTCGCACAAAGCTTCAGCGATGCGCAGATCGCCGATCTGGCCAACTACACGCGAGCGCGCTTCAGCAAGCGCGATCCGTGGCCCGAGCTCGATGCCGCGGCCGTCGCGAAGATACGCAAGGAGAGCGTCGAACCATGATTACGCTGACCGTCAACGACGTGCGCCACACGCTGGACATCGATCCGTCGACGCCGCTGCTGTATGTGCTGCGTAACCAGTTGCAGCTGAATGGCGCGAAATACGGCTGCGGTCTCGGCCAATGCGGCGCGTGCACAGTGCTGGTCGGCAACGAGCCGGTATTCTCGTGCCTGCTGCCGGTGGTCGCCTGCGGCGAGCGGCCGGTGCGCACTGTCGAGGGACTGGGCAGCGCCACGCAACCGGGCCCGCTGCAGCGCGCGTTTATCGACCAGCAGGCCGCGCAGTGCGGCTACTGTATCGCCGGCATGATCATGCGCGCGCAAAGCCTGCTCGAGCGTGTGAAGACGCCGAGCGACGAGCAGATTCGCGAGCATCTGCAGCCGAACCTGTGCCGCTGCGGCACGCATATGCGGATCGTCGCGGCGATTCGCGAAGTGTCGCAGGCAGGTGGGCTCGACGCGGCTGCGAGGGCGCATTCATGAGCATCCGCGACGATCAGCTCGACGCCGCGCGCGATGCCGCGGCCGATCTCGAAGGCGACGCCGTCGGCGGGTCTGCCCGCGACGCCGTTGCCGATCCGCAGCGCCGCCGCCTGCTGGTGGCCGGCTCGCTGCTAGTCAGCTTCACACTGCTGCCACGCACGCGCGCGCTCGCGCAAACCACCACCACCGAAGCGGGCACCTTCACCGCCACCGCGCCGCAACTGCCCGGCAGCCTGAAAACTTCGCCGCAACTCGACGCGTGGATCAGGATCGACGCACAGAGCAACGTGACGGTTTGCACCGGCAAGGCCGAACTCGGTACCGGCATCCGCACCGCATTTCTGCAGCTGGCCGCCGAGCAGCTCGACCTCGAGCCGCAGCAGATCAAACTGATCACCGCCGACACTGGCGAGACGCCGAACGAAGGCTATACCGCGGGCAGTCATTCGGTGGCCGACAGCGGCACCGCAATCTTCAACGCGGCGGCGCAGGTGCGCGCGCTACTGCTGCAAAGCGCGGCTACGCATCTGAACGTCGATATCGCGACGCTGACCACGCATGACGGCGCAATCGTCGCCGCCGACGGCCGGCACCTGTCGTACGGCGAAGCGGTGAGCGGCGTGAACCTGCATCAGGAAGCGCGCCTGGGCGTGCCGTTGAAGCCACCCGCGCAATTCCGCGTGGTAGGTCGCACGCTGCAGCGTATCGACATACCGGGCAAGGTCAGCGGCGGCCAGAGCTATGTGCAGGACCTGCGTCTGCCGGGCATGCTGCACGCCCGCGTGGTGCGTCCGCCGGCATATGGCGCGACGCTCGCCGCGCTCGATACGACGCGCATCGAAAGCCTGCCCGGCGTGCTGAAGGTCGTGCGCGACGGCAGCTACCTCGCGGTGGTCGCCGACGACGAATGGCGCGCGATCGTCGCGATGCGCGAACTGATGGCGGCCGCGCAGTGGCATGCGGGACCGCCGCTGCCCGACCCGGCGACGATCCACCAGACTTTGATGAAGCTGCCCGCGCAGCAAATCGTGGTGGCGAATCAGAGCGCGCCGCAAGGCGCGAACGCGGGCGGGGCCGCGGTGCGCACGCTCGAGGCGCGCTTCAGCAAGCCGTATATGACGCATGGTTCGATCGGGCCGTCGTGCGCGGTCGCGCAGTTCGACAACGGTGCGATGACGGTATGGACGCACACGCAAGGCGTCTATCCGCTGCGCGCGGGACTTGCTGAAATGCTGTCGCTGCCGCCGCAGCAGGTGCGCTGCATTCACGTCGAAGGCTCCGGCTGCTACGGTCACAACGGCGCGGACGACGTCGCCGCGGACGCCGCGCTGATCGCCCGCGCCGTGCCGGGCCGGCCGGTGCGCGTGCAACTGATGCGCGAGCAGGAACATCTATGGGAGCCGTTTGGCCCGGCGATGAGCACGTACGTGCGCGCGTCGCTCGATGCGAGCGGCACGATCGTCGACTGGAATTACGAGTTGTGGAGCAATACGCACAACAACCGGATCGACAACGCCGGCCGCCTGATGCCGACGTGGTTGCTCGCGCAACCGTTCAAACCGGCGCCGCCGAAACCGATCCCGATGCCCGAAGGCGGCGGCGACCGCAACAGCATTCCGCTGTACAAGGTGCCGAACCTGCACGTGCAGCATCATTTCCTGCCGGACATGCCGATTCGCGTGTCGGCGATGCGCTCGCTCGGCGCGCATATGAACATCTTCGCGATCGAGAGCTTTATGGACGAACTCGCGCTGGCGGCTCAGGCCGACCCGGTCGAGTTTCGTTTGAAGCATCTCGACGATCCGCGCGCCCGGGCGGTGATCGAGCTGGCCGCGCAGCGCTTCGGCTGGCAGCGGCGCGGCGGCGCGCGCAGCAGCGATGGACCGCATACGGGTGCCGGCAGTGGTGCCGGCGGCCCGCGCGGGGTCGGCTTTGCGTTCGCGAAGTACAAGAACCTGATGGCTTATTGCGCGATCGCGATGGAGATCACGATCGAGCGCGATACCGGGCAGATCGGCATCGAGCGTGTGGTCGCGGCGATCGATTGCGGGCAGATCGTCAACCCGGACGGCGTGCGCAATCAGGTCGAAGGCGGCATCCTGCAGACCACCAGCTGGACGTTGTACGAACAGACGATGTTCGATACGCAGCGCATCACCAGCTACGACTGGAGCACCTATCCGATCATGCGCTTTTCGTCGGTGCCCAAGCGCGTCGACGTGCATATGATCGACCGGCCGGGCCTGCCGTTTCTCGGCGTCGGCGAAGCGGCGCAGGGGCCCGCGGCGGCCGTGCTCGCCAATGCGATTGCGGATGCGACCGGTGCGCGGATTCGCGATTTGCCGCTGGCGGGCGCGCGGCTGAAGGCGGTGCTGGCGTAAGCGGCGCGGTTCGCCGCGGTCAAACCGACCGCATGATCCGCGTCACGCGCGCCGATGCCGGCCGGTTCGCGACAAAGCCGGGTTCGCGCCAGTTCGGCTCGATGCCCATGAACTTGTCGAAGTACGCAATCGCAAGCGACGGCTCTTCGACGATATTTTCGCGGAACGACTGCCACACCTCGGGTTGCGTCAATGCGTCGGCCGCTTCGACGTCGAGTCCGCATTCCTCGCGCAGCGTGCGCTTTAGCAGGCCGACGCAGAAGTACGTGAGCATATAACCGACCGGCCACCAGCTCGCGACGTCGGCCGGCGTGGTCTGCTGCAGCGGCGCATGCTCGCCGCCATGCACGGCCTTTTCGCGCAGCAGTTCGCGCAGCAGCGCGCCATAGGCGAACTGATAGAAATCGCGCGGATTGCGCCGCCGGTAGTCGTCGTTATGCAGGGCCACGTCGACCCATGCAAAGAACGCCCGCGTGAAATGCCGGCTGTCGATCTCGATGCGGATGCCGTGCCGCGCACCGTACTCGTCGCAGCATTGCTGCAGCAGCTGGCGGCACAGCGTCAGCTTCTGCATGTGCTCCCACACGTGCAGCGGCTGCACGTGGCTGTTGCGCGGCGCTTGCAACATGACGTGACTCCCTTGGGCGCGCGGCCCGCGATCGATACAGAATCAGCGCAAAGAACCAGGACGCGCCCGGCGTTCAGCACAAATGCGCGACGATATGTTCGATTTCCCGCGCCAGTGCGTCGACGCGGTCGCGCTCTTTCAACGCGGCGCGCAACGCGGTTTCGCGCGCGCCGATCACGTCGGCGAAAAAGCGCAGTACCGCATCGGGTTCGGTAACGAGACCGTTGGCGCACGCCTCCTTGCACAGCGATGCCAGCGGCAGCAGCACGAACACATACGCGTTCGGTTCGGTGACGAGCCACCAGGGGGCGCTGACGTCGGGCAAGGTGTCGAAGCGCGTGCTGCGAATCGGCTGCTGGTCGATCAGCGACAGCGCGAGTTGCGCGCAGGGCCGGCACAGCGCCGCGAGCGCATCGGCGGAACCGGCGAACGACGGCAGCGTCGTTTTGCCTGCCACGGCCATCGCGGTGCGGGCATCGTCGAGTGCATTGCTGACGCGATGCTCGAAGATCAGCACGTCGGTGGCGCCGCATTGCATGATCATGCGTTTGGCGGCGGCGTAATACGACATCGAGAATGTGCGCTGCGCCTTCGTATCGCCGCGCGGCGCGCTCAGATAACGGCTGAGTGTGGCGAGCGGCACCGGCGACTTCCAGTGGTCTTGCAGCGGCGGCACCGCATGACCGGCGAACGATTCGGCGCTTTCGAGCAGGTCGTCCGCGAGGTGCGCAACCGATTCGAGCGACAGCGGCGGCACGAGCCGTGCCGGCGCAAGGCGCGCTGCAGCACGCGTGAGACCCGGCCCTTCGCCGCGCACCGGCCCCGGCACGTTGCGTGCCGCGTAGCGCAGCTGCCGCGCGCAATCCTTCAGCGCGATGCCGAGCTGGCTGATGTCGCGAGTGAGCTGTTGCGGCAATAGAGATTTCGTCTCCATGGCAGATCTCAGTGATGCAACATTTGAAGTTAAGATAGCACAACTGTTCAGCGGCGATGCCGACTTTTGAATAATAGGAGCTGCGCTTGCCGAAGGCGAATGTTTCCCCTGCCAGCGTCGAAACCGACGAGCAAAATCCGTCGCGGCGTCTGCGTTTGCGCGCTGCGTGGATGTACTACGTCGAGGAAATGACGCAGAACGAAATCGCGCAGAAACTCGGGGTCGGACGTGTGACAGTGGTCCGTCTGCTCGCGGCCGCGCGCGAACGCAACGAGGTGCGTATCTCGATCGGCGACCGCCTCGCCGAATGCGTGGCAGCGGAGCGCGCGCTGGAGAGCCGCTTCGGCATCGACGAAGCGATCGTCGTGCCGTTGTCCGCGCGCGGCGCCGATGCGACCGCACCGATCGCCGCGGCGACCGGCGCGTATGTGTCGTCGCTGGTGCGCGCCGATATGCGGATCGGCGTAGGTTGGGGTCGTACGCTTGTCAGTGCGCTCGCGTACATCGACGAGCGTTCGGTCGATCGCTTGTCGGTGGTGTCGCTGCTCGGCGGCATCATCAAGGCGCGCAAGTTCAATCCCGCCGAGTTCGCGTGGCGGCTCGCGTCGCTGTTCCAGGCTGACTGCTATCTGATGACCGCGCCGCTGCTGGTCGACAGCGCCGCGACGCGGCAGACGCTGATCGAGCGCTGCGGACTCGCCGATATCTTCGAACTCGCGAAATCGCTGGATGCGGTGCTGCTCGGCGCCGCGGGCACCGGCGCGGATCAGACCTCGCATCAGTCGAAGTTCATTTCGAATGCGGATCGCGCCTCGGTCGTGAGGGCCGGTGCGGTCGGCGACATGCTGTTCAACTTCTTCGATGCGAACGGCAAGCTTGTCGACCATCCGATCAACGAGCGCGTGATGTCGGTGCCGCTCGACATCATCAAAAAGGTGCCCGTGCGCGTGCTGGCGGCGGGTGGCGCCAGCAAGGTGCATGCGCTGGCCGGCGCATTGAAGCTGATGAAGCCGACGGTA
>DATLOW010000419.1:0-2718 GCA_035536055.1 Paraburkholderia sp. | reverse complement strand
GAAGCTGCACGTCGACTTCGATCCGTCCGGCGCCAAGACCGCGAACGATCTCGCCCGCGAGATCAACGAGCAGTTCCATGTGATTCCGCAGGCGTCGTTCTCGCGCTGGCCGAATACGTTCAGCCATATTTTTGCGGGTGGCTATGCGGCCGGCTACTACAGCTACAAGTGGGCGGAAGTGCTGTCGGCAGATGCATATGCGGCGTTCGAAGAAGCGGCGCAGGCAGCCAACGGCAGCGTGCTCGACGCAGGCACGGGCACGCGGTATCGCAAGGAGATTCTCGAAGTGGGCGGCAGCCGGCCCGCGATGGAATCGTTCAAGGCGTTCCGCGGACGCGAGCCGAATATCGATGCGCTGCTGCGGCATAACGGCATGACGCAGCCGGCTGCGCACTGACCGGTAACTCGTCGACGCCCCGCACACAGCGCATGTGTGCGGGGCGTCTTGCTTTCCGGCGCCGCACGACTGCGCTAACGATGCAGCCTGAAATCGACCTGGGCCGGCCGCCCTTCCAGCGATAACATCGCGCGTGCGGCCGGCGAGCGGCTCACCACCCGCCCACGACTCACCACCGCGAGACGCGCCGCGCGCAAGCGAAGCGCTTCGACTTCATCGCGCGCGTCGAGCACCACGCAGTTCGCCGCACAGCCTGGCGCGATGCCATAACCTTCCAGCCCAAGAATCCGCGCCGCATTCACCGTCACCGCATCGAAGCATGCATGCATCGCATCGATGCCGGTCATTTGCGCGACATGCAGCCCCATATGCGCGACCTCCAGCATATCGCCGGAGCCCAGGCTATACCACGGGTCCATCACGCAATCGTGGCCGAACGCGACGTCGATGCCGGCCGCCATCAGTTCGGGCACGCGCGTCATGCCACGCCGCTTCGGATACGTGTCCGACCTGCCCTGCAGCGTTATGTTGATCAGCGGGTTGGCGATCGCCGCGACGCCGGCTTCGCGCATCAACGGCAGCAGCTTGCTGACGTAGTAGTTGTCCATCGAATGCATCGACGTCAGATGCGAGCCGGCGACGCGTCCGTGCAAACCCAGCCGATGGGTTTGCGCGGCCAGCGTTTCGATATGGCGCGACAGCGGATCGTCGGATTCGTCGCAATGCATGTCGACGCGCAGGCCTTGATTCGCCGCGAACTCGCACAGCAATCGCACCGATTCCGCGCCGTCGGCCATCGTGCGCTCGAAGTGCGGAATGCCGCCCACCACGTCGACGCCCAGTTCGATGGCACGCTTCAGATTGTCGAACGCGCCGGCGCTGCGCAGCAGACCGTCTTGCGGAAACGCCACCAGTTGCAGATCGAGATAAGGCGCGACGCGACGCTTCACTTCGAGCAACGCTTCGACAGCCAGCAGCCGCGGATCGCACACATCGACGTGCGTGCGAATCGCCAGCAGACCGCGCGCGACCGCCCAGTCGCAGTACTGCATCGCGCGCTCGACGAGCGCCTGCTGTGTGAGCTCGGGCTTCAGCTCCCCCCATAACGCAATGCCTTCGAGCAGCGTGCCCGATGCATTGACGCGCGGCAGACCATACGACAACGTCGCGTCCATGTGGAAATGCGCATCGACGAACGGCGGCGCAACGAGCGAGCCGTCGGCATCGATCTCTTCGCGCGCCTGCGCGGCGAGCTGCGGCTCGACCGCGACGATACGCGCGCCTTCGATGCCGATATCGAACAGCGGTTGCGCTGCGTGGTGATGCGCGACGCTGCGCGGCAAGGCGGCACGCCGGATGATCAAGTCCATTGAAGCCCCTGTTCCTGTCGTTATCGGCGATTCTATCGGTGAAAATAAAACGCGCGTGAAACGAGGCTTGCGTGCCGCTACGATCCCTACGTCGATCCCGCAGCCGCCCCGCCACCGCCGAAGCGCAAAAGCGCAGCGGGCGACCGTCATTCAGGGCCGGTCGCTCTCCGAGCCGCGCGCCTGAAACACCGATGTCCGCTTGCCGAAAGTCCATCGCGATGCACGACCGGACGACTCCGCGAACTGCCACGCGAACAGGCCGGGCACCAGCACAATCAGGTCACGCAGGCGGCGCGCGCCCGCCAGTGCAAGACAGATCGACGGGTCCAGACCGAGCGCCGCACCGATCAGAACAAAGCCGCCCTCCTGAACGCCGAGGCCAGCCGGCACGAAGAACGCCGCGCTACTTACTGCCTGAATCAACGATTCGATCACGACCGCTTCGATCAGACTGACGTGCGCACCGAGAAAATGCAGCGCGAGCCATATCTCGAACGCCGTCGCCACACACTGCAGCGGTTGCCACAGGAACAGATAGCGCAGCACGACGCCGCGTCGCCGCCAGATCAGCTTGATCGACCGATCGATACGGGCCGACTGTCCGACGATGGCGGCCAGCTTGCCGCCGGTCAGCCGGTTCAGCGCGCGCGTGAGCCGCTCGAACGGGCTCGCATGCTGCACCAGCGCGAACAGCACCAGCAACGGCGCGATCACCACCACGCCCCACGCGAGATCGTCCGCGAGGCGCAGCGCGTTGGACTGCGCGTGCGCGAACAGAAATCCGATGCCGACCATCGTGAACAGCAACTGGCTGAGCACCGTGAGTTGCATATCGACGATCAGGCATGCCGCGGCCGCCGACGGCCGCAGGCCCCAGCGTCGCAACAGCCTGAACGACACGATCTCGCCGCCGACGCGCGCCACCGGCAACATGCCGTTGACCGACTCGCG
>DATLOW010000418.1:0-3372 GCA_035536055.1 Paraburkholderia sp. | reverse complement strand
CGATGCATGCGGCCTCGCGCCGCCGGCGCCGCGCGCTGCGTGCGGCGCGCCTCTATCGCGTGGCGGCGACTGCGTTTGCGCGATGCCTGTCGCGGTATCATGTCGACTTCATCAGGTCCGGCAAAGCGGCCGCAGGGGCGGTCGGCGCCCGACAAGAGGATCGCATGAGAAAACGAATCGACGGCCGTGCGATGCAAGCCTTCATGGCGCTCATCGTCACGGCTGCCAGCGTCGTGCCGCTGTCCGGCTGCACGTCGTTTCTGAAACCACAGGAAAAACACGCGGTCGCGCAGTTGCTGCCCACACTCGGCAACCAGGCGCGCGGCAGCGTCACCTTCATCGAGCGCTCGGATGGCGTGCAGGTTTCCTACAACCTGATCGGCCTGCCGCCGAATACCGACCACGCGTTGCAGGTGCACGAGCGCGGCGACTGCAATGCCGCCGACGGCTCCAGCGCCGGCCCGGTGTTCGCGCCGGCCGCCGACCGGCTGAAGAACGGCGCGCGCGTCGAGGGCGATCTGGGCAATATCCACGCAGATTCGAGCGGCGTCGCAACCGGCTTTATCGTCGCGCCGGACGTGTCGCTCGACGGCGTGCGCTCGGTGCTGCAGCGTTCGGTGCTGGTGCATCGCGATGCGACCGACCCCTATGCTTACCCGCAGCATGGCGCCGGCTCGGCGATCGCGTGCGGACTGATCCGGACACAGTGAGCGGCCGCCGGCAGGCGGCTGCGTGGCGCTCCGCCCGCATGGCGCTCCGCTTGCCGCTCGGCTTGCCGCCGCCGGCAGTTCGCCGTCCCACGCACCGTGCGGCTTTACAGCGCACCTCACACGCTCTATCGACCGCTCCACACGCCAGATTATTAGGCCGATCGGCCAGCTCACTCGCACCGACGCGGGCTTCGCGTAAAATAAGCGCCTTTCGTCTGCCCGCCGCCGTGCCCACGTAGCCCGAAGCGCCGTCCCAACGGCGCGCGGCGCGGCTTTCACCGATTACACCGTCAGCAGCGTTCACCCTATGAGCATCAAATCCGACAAGTGGATCCGGCGCATGGCCGCCGAGCACAAGATGATCGAGCCGTTCGAGCCGTCGCAGATCCGCACGTCCGAGGACGGCCGCAAGATCGTCAGCTACGGTACGTCGAGCTACGGCTACGACATCCGCTGTGCAGACGAATTCAAGATCTTCACGAACATCAATTCGACCATCGTCGACCCGAAGAACTTCGACGAGAAATCGTTTGTCGACTTCAAGGGCGAGGTCTGCATCATTCCGCCGAACTCGTTCGCGCTGGCGCGCACCGTCGAGTATTTCCGGATTCCGCGCAGCGTGCTGACGGTGTGCCTCGGCAAATCCACCTATGCGCGCTGCGGCATCATCGTCAACGTGACGCCGTTCGAGCCGGAATGGGAAGGGCACGTGACGCTCGAATTCTCGAATACGACACCTTTGCCTGCCAAAATTTATGCGAACGAAGGCGTCGCGCAAGTTTTGTTTTTCGAAAGCGACGAGATTTGTGACGTGTCGTACGCGGACCGCGGCGGCAAATATCAAGGCCAGCATGGCGTCACGCTGCCGAAAACCTGACGGCGCCCCGCGCATTGACTCACCGGACATAAGGTGACCGCTGCGCAATAGAAAGCAGCGGTCGTTCTTTTTGGAGAATCGCCACATGAAGTTTCGTTTCCCGGTCGTCATCATCGACGAAGATTTCCGCTCCGAGAACATCTCGGGTTCCGGCATCCGGGCGCTTGCCGAAGCAATCGAGAAAGAAGGCGCGGAAGTGCTCGGGCTGACGAGCTATGGCGACCTGACGTCGTTTGCGCAGCAGTCGAGCCGCGCATCGTGCTTCATCCTGTCGATCGACGACGACGAACTGCTGCCGTACGTCGAGAACACCAACGACAGCGATGCGCCGGAACTGGCGCGCGCGATCATCGACCTGCGCGCGTTCGTCGCGGCGGTGCGCAAGCGCAATGCGGACATTCCGATCTTCCTGTACGGCGAAACGCGCACGTCGCGCCATCTGCCGAACGACATCCTGCGCGAACTGCACGGCTTCATCCATATGTTCGAGGACACGCCGGAGTTCGTCGCGCGCCACATCATCCGCGAGGCGAAGGTGTATCTCGATTCGCTCGCGCCGCCGTTCTTCAAGGAACTGGTGCAGTACGCGGAAGAGGGCTCGTATTCGTGGCATTGCCCGGGGCATTCGGGCGGCGTGGCGTTCCTGAAGAACCCGCTCGGCCAGATGTTCCACCAGTTCTTCGGCGAGAACATGCTGCGCGCGGACGTCTGCAACGCGGTCGACGAGCTCGGCCAGCTGCTCGACCACACCGGCCCGGTGGCCGCGTCGGAGCGCAACGCCGCGCGCATCTTCAGCGCCGACCACCTGTTCTTCGTGACCAACGGCACGTCGACGTCGAACAAGATCGTCTGGCACGCGACGGTCGCGCCGGGCGACATCGTGCTGGTGGACCGCAACTGCCACAAGTCGATCCTGCACGCGATCACGATGACCGGCGCGATTCCGGTGTTTCTGACGCCCACGCGCAATCACTTCGGCATCATCGGCCCAATTCCGCGCGACGAGTTCAAGCCGGAGAACATCCGCAAGAAGATCGAGGCGAACCCGTTCGCGCGCGAAGCGCTGGCGAAGAACCCCAATCTGAAGCCGCGCATCCTGACCATCACGCAAAGCACGTATGACGGCGTGATCTACAACGTCGAGATGATCAAGGACCTGCTCGGCGACCTGCTCGACACGCTGCACTTCGACGAAGCGTGGCTGCCGCACGCGGAGTTCCACTCGTTCTATCAGGACATGCACGCGATCGGCGCGGGCCGGCCGCGTACCGGTGCGCTGGTGTTCGCGACGCACTCCACGCACAAGCTGCTGGCCGGTATCTCGCAGGCCTCGCAGATCGTCGTGCAGGATTCGGAGAACAGCACGTTCGACCGCCATCGCTTCAACGAGGCGTATCTGATGCATACGTCGACGAGCCCGCAGTACGCGATCATCGCGTCGTGCGACGTCGCCGCGGCGATGATGGAGCCGCCGGGCGGCACCGCGCTGGTCGAAGAATCGATTGCCGAAGCGCTCGATTTCCGCCGCGCGATGCGCAAGGTCGACGACGAATTCGGCGCCGACTGGTTCTTCAAGGTGTGGGGTCCGGACGAGCTCGCCGAAGAAGGCATCGGCTCGCGCGAAGACTGGATGCTGCGGCCCAACGATCACTGGCATGGCTTCGGCACGCTCGCCGAAGGCTTCAACATGCTCGACCCGATCAAGGCGACCATCATCACGCCGGGGCTCGACGTGGACGGCAGCTTCGGCGACACCGGCATTCCGGCGGCGATCGTCACCAAGTA
>DATLOW010000417.1:0-4083 GCA_035536055.1 Paraburkholderia sp. | reverse complement strand
CGTGCGCTGTACGTGCATCCGCGAAAATCCCGAATACATCGATTCGAAACTCGCCGACATCATCACGCTCGAGGCGACCGTGCCGGCCGCGAGAAAGGCGATATACGACACGCCGTCGACGCGTCCGACCATCAGCCCGAGGCCGAAGCCGAGGCCGAACAGGTAGATCATCGGATCGGCCAGATTGCCGAACATCGACGCGAGCGCCAGCTTGCGCCACACGAGGTAGTTGCGCCGCCACACGGCGAGCCAGTTCGCTGCATTCGCGGGCAACGCGGCGAAGCGCTGGCGGGCCGGCTGCAACGGGCGATCGGGGGTGTCGTATGAGCGTGCGTCCATGGGCGGGGGGTCGGTGCGGTTCGGTGCGATCCGGTGCAATTCGGTGCAATTCGGTGCAATTCGGTGCGGGGGGGTCTGACGCGTCCGGTCGCGTCGCCTTGATCGATCGCGTCGCTACTCCTGCATATCGCGGCCGGTCAGACGCAGGAACACGTCTTCGAGATTCGCGGGCCGATGCAGATAGCGCAGATCGTTGCGCTGCTTCAGGCGCCCGAGCACCGGCTGCGGATCGTCGACATAGCAGAACAGCGTCTCGCCGCTGATCTCGGCGTGCACCGCGAGCGGCGCCAGTTCATCGCGCAGCACGAACGGGTCGGCGCCATACACTTCGATCACGTCGCAGCCGATCTCGCTGGCGATCAGCTGCTTGGGCGCGCCCTCGGCGATCTTGCGGCCTTCCTCGATCACACAGACGCGGTCGCACAGGCGTTCGGCTTCTTCCATGAAATGCGTGGTCAGCAGGATCGTCTTGCCGCGCGACAGCAGCGAGCGCAGGCGTTCCCAGATCAGATGGCGCGCCTGCGGATCGAGGCCGGTGGTCGGCTCGTCCATGACCAGCACGTCCGGATCGTTGACCAGCGCGCGCGCCAGCGTCAGGCGCCGTTTCATGCCGCCCGACAGTTCGCTGACGCGCGCCTCCGCCTTGTGCTCGAGCCGCGCGAATTCGAGCAGCGACGGCACCAGCGCGCGCGTGGCGCGCGTCGACAGGCCGAAGTAGCGGCCGAACACCAGCAGGTTCTCGCGCACGGTGAAGTCCGGGTCGAGATTGTCGAACTGCGGCACGACGCCGACCCGTGCGCGGGCATGACGCGCGCGCGCCGGCACCGGCTCGCCGCACAGGCGGATCGTGCCGGCATCGGGTGCGGCGATCCCGAGCAGCATGCGCAGCGTGGTGGTCTTGCCGGCGCCGTTCGGGCCGAGCAGCCCGAAGCATTCGCCGGCCCGCACGTCGAACGACAGGCCGTCGACGACCGGCTTGCCGCCGTAGTGCTTGTTGACACGATGGAATTCGATGCTGGCTTCGCTCATGGATGGTGCGCAAGCGCCCTGAGATGGGCGACGGGCAGCCTATTCTAGGCTATCGGTGCAGCGCTTCGGCAAGCTGTGCCGCGGGTGGGCACGCTGCGGCAGGGTCTTCCCGCAGTGCGGCAGCGCCCGCGAGGCGTGCTGCGGACAGTTAGCGTTTTCCACGCCTTGCAAGCGCAATTGCGGCGCACCATGATTGTTTCGAGACCGCGATCCACGCGGGACGGAGATTCAAATGGCGAGCTACAACAAGATTCTGCTGTGCTACGACGGCTCGCGCGAAGGCCGCAAGGCACTGCGCTGCGGCGCGGACCTGGCGCTCGATCTGAAAGCCGAAACGCATCTGCTGTCGGTGGTCGATATGCGCTCGAGCATCGCGCAAAGCGCGGGCCTGCTAACCGATGTCGCGTGCGGCAGCTTCGAAAAAACGGCGCGCGAGATTCTGCAGGAAGGCGTCGACTGGCTGACCGAACGCGGCGTCAAGGCGCAGGGGCACTTCGCGTTTGGTCATCCGATCGATGAGATCGCGGCGTTGGCCGATGAGCTGAAGGTCGACCTGGTGGTGGTCGGCCATCGCTGCCGCACTGGTTTGTCGCGCTGGTGGATGGGGGCGGGCAATACGCCGCTGCTCGATCGCGTGTCGTGCAGCATTCTGGTGGCCTGCTCCGCGCCTGGCGAGCAGGCGGCGGCCGCCGCGTAGGAAGTGGTTGAGGAGGCTGCCTTCGCGAAGGTCGTTTTTGCGGAGGCCGCCTTTGCGGAGGCCGCCTTTGCGGGGGCCGCCTCCGCGGCGTGCGGGCGCGTCAGTCGGCCAGATCGACCGCTGCAAGCTTCCACGTGAATAATCCTTCGCGACGCAGGATCGCCGAGTAGCGCGCGTCGCCTACGCCGTGCTGGTAGGTGACGACGAACTCGTTGAGGCCGCGATAACCGGCGGTGGTCTGCGGCGGTTGCGGTGGCGCTGCGGGCGTATTGGCTGGTGCTTGCGCATTGGGTTGCGGCGCCGGCGCCGGTGCAGCACTGCCTGCATTCGCCGCATCGCCCGTCGCGGCATTCGCATCCGGCGGCGCAGGCGGTCTTTCTCCCGGTTCGCCGCGCGGCGGCATGCCGTTGAGCAGCGCCGCAACGCCATCCGGCGTCGCATACGCATCGACCAGCGGCCCGATTACCGCGGTGCCGACCATCGCGACGATCGCGGCGAGCGGATTGCCATGCGCCGCACTGCCGGCAAGCCGGCGTTCGAATAGCCCGACGACCTGTTGCTTCAGGCTATCGCGCAGCGCAGGAAAATCGACGTACTGATTGACGGTTTGCGCATCGCGCGCATCGGCGGCGCGCTTGAGCCGCTCGAGCGCGAGATACGGCGTCGCATACGCATAGGCGAGTACGGCGACGCTCACGACCACCACTAGCGTGATCGCCATCGGCCGCGTGAAGCGGCCGTGCATCGAATGATTGGCGTGAACTGAAACTGAACGAACCTTCATCGGGCGGGAGATAAGTTGACCGGGGAATCAACATGGACCCCGCGCACGCCAAAACGATCCCGCGAACCGGCGAGTTATGCCGCACCGCCTTGCAGCGCCGCGCTTTCTTCGGCGATGCAACGGTCGATCATCCGGCATACCGCATCGACGGTACCGACCATGATCAGCCGCGACGGCCCGTGATACACGCGCACCGGCGCGCGCCGCGCCGGCTCGGCATTGATCGACGACTTCAGCGATACGCGCGCAAAGGCCGGCAACGCCGACGGCAGCGCGGCGGCGCCCGACGCGGCGGCGCCCGGCGCAGCAGCATCTGCCGCCGCAGTCTGCTGATCGCCCGCCAGTCCATCGAACAGCGAAGCAGTGCGTCCCGCATGCACCGCTTCGAGCGGCAAACACGGCACGAGGCTGCGCAGATGACGCAGGCGGCCGAACTGGCGAAAGGGCAGCAGGCGGGCAAGGCGTTCCATGAATCTCTCCGGGCGATGTTCGGGTATCAGAATTCGGTGGGCCGGATCAGGCCCACGGCGATGCCTTCGAGCGCAAAGTCCGCGCTGCCGGCTTCAACGAAGATGTTGTCGTAATCGGGGTTTTCGGCGATCAGCTCGACGCCGTTCGGCCGGCGCTTCAGCCGTTTGACGGTCACGTCGTCGCCAAGCCGCGCGACGATGATCTGGCCGTCTTTCGCCTCGCTGCGCTTTTGCACGGCGAGCAGATCGCCGTCGAGAATGCCGGCGTCGCGCATCGACAGCCCGCGCACCTTCAGCAGATAGTCCGGCTTGCTGGAGAACAGCGCCGGATCGCACGCGTAGGTTTGCGCGATGTGCTCCTGCGCGAGGATCGGACTACCCGCGGCAACCCGCCCGACCAGCGGCAGCGACAGCTGCATCAGCGCCGCGTGCGGCAGCGTGAACTGATGCGGCGCGTCGTCGTTGCCGGCGAGCAGCCTGATGCCGCGCGACGCGCCCGCAGCCAGTTCGATCACGCCTTTGCGGGCCAGCGCGCGCAAATGCTCTTCCGCCGAATTGGCCGAGCTGAAGCCCAGTTCGGCGGCGATCTCCGCGCGCGTGGGCGGAAAGCCGGTGCGCTCGATTGCGCGGCGGATCAGATCGAAAACCTGCTGCTGTCGTGCGGTAAGTTTGGTCATGGCGCCACTGTATGGATAGACAGGTGCCTGTATTTTTATACAGTATCGGCGGCAATTCAAGCTTTACTTTAAGTTCGCCCGGCGAGG
>DATLOW010000416.1:0-19282 GCA_035536055.1 Paraburkholderia sp. | reverse complement strand
AGCCGCGCGACCGCGTCACCGCGCCGGCTCATGCGCGACAGTTCACCGGCGAAACGGCGCAGCATCTCGTCGCCGGCCGCGTGGCCGAACGAATCGTTGACGTCCTTGAAACCGTCCAGATCGATCACCAGCAAACCGACCTGGCCATTCTGCTGCCGCGGCGATCCATGCGCATGGCCGACCGCCTGCACGAGACTCGTGCGGTTCAGCAGGCCTGTCAAAGGATCGGTGGCCGCGCGGCGCTCGAGCTTGTTGACCAGCACGAACAGATAGAACGACGTGGCCACCACCGCCAGCAACAGACCGACGCCGACCTGCCGGTTCATGATCCACCAGGGCTCGTTCATCATCAGCCCGATGAAGCCCGCTACCGCTACCGTGCACGACAGGATCAGCGGCCGCTTGCCGTATCGGCAGCCCGCGCCGACCAGAAACCAGAATACGACGAACAGCAACGGCAACGCGGCGCGGCCGCCGAGCGCCAACGCGGCGATCGCCATGCCCTGATCGACCAGCGTGGTCGTGATGAGCCGCAGCGGCGACTTGCCCGGCTGCAGCCGGATCGCCAACCAGCTGGCAAAGCCGAACAATACATAAAGCGCCATCACCGTAATGGTGAGACGGGATGGACCATCCAGATGGGCCAGCGAAAATGCGCAATAAATAGCGAGCGCGGCGCCGCCTATCGTGCAACGAAATACCGCTTGTTCTTTTTCTGGCTGACTTTGATAACCGTCGATAACGGTCGGTCCGTGCCACGCCCCCGTGCCTAACCACGACATATTGCATCTCTCGACTTTCAAGCGACGCAGAATAGTAGCGCGCTGATACAAATGGCGGCTACAAATAAACTGACTAAATCATAATTGAGATTGCAGGGTCGAAACGGCTAAAAGAAATGGCCGGTGATGCGGTAACTAGGCCGCAATTGCCGCGAATTGGACCGGCCACCGGCTGTGCCGTTTCATATGAAGCCGACGGGGCGGTCGTTTAGCCGAGCCAGATACCGGAGCTGCCGCGCCGGTGACTGTCGACCAGATGGGTGTCCACGATGCCGGTGGCTTCCATCAACGCATACATCGTGGTCGGCCCGACGAAGCTGAAGCCGCGCTTGCGCAGCGCTTTACTCAACGCAACCGAGTGCTCGGAGCGGGCCGGAATCTCCGCCATCGTACGCGGCGCGGGCGTGATGTCCGGCTTGAACGACCAGATCAACGCGGCCAGACCGCCGTCTTTGCGCAGTTCGATCGTTGCAAGCGCATTGTTGATGGTCGCGACGATCTTCGCCCGATTGCGGATGATTTCGGCATCCGCCAGCAGGCGTTCGATATCGTGCACGGTGAATTGCGCCACCTTGTCCGGGTCGAAGCGCAGGAACGCCCGCCGGAACGCTTCGCGCTTGCGCAGGATCGTCGCCCATGAAAGCCCCGATTGAAACGCTTCGAGGCTCAGCCGTTCGAACAGGCCGTGCTCGTCGACGATCGGCATGCCCCATTCGGTGTCGTAGTAGCTTCTGAGCAGCGGATCATGGGCGGCCCATGGCGGCCTTGTCAGCCCGTCTTCGCACAACACGGCGTCGACCGGCTTGGTGCGTTTTGCGCGCTCGGCCGGCGCGAGCGTATCCGGCGATGGCTGGCGGCGCGCCCGCGCCGCGGAATCCACGTTTTTCTTCATGATGTTGCGATGGGCTTTGACGAGTGCGGCTTGTATAGCGAGTCGGGCGCGTATCTGTCAACCGGCTGCGGCGGATAGCAGGGCTGCGAGCTTGCGCTTTCATTCGTGCCGCCCCCCTTTATGTAAGGGCGGACCCGCATCCGGTGTATTCTTTGACATTCGCGAGAACCATCCGCCCGGAGCATGTCATGGAGTGCGAATACGCGTTTATCCCATCACCGGTCGGCCGGCTGCAACTGGTTGCGCGCGGCAACAAACTGGTGGCGATTCTGTGGGAAAACGACCGGCCGAATCGCGTGAAGCTGGGCACATTGCGCGAAAACAGCCAGCATCCGGTGCTGCTGGAAACAGCGCGGCAACTGGACGAATATTTCGCCGGCAAACGCACGCACTTCGATATCGAGCTCGAATTCACCGGCACCGAATTCCAGAAGCAGGTGTGGGCCGCGCTGCTCACGATTCCGTACGGCCAAACCCGCAGCTATCTCGAGATCGCCGAGCAGATCGGCAATCGCAACGCTGTGCGCGCGGTGGGCGCAGCGAATGGGCGCAACCCGATTTCGATCATCGCGCCCTGCCATCGTGTGATCGGCTCGTCCGGTGCGCTGACCGGCTTCGCCGGCGGTCTCGCCGCAAAGGAACGCCTGCTGCGCGTCGAAACCGGCGGTGAAAAGCCAGCGGCGCCGGCACGAAAACCCAACGCCGTCGACAGGCTGCGCCGGTCGTCCGCCCAGCGTTCGTTGTTCGAGGCGATCTAGTGCGAAGCTCGCCGCCAACGTTGCGGTGGCTGCGCTCGCGCGCGGCTGCGCCATGAACCCGCACCTCACGCCAACCCCGGTCGAAATCCATCTGCCATTCAAGCCGCCGCTCGCGTGGCCGCGTTTGCTTGCGTTTATTGGCGGCCGCGCGTCGGCGGGCGTCGAATCGGCAGAAGACGGCGTGTATCGCCGCGCGATCGGCTGGAACGGCGCGGAAGGGACCGTCGAGGTGCGGCGACATCCGCGCAAGCACTGCCTCGTCGCCACCATCGACGGCGCATTGAGCGAACACGCCGGCGAGCTCGCGGCGCCGCTGTCGCGAATGTTCGACCTGCATGCCGACCCGCGCAAAATCGCCGCGTGCCTTGGCGCGGATCCGTGGCTTGCGCCGCTTGTCGAGCAAACGCCGGGCTTGCGCGTGCCGGGCGCGTGGTCGGGTTTCGAACTGGTGATCCGCACCATCGTCGGCCAGCAGGTCAGCGTAAAAGGCGCGTCGACGATCATGAGCCGCATCGTGCAGCGCGCCGGCAAACGCATCGACGGCCATCCTCATGAAGCCACCGCGTGGCGGTTTCCGACACCGGCGGAACTCGCAGTGGCAAACCTCGACAAGATCGGCATGCCGACCCGGCGCATCGCGACCGTGCTGCGCTTTGCCGAAGCCGTTGCATCCGGCGCGCTGCCGCTCGACGATCCGAACGCCGATCCGCTGACACTGCAGCGCGACATGCTCGCGATGCCCGGCATCGGGCCGTGGACCGTCGGCTATGTGGCGATGCGCGCGTTACGCGATGCCGATGCATGGCCCGAAGCCGACCTCGTGCTGATGCAGGCGATCAGCCGGTGCGATCCGTCGCTGGCCAAAGCGGCCCAGCAGCGTGCGCGCACCGAGATGTGGCGTCCGTATCGGGCTTATGCCGCGCTGCATCTGTGGAACAGCATCGCGCTGGAAAGCGGCAAGGCAAAAGGCGGCTAGCGCTTCGGGCAGGGCGGCCGTCACGCATCGGGAAGTATCGCGCTGCCCAGCGCGATACTTCCGCCGGACAACACGCGCGCCGTGATGCCGCCAAAGCCTCGCACGGCGTTATAGCCGCCGACTCCGAGCGTTTCTTCAAGCCTCGAACACGGATGACATTCGCCGGTGGCTTCGAGCAGCGCATCGCCGACGCGGAAACGACGTTCCTTCAGCGCGTATAGATTGATGCCAGCCGTGACAAGATTGCGGCGCAAGTCGAGCGGCGATACGTCGGCGCGGCCGAGGTGGCTCGCAATCGCCTGCAGGCTTTCCGCCTGAATCAGCGTGACCTGGCGCTCGCCGTTGTGGCCGCCGTAGTGATCGCCGGCGAGGCCGGCGCCGGCGACGGCATCGACCGACTGCAACACGTCCATCGGCAGGCGACGGGTCGCGCGGATACCGATCCACACGATCGTGCCCGGCCTGACGGGCGCATGCATCAATCTGGCGAGCGGTGAAGCGGGGTTCAGTGGCGGCATGTGAAGGGCAACGATTGAGCGGCGGGGGCCGCGCCGTTCAATCGTACCTCAGGCATCGGCAGGCGATGCACGGCGCCCGCCTGGCGGCGCCGCCGCGCGTGGTGCCACTACGCGCGCCGCACCAGATCGTTGACGACCGCCGCCAGCGACACGACGCCCTTGATGATCTCTGCGTCGCGCCCTGCGAAGTCGATCCATCCTTCGTTGAAGCCGTCGATCATCTGGATGCGCGGCATCGGATGCTTCATGCCCTGCGCCTTGAACAAGTCATTCCATGTTTCGCGCGGCACGGCCTGCGCGCGCACCGGCTTGCCGAGCGCCTGTGCGAATGCCGCGGCGACGTCGTGCTGGCTGATGCGCGCCGGCCCTTCCAGTTCGACGATGTGCGTGCCCTGCCAGCTTTGCTGCAACAGTTGCGCCGCTACGCGGCCGACGTCCGCGGTGGCGACCATCGGAATCGCGCGGTCCAGCGGCTGAAGATACGCATGGATAATGCCTTCGTCGCGCGCCGGGGCAACATCCCACGCGCAGTTTTCCATGAACCAGCCGGGGCGCAGGAATGTGACCGGAACCGGCTGCTGACTGAGCGCCTGCTCCATCAGCGTGCGTTGCGTGAGCAGATTGGTCTGTGTGGCCTGCGCGCCGATCGTCGAAAGGCACACCACTTTGGCGGGCTGCGCGCGGCCGATTGCGGCCACGACGGCATCGATCACCTCACGCGCCTCCGGAAAGCCCGGCGCGGGATCGAACTCGGACGGCGGCAGGATAAACACGCCGTGCGCACCCGAAAATGCGTCGGCCAATGCATCGGCATCGTTCATGTCGGCCAGCGCGATTTCGCAGCCGCGCGCGGCCCATGTCTCGGCTTTTTGCGGGTCGCGCAGCACCGCGCGCACCGGCTGTTCCGCTTCGAGTAAGGCCTTGGCGAGTGCGCCACCCACCTTGCCGCTAATTCCCGTGATTGCATACATGTTCGCTCTCTCCATCGAAATTGGTTGCGAAGTGCATGCATCGTAGAGGCGGGCGCCTGATCGAGAAATGACCTGCGAGTCATCACATTGATGACATCGAATCAGCAGTGGTGGGGAAACAGCCTGCGACGCCGCGACCGTCAGCCGGCGATCCGCAAAACGATCTGCTCGCCGTCGAGCGTCACACGGATGCCGCGCAGATCGTGCACGCGCACGGTCTCGCCGAGCCCGGCCGCCGCCGACGCCCATCCGACCGCGACGACTTTGGCGCCCGCGGCGATGCCGGCTTCGATGCCGGCCGGTGCGTCTTCGAACACCACCGCTGCGCGCGCGTCGGAATGCATGCGCCGCGCCGCGAACTCGAAGCCGTCCGGCGCGGGCTTGCCGCGCGCCACGTCTTCCGCGCTGACCAGCAACTGCGGAGCCGGCAGGCCCGCGGCTGCGAGCCGCTTGCGGGCGAGCGCGCGGTCGGCAGAAGTGACGACGGCCCAGCGCTCGGCAGGCAATGCGCGCAGCAGCTCGCCTGCGCCGGGAATCTCGACGATGCCTTCGATGTCGTCGTACTCGCGCTGCATCAGCGCCAGTGTTTCCGCTTCGACGTCGACGCCGGCCGGCGCGAGGGTGCGCAGCGTATCGATGGTGCGGCGTCCTTGGGCTTCGCGCACGACCCGCGCCGGATCCAGTCCGTAACGGTGGGCCCACTCGGTGTACGCCCGATGCATCGGCGCACGTGAATCGAGCAAGGTGCCATCCATGTCGAACAGCACACACTGACAGCGCAGAATGACGGGTTCTTGTTGCATGAGGGAATGTGGGATGACGGCTGCCGCATGAGTTATTTGCCGGCTATTTTAATCCGTCCATCACCCGCGGGCTTTTGCACCCGTGCCATCCCCGTTATTGCCGACGAGGAAGGCGTACTGGAACTGCTGGAATTGACGCCGCCGTGCCGC
This sequence comes from Paraburkholderia sp., assembly GCA_035536055.1. Taxonomy (GTDB): domain Bacteria; phylum Pseudomonadota; class Gammaproteobacteria; order Burkholderiales; family Burkholderiaceae; genus Paraburkholderia. Next base: position 13,432 of record DATLOW010000416.1, on the reverse strand, counting down.
TCCGACGCCTTCGTCGTGTACCGGACACCATCTGTAAAATTGTATAGGTACTGTACAGGCGCACGCCGATAAACTGCCGTCACATTCCCCGCTTCCCGGAGACGGCACATGTCCTACGAACTCCTGAGCGCGCTGCCTGCCGGCATCCTGTTCGCGCTCGTCACCACCATCACACCCGGCCCCAATAACACGATGCTGCTCGCATCTGGGGTCAATTTCGGCTTCCGCCGCACGCTGCCGCATATTTTTGGCATCAGCGCGGGCGTCGTGGTGCTGATGGTTTCGGTGGGCTTCGGGCTGGGTGAAGTGTTTCAGCGAGTGCCGCAGCTCTACACGCTGCTCGAAGCGGCCAGCGTCGGCTATCTGCTGTACCTCGCGTGGAAGATCGGCACCTCGGGCGAAGTGCGGGTGCGGCAAGGCGAACGCCGGCCGATGCGCTTTCACGAGGCGCTGCTGTTTCAGTGGATCAATCCGAAGGCGTGGATGATGGTGCTCACCGCGGCCACCACGATCCATATGACCGAGGACGTCGGCAGCAACGCGCTGTTGATGGCCGCGTTGTTCTACCTGATCGGCCTGCCCTGCATCTGCCTGTGGGCGGCAGGCGGCACCGCACTGCGGCAGGTGCTGGCGAAACCGGTGTGGCTGCGCGCCTTCAATGTTTCGATGGCGGTGCTGCTGGTCCTGTCGATGTACCCAATCGCGCTGCACGTGCTCGGGTAAATCGAGGCACCGCGCAGGAAAAGCGCCAGACCGGCACCTGCCCGCGCGACGCTCCGCGTGCCGCGCAGCGGTGGGCAAACGCGCAGAACGCCCTAAAAAGGCGGATGCAGACGGATTTCAAGCGTGCTACTGTTGGTTCGGTGTCGCGCGCATGACATACGCGTCGACGGCACGCAACGTCGATGTTTCCTGTATCCGTACTTCGCCTTACCGGCAGCCATGTTAAGACTTCGTCATCCGTCGCCGCACGACACTGTGACGGTGCTGCTCCGGCGCCTGAGCCGTCAGCACCATCTGGCCGAAGACAAGAACATTTTCCTCACCCGCGTCGCCGCGAGTGACGGCCTCCCTGAAGCGGACCTTCCACAGCGCGTGCGCGCCGCACGAGCGGCATTCGATCTGGTTGATCAACTCGACCAGCAACAACAGCTGACGGATTCCGACAAGGAAATCCTGATGTTCTGGCTGCTTGCGCATTCGACCCTCGAACTGCGCGATACGATGCATGCGTTCGGTGTCGTGCAGCGCGACACAGTCACCCGCATCACAGCCGCCGCCTTGCATTTACCCGACTATCTGGTGGAACTGGCTTACGCGGAGCAAGGCAATCTGCAGCGCGCCGGCCTGTTGATCGTGCGCGGCACGGCCGGAACCTTGTTCGAGGTGATTCAGGTCAACGAGAGTCTGGTTGCCCGCGTCCGGCCGTGACGGATCACAGCAGCGCGGCCACGCGCGCGCGCAGCGCCGGCACGGTCTGCGCTTCGAACCACGCGTTTCGCTTCAACCAGATCTGATTGCGCGGCGAAGGATGCGGCAGCGGTATGCGCGCGGCCGGTTCGTATTCGCGCCACGCCGCCACCGTTTCGGTTAGCGTCGCTTTTCTCGTGCCGCCGAGAAAGTGCGCCTGCGCGTACTGACCGATTAACAACGTCAGCTCGACGCGGCGCAAGTACGCCAGCAGCTTGTCCATCCACAGCGGCGCGCATTCCGGACGCGGCGGATTGTCCCCGCTCTTACCGCGGCCCGGATAGCAGAAACCCATCGGAATCAGCGCGAAATGACGCGCGTCGTAGAACACCTCGGGCGTAACGCCCAGCCATTCGCGCAGGCGCTTGCCGCTGGCGTCGTTCCACGGCACACCGGTGTCGTGCACTTTTGCGCCGGGCGCCTGCCCGACGATCAGAATCCGCGCCTGCGATGCGACCTGCAGCACAGGGCGCGGGCCGAGCGGCAAAAAAGGCGCGCATACATTGCACGCTCGCGCACTGGCAAGCACGCTGCGAAGTGTATTGCTGGAATCCGATTTCATACCCATTGAACCGATTGCTGCCGCGCAGTGCCGACACGGCACGCGAAGCCTGCAGATGTGCTCCGTGCATGGCGCGTTGCGCGTTTGCGAACGGCTCTGCGCATTCAAAGCAAAACGGAATATACCTGCGACGTCGCGCGTAATAAAGAACAACCCTTTCGATCGAGTGTTCCGATGAGATACGTGATGGCGTTGTACGACGGCTCTCCCTGTTCGTATCGCAGCGTGCTCGTCGCTGCGCGCTTCGCCGCGACACATCAGGTCAGACTGCACATCCTGTCGGTCGTGCCGCTGCCGAAGTTCGCATTCGACACCGCGACGGACGCCATGCTGTCGGCGAGCGTCGACGCGTATGAAAGTCTGCTTGCCACGCTTGAAATAGATCTGACGCAACGCGGCCTGCAATTTCAGCTTGCATTGAAAGTCGGCAATCTCGTCGACGAGGCGGTTCGCTATGCAGCCGAGTATGGCGTGGGTCTGATCGTCGTCGGCTGTTCGTTCCGGTCGCTGCTCGGCCGCTGGTCGTCGCGCGCATTGCTGCGTCGACTGGTGCGACTCGCGCCGTGTCCGGTGACGATGGTAAACGAAGCGGACGCATCGGACCATTGAATCGGCCAGGCGGTCCGGACTGGCACATCGGGCTCGATGGTTTTGTCCTTTGCTTGCCAGTTCGTTTTTAAAAGACACGCGCTGCACGGTGAATTACCCGATAGCGCACCACGAAATATTGTCAACGATGTCAAAAAATAAGCGATAACTCGCGCGTTTCGAAAATTCTGCGCGGGTCGCGGAATAAGCACACCTGCGAAGTGTCTTTAGCGGATGGATTCACGCCGCGTAGTCCGAATCAACGCCGTGCGCTTCGCCTCGACATTCTCCTCAGCAAGCTGACGCCTCTGAACCGCTGGTGCAAGCGGCAATTCGTGGCACGCCCGATTTTTTATCGGACGTCTTTAAAACGTTTTTTCTTTTTTTACAACCGAAGTGCTAAAGGTCTCAATGAACAAGTTCTCACTACAAATTTCTGCCGCCGTTGTCATGACGTTCGCATGGTATGCAGGTGCTTATGCGGACGAGACGGTGAAAATCGGCCACGTCGCGCCGCTGACGGGTGAAATTGCGCACCTGGGTAAAGATAACGAAAACGGCGCACGCCTTGCCATCGAGGAAATCAATGCAAAGGGTTTGACGATCGCGGGCCAGAAAATCACGCTGCAGCTCGACGCGCAGGACGACGCCGCCGACCCGCGCACAGCGACGCAGGTCGCGCAAAAGCTCGTCGACGACAAGGTGGTGGCTGTCGTCGGTCACCTGAATTCGGGCACGTCGATCCCGGCCTCGAAGATCTATAGCGACGCGGGCATCGTGCAGATTTCGCCTGCCGCATCGAATCCGGCTTTTACGCAACAGGGCTTCAAGACCACGTACCGTGTCGTCGCGACCGATGCGCAACAAGGTCCGGCCCTGGCGAGCTACGCGGCGAGCGGGCTGAAGGTGAAGAAGGTGGCAATCGTCGACGATTCGACCGCATACGGCCAGGGCCTCGCCACCGAGTTCGAGAAGACCGCGAAAAAGCTGGGCTTGCAGGTCTTGTCGCATGATGCGACCAACGACAAAGCGGTCGACTTCCGTTCGATCCTGACCAGGATCAAGGGCGAAAACCCGGACGCGATCATGTACGGCGGCATGGACGCCACCGGCGGTCCGTTTGCGAAGCAGGCGAAGCAACTGGGCTTGCGCGCGAAGGTGCTGGCCGGCGACGGCGCCTGTACCGACAAGCTGTCCGAACTGGCAGGCGATGCTACCGACAACGTGGTGTGTTCGGAAGTCGGCATGGCGCTGGAGAAAATGCCCGGCGGCAAGGCCTTCGAAGCGAAATACCAGAAGCGCTTTGGCCAGCCGATCCAGGACTATGCACCGTTCGCGTACGACGCGGTGTACATCGCCGTCGACGCGATGAAGCGTGCCAACTCGACGGACCCGGCGAAGATTCTCGCGGCGATGCCGAGGACCGACTACAACGGCGTGTCCGGCGAAATCACCTTCGATGCGAAGGGCGACCTGACGCACGGCGTGATCTCGCTGTACGACTACAAGAACGGCAAGAAGACGCTGATCAGCGTGGTCAAGATGTAACGATCGGCCTGTAGCGCGAAGGCGGGAGCGCGGCCGCGCGTTCCCGCCGCGATGGAATGCGGCTTCAGCGAGCCTGCTGCTGCGCAGAGCGTCGGGCCCGTACCGGACTATTCGATGCGCTCGATAAAGCGCCACAACGCATCGTCGGTCGAATGCGGCACGTTAAAGCGAAACCACGCGCTCGGCGCATCGTCCGGGCGGAAATACGAACCGGGCGCGAGCCAGATGCCGTCGGCAAGCGCCGCGGTGGCGATCGCATTGGCCCGTTCCGGTGCAACCGGCAAGCGCATCCACAGGAATAGCCCTGCGCGTGGCTGCTGGAATACCTCTAGCCCGCACGCGGCGGCGCGCTCTTCGACGCTCGCATGCGCGGCGCGCAAGCGTTCGTTGACGAGCTCGACATGCCGCGCATAGCCGCCTTCGTGCAACACCTTGTCGACCAGCCGCTCGATCGTCTCCGACGACGTCAGACCAACCGCCATCTTCGTGCGCGCAAGTTCGCGCAGCACGTCGCGCTCGGCGACCACGTAGCCACAGCGTAGCGACGGCGACACGGTCTTCGAAAAACCGCCGATATACAGCACCCGCTGCAAGCCTTCCATCGCGGCCAGCAGCGGCGCGCCCGGCGGCGCAAGCTCGCGGCTCACGTCGTCTTCGATCACCCACAGCCGATGCTGCTCGGCGATCTGCAGCAGCCGGAACGCCGACGCCATGCTGAAACTCGTGCCGGTTGGATTCTGCAAGGTGGTGTTGACGAAGATCGCCTTCGGCCGCTGCGCGGCGACCAGCGCGGCCAGCGCATCGGTATCGATGCCGCTGCGCGTGCGCGGCACGCCATGCACCACGAGCCCCGCCAGCTTCAGGATTTGCAACAGGTTGCAGTAGCCGGGATCTTCGACGACGACCGCGTCGCCGGCGCGCAGCAGCGTGCGCACGATCAGATCGAGCGCCTGGGTCGCGCCCTGGGTAAGCAGCACGTGCGACGCGTCGACCGGCAGCCCGAAGCGGTCGAGCTGCGCGGCGACGCGCTCGCGCAGCGGCGCGAAGCCGTATGGATGCCCATAGTCGCCGAGACGCGCCGCCGGCACCCGGCTCAGCGCGCGCAGCGCCTGCTGCAGGCCGGTCTCGTTGATCCATTCGTGCGGCAGCCAGCCGCCGCCTGCCTTGATCGGCACCGAATGGTCGGCGAACACGTCGGACAGCAGCCACGTGGCGGTCAGGCTCGGCGGTTGCCAGTCGGCGGCCGGCACGGCGCGCGCCGTGGCCGCGCGCGCGGCGACCCGATAACCCGAGCCTCGCCGCGCGACCACCAGCCCCATCGACACCAGCCGCTGGTAGGCCTCGGTCACCGTGAAGGTGCTGAGCGCGTGCTGCTGCGCCAGTTGCCGCACCGACGGCAGCAGCGCGCCGGCGCGCAGCGTGTGCGCGTCGATGGCTTGCGCGAACGCCTGCGCGATCTGCTCGACCAGCGTCGGCGCGGTGCGGCGGTTGCGGTTCAGGTCGAGTTCGATCATTGCGGGAGAGTCGCTGCATACCATGACAGTTCAGCCGATTTTACCAACACAGTTTCCAGTGCGGTATCGGAACTGTGCTGCCCCACGATCAATTTGCAACGTTACAGTGGCACCACCATTCCGAGGAGAAAACCATGACTTCGCGCCCCGTCATCGACGACCTTGCATCGTTCTGGATGCCGTTCACCGCCAACCGCCAGTTCAAGGCCGCACCGCGCCTGCTCGAGTCCGCGAAGGGCATGTACTACCGCACCACCGACGGCCGCGAAGTGCTCGACGGTTGCGCCGGCCTGTGGTGCGTGAACGCCGGCCACGGGCGCGACGAAATCGTCGCGGCGATCACGCAGCAGATCGGCAAGCTCGATTTCGCGCCGACCTTCCAGATGGGCCATCCGCTGGCGTTCGAAGCGGCCGCGAAAGTCGCCGGGCTGATGCCGGCCGGTCTCGACCGGATCTTCTTCACGAATTCAGGCTCCGAATCGGTCGATACCGCGTTGAAGATCGCGCTCGCCTACCATCGCGCGCGCGGCGAAGGCCAGCGCACGCGGCTGATCGGGCGTGAGCGCGGCTATCACGGGGTCGGCTTCGGCGGCATTTCAGTGGGCGGCATCGCGGCGAATCGCAAGGCTTATTCGGGCGCGCTGCTGCCCGCGGCCGATCATCTGTCGCATACGCACAATCTCGAACACAACGCGTTTTCGAAGGGACAACCGACGTGGGGCGCACACCTCGCCGACGAACTGGAGCGGCTCGTCACGCTGCACGATGCGTCGACCATCGCCGCCGTGATCGTCGAGCCGGTGGCCGGCTCGACCGGTGTGCTGATTCCGCCGCAAGGGTATCTGCAGCGGCTGCGCGAAATCTGCACGAAGCACGGCATCCTGCTGATTTTCGACGAGGTGATCACCGGCTTCGGACGACTCGGCAAAGCGACGGCCAGCGAATACTTCGGCGTAACGCCCGACCTGCTGACGATGGCCAAGGCCATCAACAACGCGGCGATTCCGATGGGCGCGGTCGCCGCGAGCCGCGCGATTCACGACACGGTGGTCGGCAACGGCGCGCCGGGCGCGATCGAGCTGTTCCACGGCTATACGTATTCGGCGCACCCGGCCGCGGCGGCCGCGGCGATCGCGACGCTCGATCTGTATCGGCGCGAGGGCCTGTTCGAGCGCGCGGCGTCGCTGGCGCCAGCCTTCGAAGCGGCCGTGCATGCGCTGCGCGATGCGCCGCATGTGAAGGACATCCGCAACCTTGGCCTCGTCGCCGGTATCGAGCTGGAGCCGCGCGACGGCGCGCCGGGCGCGCGCGCTTACGAAGCCTTCGTCAAATGCTTCGAGGCCGGTGTGCTGGTGCGCTTCACCGGCGACATTCTGGCGTTCTCGCCGCCGCTGATCGTCGACGAGACGCAGATTGCGCGCATCTTCGATACGGTGCGCGACGTGCTGAAGACCGTTCAATAGGCGCGCCGCCAACGGCGCGTGACGGGCGGTGCAACCGCCACGTCACGTCGTCGTTCGACTGACTCGTGCTGCTTTGGCGAGTCAGTGATGGGCACGCGCACGCGTATGCGCGGCCTTCTTTGCGGCGGCTGAGCGGCCTGCCGCGCCCTTGGTCGCGGAAGCCTTTTTCGCCGCTGCCGACCGGCTCGCCGCCGGCCGACGGCTGGCGGCGCTCTTGCCCTGCTTCGACAGCGCCGCACTCGACGCGCCGCGCGTGCTTTCGCGCTTCAGCGCCGCAGTCGAGGCGCGCGAGCGCTTGGCGGTCGACTCGGTGCTGCCGGTCTTGCGTGCGGCGGTCTTCTTCGCCGCACCGCCGGCAGACTTCGCTGCCGTCTTGCGGCCCGCCGATGCGTCCTTTTCCGCCTTCTTGCGGGTCGCTGTGCTGGTCTTGCCGGCCGCCGGCGGCTTCAGCGCAACGCCTGCGCGCCGCGCCTTCGACAAGCCGATCGCAACCGCCTGCTTTGACGAGCGCACGCCGTGCTTGCCTTCGCGCACGTGATCAATCTCTTCCTTGACGAATTCACCGGCCTGGGTGCTGGCCGACTTGCCCGCGCGCTTGTCGGCCTGCGCGCGGCGGAGCGTCTTTGCTTCAGGCATGGCAGTCTCCTTGGGAGTAGCTGTTGGCCTTCCATATCGAGCAACGTATGTGCCTTGTCGCGCGACGCGGAACTGCGCGGCGCGAAATCGCGCGAAACGGCTTGCAATCGCGTCTCCGGCGCACCGTGCGCGGGCCGCGCCCGGCGGCGCGCGCAGCTCGCACGACACGCGGTATCGCACGTAAATCCGCGCTGCTTTGGCATAAAACGCAGGGGGCGCGGAACAATGGGTGCATCCTGCGCGTCGACAGCGTATGGTTATGACAAGCGTCGGCGCTTCAGGTCCGGCGCGCCGGGAGACGCCTCATGAAGACACCGCCAGTCAGGGCAGGCGCCCATATCGAAGGAATTCACTGGGTCGCGGAGTACGCCGGGAACGTCCACGAGATCCGCATTTTTCGCGAAGGGCAGGAAGTGGACGTGCACAACGCGCCGTCCACGCTGTTCGGCGACGAAGAGAACGCCGGGTCGAAAAGCTGCGCGGACCACCGCGCAGCCGAGGCCGCCGTGCTCGCGTATCTGCGACGCTTCGTTGCAGAGCACGATGCCGAGGAATAGCCGCGCAGCGTGCTTACGCTATTTGTTCGCTTCGTCTTCTTCGCGGAAAATCCGGTCTGCCAGATGGAAGGCCGAATTGGCCGCCGGCACGCCGCAGTAGATCGCTGTTTGCAGCAGCACTTCCTTGATCTGCTCGCGCGTCACGCCGTTGTTCTTCGCCGCGCGCAGATGCAGCGCGAGTTCCTCGCTGCGGTTTAACGCGACCATCATCGAGATCGTCAGCAGGCTGCGCGTGTGACGCGGTAACCCGTCGCGCGTCCAGATCTCGCCCCACGCATAGCGCGTAATGAAATTCTGGAACTCTTCGGTCAGCTCGCTACGGTTGGTGAGCGAGCGGTCCACGTGCGCATCGCCCAGCACGCCGCGCCGCACCTGCATGCCGGCATCGTAGCGTTCGTCGTCGTTCATCGTTGCTCCTTCAGGAAATCGAGCACCGTCGTCGTGAAGGTGTCCGCCAGCTCGATGTTGGAAATATGTGCGGCATCCAGTTCGACGTAGCGCGCGCCGGGAATCGCTGCGGCAAGCTCGCGGCCTTGCGCCGGCGTGGCCGCCACGTCGTGCGTGCCCGAGATCACCAGCGCCGGCGCCTTGATGCCGGGCGCTTCGGCGCGCAGGTCGGCGGCGTCGATCGCTTCGCAGTTGGCGGCGTAGCCGTCCTTGTCGGTATGCACGAACACGTCGCGAATAAAGCCGAACACGAGTGGCTCGCGCGCGATGAATTCCGCGGTGAACCAGCGCGGCAGCACCGCTTCGGACAGCGCGAGCATGCCTTCGGTGCGCGCCTTCGCGGCGCGCGGCACCCACACTTCAGGCGAGCCGATGCGTGCCGCGGTGTTGGACAGCACCACGCGCTCGATACGTTCGCTGTGGCGCGCGGCCAGCGCGATGCCGGTCAGCCCGCCCATCGATATGCCGCAGAAATGCGCGCGCGCGATTTTCAGCGTATCGAGCAGCCCCAGCACGTCGCCGGCCAGCTGCTCGATCGTGTAGGGGCCTTTGGGCGCCTCGGAACGTCCGTGGCCGCGCGTGTCGTAGCGCAGCACGCGAAAATGCTTCGCCAGTTCGGCGACTTGCGGCGTCCACATCGACATGTCGCTGCCGAGCGAATTCGACAGCACAAGCCACGGCGCACTGCCGTGCCGGTCGCCGTCGATCCGGTAGTGCAACTCGACGCCATTGACTGCAGCGTAAGGCATGCGGATTACTCCTTGTCAGGATTGCGCGTGGGCATGTGCGCCGCGGTGTGCGCCGCGGCATGCCCGTTTTGCGCGGAATGAAGCGCCAGCACGGCATCCACGAACGCGTGCGCCTCGCCGACGTAATTTGCCGGATCGAACAGGCCGCGCAGGCGCTCGGCCGGCAGGTGTTGGGTGACGGCGGGATCCGCGGCGAGCACGTCGTACAGCGTGCGGTGCGACGCGACCGCCTGTTTCGACGCCTGCTCGACCAGATGATGTGCATCGAGCCGGCCGATCCGTTCGCCTAGCGCGAGCATCACCGCTTCGCCCAGAATCAGGCCGTGTGTGGCGTCGAGATTGGCCGCGAGGCGCTCGGCATTCACGTCGAGCCCCGCGGCGATCTGTTCGATATGCGCGAGCGCGCCGCCCGCGAGCCGCGCGAGGTCCGGCAGTGCGTCCCATTCGGCCTGCCAGCCACCGAGTGCCCGTTCGTGTTCCTGCACCATGCCGCCGAACACGGTCGCCACCAGCCCCGGCGCGCGCGCCGCGGCGGTCAGCACCGCCGCGCAGCCGACCGGGTTGCGCTTATGCGGCATCGTCGACGAACCGCCCTTGCCTGCGGCGGCCGGTTCGCCAAGTTCGCCGAGTTCGGTCTGCATCTGCAGCGAGATATCGCGCGCGATCTTGCCGAGCGTGCCGATCAGCATGCCGAACGACGATGCCGCTTCGGCAATCCGGTCGCGCTGCGTGTGCCACGGCAGCGCCGGTTGCGCGAGGCCGAGTTCCGCTGCCAGCGAGCCGGTGACGCCGCGCGCTGCGCCGCGCAGGCTCGCCAGCGTGCCCGCCGCGCCGCCGAATTGCAGCACCAAGGTGCGCTCGCGCAGTGCGTCGAGCCGCTCGCGATGGCGCAGAAGCGCGTCGAGCCATTGCGCGAACTTCAGGCCGAGTGTGATCGGCAGCGCCTGTTGCAGCCAGGTGCGGCCGATCATCGGGGTCGTGCGGTGCGTGCGGGCCAGCGCGGCGATTGCATCGCATGTCGCGGCGAGCCCGCGGTGGAGCAGCGCGTAGGTGTCGCGCAGTTGCAGCACCGTCGCGGTATCGATGATGTCCTGGCTCGTGGCGCCCCAATGCACGTATTTCGATGCTTCGGCGTCGAGTTCTTTCACGCGCGCCGTCAGTTGCTTGACGAGCGGAATCGCCAGATTGCCGCCGAGCGCGGCGTCGTGCGCCAGCGCGTTGGCGTCGAGGCGATCCGCATCGCAGGCTGCTTCGATTGCAGCCACTGCCGCCTGCGGAATCACGCCGTGTGCGGCCGACGCGCGTGCCAGCGCCGCTTCCACATCCAGCATCCGCTGCAACGTCGAGCGCGGCGACCAGATGTCGTTCATCGGCTGCGTGCCGCAAATCAGACCGGTTAGACGGGCGCTGGCTTCGAGCATGATGACGTGTGCGGATGAAAGAAGAGGAAGGACGGAGGTGTCTCGAATGCTTGTATGAGTGTTATGAGCCGGCCCTCGTGCGTGGCCTGTGCGGCCGGCCGATGTGCGTCGGCACAACGGCACGGTAATGCGGCGTCCATGCGGGCGCTTGCCCGTGAACGCCGCGCGACGAACGCGTTTACGCCGCGCGCGCCGCTGCGTTGCCGTCGATCAGCGGCACGCCTGTCAGTTTCTGCAATTCGGCGAAATCGATATCGGAGAAGATCTCGCGCACCACGAGGCCAGCCGGCGTCACGTCGATCATCGCAAGGTCGGTGTAAATACGGTTGACGCAGCCGACACCCGTCACCGGGTAGCTGCATTCCGCGGCGATCTTGCTCTCGCCCTGCTTGGTCAGGTGCTCCATCATCACGAACACCTGCTTCGCGCCAATCGCCAGATCCATCGCGCCGCCAACCGCCGGAATCGCATCGGGCGCGCCGGTATGCCAGTTCGCCAGATCGCCTTTCGCCGACACCTGGAACGCGCCGAGCACGCAGTAATCCAGATGGCCGCCGCGCATCATCGCGAACGAATCGGCATGGTGGAAAAACGAGCCGCCTGTCAGCAGCGTGACGTGCTGCTTGCCGGCGTTGATCAGCTCGTCGTCTTCTTCGCCGGCTGCCGGCGCCGGGCCCATGCCGAGTACGCCGTTTTCGCTATGCAGGAAGATTTCCTTGTCGGCGGCGAGATGGTTTGCCACCAGCGTCGGCACGCCAATGCCGAGGTTCACGTACGCGCCTTCCGGAATATCCTGTGCAACGCGTTTGGCCATTTCATCGCGGGTCAGTCGTTTCATGTCGGATCTCCTGTCAGGCGGCGGCCGAGCCGGAACGCGAAATCGGATGGGCGGCTTGCGGCACTTCGATCACACGCTGCACGAAAATGCCCGGCGTGACGATTGCTTCCGGGTCGAGCGCGCCGAGCGGCACCACTTCCGATACCTGCACGATGGCCGTTTTCGCCGCACTCGCCATGATCGGGCCAAAGTTGCGCGCGGTCTTGCGGTAGATCAGGTTACCCCAGCGGTCGCCCTTGTATGCCTTGATCAGCGCGAAATCCGCGTGCAACGGCATTTCGAGCACGTAGTGCCGGCCGTTGATCTCACGGGTTTCCTTGCCTTCGGCGAGTTTGGTGCCGTATGCGGTCGGCGTGAAGAAGCCGCCGATGCCGGCGCCTGCCGCGCGAATCCGTTCCGCCAGATTGCCCTGCGGCACGAGTTCCAGTTCGATTTCGCCGGCGCGGTAGAGCGCATCGAATACGTATGAGTCGGTCTGGCGCGGAAACGAGCAGACGATCTTGCGCACCCGCTTGGCCTTCAGCAGCGCAGCGAGGCCGATGTCGCCGTTGCCGGCGTTATTGTTGACGATCGTCAGTTCGCGCGCGCCGTGTTCGATGAGCGCGTCGATCAGTTCGGACGGCATGCCCGCCGTGCCGAAGCCGCCGATCATGACGGTCGCGCCGTCGTGTATGTCGGCCACCGCCGACTGAAGCGATTCGAAGATCTTGTTGATCATGTCCGATTCCTGTTGCGACGCTGCGTGCCCAAGCCGCGCGCCGATGTGGCCATGCGCGGGATGCCTCTGCACGTCTTGCCGCCCTGCTTGCCTATGCAGCCTGCCTCTGATCGATGCCGGTTGCCCGAATGTTCGATATACGAACACGGATTCGTTTAGCGAACGTACCGGCGCATTATGGAAGGCGGCCGGATGGGTTGTCAAGGTCGAGCGCCCACAACCGCCCCGCATGCGATACGCTTCGTTTATGTCGCGCGCGATAAACACATAACAGGAGCGAAGATGACCCCGAGCAAGAAGAAGACGAAGCCGGCTGCCGATGTGCCGTCCCGCCCGACGCGCGCCGAAGCCGAAGACGCGGTACGCGTGCTGCTGCGCTGGGCCGGCGACGATCCGCGGCGCGAAGGGCTGGTCGATACACCGGCCCGCGTGGTGCGCGCGTACGAGGAATTCTTCGCCGGCTACCAGCTCGAGCCGCGCGACATCCTGGCCCGCACCTTTTCCGAGGTCGACGGGTACGATGAAATGATCGTGCTGAAGGACATCCGCTTCGAAAGCTACTGCGAGCATCACATGGTGCCGATCATCGGCCGTGCGCATGTCGCGTACTTGCCTGAGCATCGCGTGGTCGGTATTTCGAAGCTTGCGCGGCTCGTCGATGCGTTCGCGAAACGCCTGCAGATTCAGGAGAAGATGACTGTGCAGATCGCCGATACGCTCAACGAGGTGCTGCAGCCGAAGGGGGTGGGTGTGATCCTCGAAGCGTCGCATCAATGCATGTCGACGCGCGGCGTGCACAAGGCGGGCGCGGAGATGGTCACGTCGCGGATGCTTGGCTCGTTTCGGACCGATCCGTCGACCCGCAGGGAATTTCTTTCAATCGTCGGCCGCACGGCGACAGTGAGCGTCGCGCATACCTGA
>DATLOW010000415.1:0-4600 GCA_035536055.1 Paraburkholderia sp. | reverse complement strand
TCCGGACACCCGCCGTGCACGGTATGCCGGCATGCCGCATCGAACTGCGCGACGAGGCTATGCGGCGCCACCAGATACGACAGCCGCAGCCCCGGATACAGCACCTTGCTCAGCGTGCCGCAATAGATCACGTTGTCGCCTGCATCGAGGCTTTTCAAGGCCGGCAGCGGATGGCCGCGATAGCGATACTCGCCGTCGTAATCGTCCTCGACGATCCATGCGCCGGATTCGCTCGCCCAGTCGAGCAGTTCGATGCGCCGTTGCAGCGGCAACGCGACGCCCATCGGGCTTTGATGCGATGGCGTCACGACGGCGAGGCGCGCATCCGCGAAACGCTGCCGGCCGAAAGCAACTTCGAGACCGTCGGCGTCGACCGGCACCCTGCACACGTCGATGCCGGCGCCTTCGAGCGTTTGCGCGGTCGGCGGATAGCCGGGATGCTCGACCCACGCGCTTGCGCCGCGCAGGCCGAGCGCGTCCACCGTCAGCGCCAGGCTCGCGGTGTAGGCCGGCATCACGAAGATCTGTTCGGGTTGCGCCGCGACGCCGCGCGAGCGATGCAAATAGGCCGCCAGCGCATCGCGCAGCGGGCGGTAGCCGGCTGCCGGCGGCTTGTGCAGCGAGCCGGCCTTGCGCACCTCGTGCGCCATCAGCCGCGCCCACAGCTTGCGCGGGAACGCGTCGAGTGCGGGCAGGCCCAGTTGCAGCAGCGCTGGGCCATCTGCGTCGATGTCGACGCGTGTGTCGCGTGCGGCGGGTTTAGCGGCGGGTGTAGCCGCGGGCGCAGTGGCGGCCGCGCTGGCCTCGGCGGACGATCGATGCGCGGCCGCTGCGACGCCGACCGGTGCGTCCGTGGCAGCAGCACCGGCGGCTTGCCGCACTGCGCCGGCGACACCGGCAACCCGCTGCGCACTGCCCGCCCGGCCGGTGGCCGGTGCGTGCTTCACGCGCGGCGGCCGCGCCGGCACGACATGCGCCGACACGAACGTGCCCGCCGGACCTCTCGCTTCCAGATAGCCCTCGCCGAGCAGCCGGTCGTATGCGACCTGCACGGTGCCGCGCGCGACGCCGAGCTCGATGGCCAGCGCCCGCAACGACGACACCTTCTGCCCCGGGCACAGCTGTCCCTGTTCGATCATCGCGCGAAAGCGCGCGTAGATCTGCTCGTGAATCGGCACGGCAGCCGATGCGGCGCGGGCCGGTGGCGGGTTGATCGCCTGCTTCATGGCCTGCTTCATGGCCTGGTTCGTGGGCGGGGGCACGTGGCCGGGACGATGGCCCGGGTTGGTGGCATGGTCTATGGCCTGGTCGAAAGTCGAAAAAATGTGTCTGTCGGCTAGACCGCTGCGCGACGACACTGAAGCCTACACCAACCCCCTTCCCTTACGGAACAGCATCGTGACAGACCACCCGAACCCGACCTTCCGGCATGCACAAAGCGAAGCCGACGTGCTCGCCTGCTTCGACGTGATGCGGCAACTGCGCCCGCACCTGCAATCGCCGCACGAACTGCTCGAGCGCGTCACGATGCAAGGCGCGCAGGGCTACCGTCTGCTGGCCGCCTGGGAAGACGGCAAGCCGGTTGCGCTGGCCGGTTACCGGCGCATCGACAACCTGGTCCACGGCCGCTTCATCTACGTCGACGACCTGATCACCGACGCGGCGCAGCGCAGCCGCTCGTACGGCGAGCGGCTGCTCGCCGAGCTGCGCGAACTGGCCCGCGCGGAACACTGCCAGCGCCTCGTGCTCGATACGGCGCTGTCGAACGCATACGCGCAGCGTTTCTATTTCCGCTGCGGCCTGCTGGCATCGGGACTTCACTTCAGCATGGATCTGCAATGAACCCGCTCAACGTGCTTTTTCTCGATTGCAGCAGCCGCCGCGGCAACTCGACCAGCCGGCATTTCAGCGAGCATCTGCTGGCGGCGCTGGCGACGCGCTTTGGCCGCGAGATCCGCATTACGCGGCGCAATCTCGGCACCGAACCGCTGCCGGCGCTGAGCGCCGAATATGCAGACGCGCTGGTGATGTCCGGAGCGGCGGCAAGACAGCAGTTCGGCGCAGCGCTCAGCTTGTCCGACCAGCTGATCGACGAGCTCGACCGCGCCGACGTGCTGTGGATTTCGACACCGGTGCACAACTTCACCGTGCCGGCCGTGCTGAAGAACTGGATCGATCAGGTGGTGCGCCGCGACGTGACGTTTGCGATCGGCGAGCACGGCAAGGTCGGTTTGCTGCGCGACCGGCCGACCTTCGTGGCGGTCACCGCAGGCGGCGCAATGTTTCGCGAGCCGCCGCTACAGCCGGATTTCTTTCGACCGTATCTGACTGCGGTGCTCGGCGTGATCGGCCTCAAGGACGTCACGTTCGTGCCGGTCGCCGGGGTCGCTTTTGTAGACCAGCCGCTGTCGTTCGTGCAGACGAAAGCGCTGCAGTGGCTCGATGAACAGCGCAAGCGCGAGGGCCCCGCGCATGCCGCCGACGATGCGCGGGCCACGGCAAGTCAAGGAGTTCATGATGAATGACCCGACCTTCATATGGTTCACGATGTGCTCGATCGAGTGGCTCGTGGTTCGCTGCAAGACACGCTGCAAAACCGGTTTGACTGATCGCCTTTCGAACCTTGCATTTGCCTGCATCCGTTCTATGCTCAGGACAAAACCGGCTTGCAACACCCCCTCCTTCGCGATGCCCATGCGACGGCCGCGCTCGCATGCGGCTTTGCGCGGCTGCGATTTCTGAAGATGTTTCCCCTGTGTTCAATGAGTCAAGCCATGAAGAACCTTTTCGTTGTTTCCGCCACGTTCGTCGCTGCGCTGTCGTTTGCCGGCGCAGCCCATGCTCAAGCCAATGCCGTGCCACAAAGCGCTCAGGGGCAGCCCGCCCCGGCCGACAACAGCGCCTATGGCGGCATGTCAGCCAGCGGGATGTCGGCAGCGGGTAGTACCGCGGATCGCTCGTCGCGTGCGGCATGGGCGCAATACAACGGATGCACCTATTTGCCGCGCTGCGCGCCCAACAGCGGGCACTGAACCGCCGCCAACGCTCTAGCTGGCTCACCGGATGGACGGGACCGCCATGAAACGCATCCTCTGTACGCTGCTCATGGCCGCGCTACCGCTCGGCCACGCCGTTGCGCAGCAACCGAAGTCGAAGAACGCCAAGGTCACGCAGGTCTATGCGCACGAGTTGCCGAACGTGCCCGGCAAAAGCATCAAAGGCGTGCTGGTCGAATATGGGCCGGGCGGCTATTCGCCGGGCCATACGCATGCGCAATCCGCGTTCATCTATGCGACCGTGCTCGAAGGCGAGATCCGCAGCCAGATCAACGATCAGCCGGCCAAGGTCTACAAGGCTGGGCAGAGCTTCTCCGAACTGCCCGGCGACCGGCACGCGATCAGTGCGAACGCCAGCAGCACGAATGCGGCGAAGCTGCTGGCGGTGTTTGTGGTGGATACGAACGAGACCGAGCTGACCATTCCGTTCGGTCAGTAACGTCCACGCGCGGCGCGCGTGGCGCACGTGCGGCGACATGCGTGCGCACATACCGCGGCACGCGTCGGCACAGGCGCGGCACGCATCGGCACCAGCGCGGCCCAGGCGCGGCACGAACGTGGCACCCGCCCGCGCCGCACACCGGCTACATCACAGCGCGTCCGCCAGCCACAGCGCGACATTGACCACATAGCGCTGCGTATCGCGCAGCGCATGCGGATCGGTCTGCATGCCGTTGCCCGGCGCTTCAGTAACGAAGCTCGGCGCGCCGTGGCGTGCATCCCAGTTGTAGTCGGCGAAATGGTGGAAGGTGCTTTGCGCGATCGCGCGGCCACCGTTCGTCGACGCTTCGAAGGCGACGGCCAGATTGAAGCTGTTGCCGGTCGCCTTGCTCTGGCCGCGCGCGATCACGCGCGCCGGCTCGTCGGCGGGCGCGCCGACTGCGCCTTCATGCGGATGGGCCGGCAGATAACGGATCGCCCCGGTCGGCGAATCGGCGTTCGCGAGTACCGGATGCGTCGGCCCAACGATCGTCACCTGCTGGAAATCGCCATTCGCGCCCGAGTGGAAATTGGGCCACGAAATTTCCGTCGTGTACGGATCGTCGATCACGCGTCGGGCAGGATCGGGATCGATATTGCGCGTATGAAAGTGATGCGCCTTGCCCACGCCGCCGAGGCTGCACAGCGAACTGCCGAGGTCCATATGATCGCGCGTGACCAGCAGGCCGCGCCCGGACCGCCGGAACCGCGTGATGCCCGCGCAGTCTTCGGCGCTCAGGCCGTCGCCGGTGTCGACCGCAAACAGCCATAGCTGGTCGAAT
The DNA here is from genome assembly GCA_035536055.1 of Paraburkholderia sp. Lineage (GTDB taxonomy): Bacteria > Pseudomonadota > Gammaproteobacteria > Burkholderiales > Burkholderiaceae > Paraburkholderia. Next base: position 282 of record DATLOW010000415.1, on the reverse strand, counting down.
TCGCTTTCGTCGAGACGCGACAGCAGCGAGTCCGGTTGTCCGGGCGGGTCGCGGTCGCGCGCCACCACGTTGAATGCGACCTGCTGATCGGCACTGCGGTGCGCGCGCAACAATTCGGTCAACAGGCTGAAGCGCGCGATCGACCAGTCGTCGGCCGTGGTCGGGATGGTGGTTTGAAGCAGTATCTGGATAGTTTGCACGATGGTCAGTAAGTCGTATCGATCGGTCACAAAGCTGAACGAGGCCGCCTTGCAGACGTTTCCAAAAGGTAGTTGACAGCGC
>DATLOW010000414.1:0-15851 GCA_035536055.1 Paraburkholderia sp. | reverse complement strand
CGCCCATGCGACGACTCTCTCAGTCGCTGTTTCCACCGCTTCGATCACCACATCCGTCCCGTATCGCACTGCAAGTTTCTTAAGCAGTGGGGCTGCGGCGCTAGTGGCATCTATCAGTGTAGCAATGCCAACTGCCATACCCCCTGCCATCTTGGCGAGGTAGATGACGGCCGTGTCATATTGGTCTTTGTCGCCTCCGTCATAAGCCTTCTCAAAGTCCATCCACGCCGAGATAAACGTTCCAAACGCACTCAGCCCTCCCCCTACCCACTTCCAGCTCATCGACCGCACCGAACTCTTCAACGCCGCATAGTACGGCGACATCGTGATCGTAATCACCGACGACAGCATCGAAGCACCCGACTGCACCAACTTGAGCCGCGTATCCTTATCCGGCGCGTCCGTCAGAATCTTATAAAAGTTGACAGCCTCCAGCAGCGCAGCCACCACCGCAATCCGCGCGGAGCGCAACTGCTTAGCGCCATCGTCTGCCGACTTCATCCCATTCCAGACGTCGTAAAGCTCCTTGGTCGCCCTGGTGTCATTCGGCGGTGCACCACTGCGCATCACCTTCCGCGTCATCATCAACCGCCGAACCGTCTCGGTACGACTCAGCTTTTCCAGTTCCGCCTGCTTGCGCACCAGCATGATCGCATCGGAATCGGAAACTCCGGCGCGCTCGAGAAAAAGCGTTTGAATGATCTTCTCGCCGACAAAATCCCCAATCTTGTTGACCCGGAATCTGGCATAAATCGCATCGCCGACCGTCATGCCGAATACGTCCACTTCGAGCCGCTTGAACAACCCGCCCAGCGGCGAAATCTTCTTCGGATCCTTCTCAAGCGCAAGCGAAGCCAGATTCTTGTAATACCCATTCAGCTTGCCGATCATCCCCGCAGCGGAAACCACCGCGGTCACCCCCGGCCCGTGAGCTGCAGCGCCTTGCCCCGGAGCCGTCTCCAGCGGTACATCCTTCTTCGCCTGCGCGGTTTTCAGCATTTGTCCGAGCTCGCCGCGCGCATCGGCCCGGTTCATCGCAAACACGCGCCAGACCAGACTCCCCGGCTGCACCGGATCCCATTGCGTAATCAGCGTGTCGAGAATCGCCTTGCCCTTCGGCGTCGAACCGATGCCCGCAATCGCGTCAGTCACGACGATTTCGAAGGCGAGCGCGTCGAACATCTCTGTCGACTGATAGTCCTCCAGCGTGTCGAGCAGCAGTTTCGCCTGTAGCCACTTGCCGACATCCGCGCTGCGCTCCTCCTGCAAATTGAATACCGCGGACTGCAGCGCCTTGTATTTCGCACGAAACTTCTCAAGGTCCTGCCGGCGGATTCTCGCCTCGTATTTCGACCAGTTATTGGTCGTCATGCTGTTGAGGTTCCTGTCATGCGCGCCCGGCTGCGCCTTCGCGTAGGCCTGCGCGTCGCTCATGATCTGGTCGCGGTACTTGCCGGTATAAGGCACGCTCGAACTCGCGCTACCGGCGGAAGTCGATTGTCCCATCTGGATCAGCCTTGTCTGGTAACTACCGGGAATGATTTTCGTCAGATATGGGGGACTCCGGCCTTACCGGCCGGTACATACGGAGCGACAGCCGGCGCTCTGATAATTCAAATATGACGCAAAGTCAGTGAATCAGCGGTGGCATCTTAAACGGCAGCCAAGATTCTCAGTTTTTCTATTTTTCAGGCTGAGCAAAATAAGAATGGTCTCGCGTTGTGTGGCTTCCGATAAGCGTCAGTCACTCGCCCGAGTTGTCCTGCACCGCCCGGCTACCAAACAACCGGCACACCTGCTCAGGCGTCGCACAGCGCTGCAACTGCTCACGAAACTCGTGATCGCAAAAGCACTGCGCGACATCCGCCAGCAGATGCAGATGTGCACTGTCCGCCCACTGCGGCACCAGCAGCGCGACCACGTCGCTGACCGGCTGGCCGTCCGGCGCATCGAATGCGATCGGCTCGGCGAGGCGCACGTAAATCGCTTCAGGTTGCGGAATGTCTTCGATATGCCCATGCGGCACCGCGAGACCGCGTCCGAGTCCGGTCGAACCCAGCGCTTCGCGCGACACGAGCCCCGCTGTGACGGTTGCCGCCGGCACGTCGCACAGCGCCTCGAACGAGCGGCTCAACTGCTCGAACAGCGCTTCGCGATCGGCCACCCGCACACCCAGCAGCACATGGCTCGCCGGCAGCAGTTGCGCAAGCCGCTGCGGCTCGCCGCCGCCCGCTGCCGCCGCCTTCTTGCGCGGCGGCTCCTCCCGCTGCGCCGCATCGGACTGCATCAGCTTGCGCCACGCGTCGGTCGGCGCGTCGGGCATCTCCATCACCTGGCCGACTTCGGCATCGGCATCGGGCGTCAGCAGCGACAGACGCTGAATCGCGTGGCCCACGTCGGCTTTCGGCAAATACAGCGACAAACGCATGCGGCCGCTATCGCGCAGCGGGGCGACGCGCAGCGTCCACTGCTGGTTGCCGCAGTCACGAATCAGCGCTTCGCGAAACGGCGTGGTGTACTGCGCATCGACGGTCACGTGCAGCATCACGTTGCGGCCAACGCTGCGCGTATCCACGCGCCGTTCCGGCTTGCCGCGCTTGAGCAATGCTCGAAGTCCGCCCAGGGTGTGCGCCATCGGGTCCTCTCGGTGCGTTCGACAGTTTGAAGATTATCCGACGCTGCGCAAAAGCGGCATAAAAGGCCTGCGCGTCGCTGTAAAAATGAGCGTAGGGGAAACGGGGCCCGGTCGCGGGTGCGCGTCTCGCCGCCTGTCGTGCGGCACTCAATGCAGCATCGTCACCGGCGTGCGCGTCAGGCGCCACAGCCGCGCAATGATCCACCAGCGCGTCAGTACGCCGAGCTGGCTCGCGTCGACGATCACCGCATCCGCCTGTTTCTGCGCGGCGCGTGCGGCAATGGTTTGCGCGATCGGGCCAAACGCCTGCGTGCTGCGATAAGGCACGCCGGCATCGTCGAGAATCGCGCGCGTTTGCGCCAGCGCGCTCGGCACGAGGCGCCGGTCGAACAGCCGCAGTGCGCCACGCGCATGAAACGCGGCAGCGCGCCCCCATGCGACCGGCTCCAGCACTTCGACCAGTTCGACTTCCGACACGCAGCGCTCGGCAAACAGAAATGCCGCATGGCGCGCAGCCTGCTGCGCGCCATCGCGGTGAATCACGGGAATCAGCAGCCGTAACATCGTGGCGTCCACTCAATGCGGATCAAGACGTTGCCATTTCAGCAAGCCGCGCATCAAGGTGACGACAAATATCCGTGGCGCGGTCTAAAAATGCTGTAAACCGGCATCGATCGGATGAATGCACTGCTGCGATGTCAGTGCTTAGCCGGCGCGGCGCGGCAGCGCAATGCCGGGATGCGGCATGTCGGCCACGAGGATGCTGCCAGTCATCGATTCGGTGATGAACAACTGGCGCCGCCCGGGGCCGCCGAACGCGACGTTGGTGACGGTCGGCCCCGCCGCCGATTTGACGCGCGCGATGCACTCGCCGTTCGGCGCGAACAGAAACACATGGCCGAGCGACGCATGCGCGACCGCGAGATTGCCGGCTTCGTCCATCGCCAGGCCATCCGGCCCGCTGGTGCCGAACATCGTGCAGAAGCGCCCCACTTTCGCGACGCCGCCCGAAGCCGGCAGCGGCGCGCGCCAGATCGCGTTATCGCGCGTCATCGCCACATACAGGCACTGCTCGTGCACGTCGAGCACGAGCCCGTTCGGGCTCACGCCATTGTCGATCAGACATTCGATGCGGCCATCCACGGCGAGCCGGTACACGCGGCCGGTTGGATCGTGCAGGCCCGTCTGGCCCTGATCGGTGAAATAGATATCGCCATTCGACGCAATCGCGAGATCGTTGATGCCCTTGAACGACTCCGCATTGCGCCGCGCCAGCACCGGCCGCACGCGGCCATTGACCGGATCGAGTTCCATCAGCCCATTGCGGTAATCGGCGATCAGGATGCGGCCGTCCTGATGAAACTTGAGCCCGTTCGGCTCGCCTTCGTATTGCGCGACGACCTGCCACGCACCCGCCGGCGTGATGCGCAGCACACGGCCATACGGAATGTCGACGATGTACAGGTTGCCGTCGGCGTCGAAGGCCGGCCCTTCGATAAAGCTCTGCACCGTCTGCCCCGGCTTGTTGGCCTGCGCCCACGCGGATTGCTGCCCGTGCTGGCGCAATTCGGCGGGCATCGTGCTCCAGACGCGGGATTCGATCAGGCGTGGCGGTTGGTCCAGATACATCATGCGAAAGCTCTTTGCTAAGGAAAGGAAAGCCGGTTCGGCGCGGGAATCAACGAGCCATCGTTAACGAGCAATCGTTGCGGGAATCGATCTCACGATTGTTCTTTCTTATAGAACAAGATTCCAAAATATACGTGAGCGATACGAAGCGCGTCAAGTTGCTTGACACCGTATGGTCGCTCTCCGTAACATGATTCAAAGACAGAATGTAGTTCTATCTTATAGAACATCAAACAGAACATCAAACAGAAAACAAAGCTAGAAAACCGCGTGCGGTACACCGTAGTCCAGCACACCGTCATCCACGCGTATCACCGAATTGAAGGAGCGTTGTCCGATGAATTCCGCACAGAGCGGCGTCCTCGTCAGTGAAGTAGGCCCGCGCGACGGCCTGCAAAGCGTCGTCGCCACCATGTCCACCTCGGCCAAATGCGCGTGGATCGATGCGCTGGCGGCCGCCGGTCTGCGCGAGATCGAGGTCGGCTCGTTCGTGCCGCGGGCGCTGCTGCCGCAAATGGCCGATATCGCACAGGTGGTGGCGCACGCATTGACGCTGCCGGGCCTGCATGTCGCCGCGCTGGTGCCGAACCGGCGCGGCGCCGAAGGCGCGTTCGCCGCCGGCGTACACAAGATCACGGTGCCGTTTTCGGTCAGCGAACCGCATTCGCTCGCCAATGTGCGCAAGACCCACGCGCAGATGCTCGATGAACTCACGGCAATCGTCGCGCTGCGCAACGAGCGCTATCGGGCTGTCGAAATCGAGGCCGGCCTGTCCACCGCATTCGGCTGCACGCTGCAAGGCGTGGTGCCGGAAGACGACGTGCTGCGCATTGCGCTAGCGGCGCGCGAATGCGGCGTCGACGAGGTCGGTTTAGCGGACACCGCCGGCTACGGCAACCCGGCACAGGTGAAGCGGCTGTTCCGGCGCCTGCAGCAGGAACTCGGCAGCGCCGCGGGCGGCGCACATTTCCACAACACGCGCGGCCAGGGCCTCGCGAACGTCGTCGCCGCGCTCGATGCCGGCGTGACGACCTTCGACGCTTCGCAAGGAGGCATCGGCGGTTGCCCCTATGCGCCCGGCGCGACCGGCAACATCGTTACCGAAGACCTCGTGTTTCTGCTCGAAGCGATGGGGGTGCCGACCGGTATCGATATCGAGCGCCTCGTGGCCGCGCGCGACCAGTTGACCAAGGGTCTGCCCGGCGAGCCGCTGTATGGATATCTGAACGCGGCGGGGCTACCGAAAGGTTTCAGCTACGCGGCGCGCCCGTCCGCGTGATAGCCGAAGCGGCAACAGTCGCCTCTCGCTGAACGATGTAGCGCGCGTCACGCGCATCGCGCGCCGCACCGGCAGACCGCACGGCGGACAGCACTCACGCACGACGCGCGCACCGATAACAAAGACCACCCCGATATACGGCAAAGGGCGTTTGCGCGCCCGCCCAGGGCAGAACTCAGGAGACTTCGATGCAGCACACCGCGCAGCCCGATATGGACCGGCTCGCCACCGCACCCGCCCATCTTGCCGAACTGGAACGCAGCGCGATCCGCAAAGCCGGCTGGCGCTTGATTCCGATCGTCGCGCTCGGCTATTTCCTTGCGTATCTGGACCGCACCAGCGTCGGCTTCGGCGCACTGACGATGCTCAGGCAATTGCAGATGAGCGCCACCGAATTCGGCCTCGGCGCCGGCCTGATGTTCGCCGCTTACTGCCTGTGCGAAGTGCCGAGCAATCTCGGCCTGTACCGCTACGGCGCGCGCAAGTGGATCGCGCGCATCATGATTTCATGGGGTCTCGCCGCGGCGGCGACCGGGCTCGCGATCGGCCCGAAAAGCTTCTATCTGACGCGCATTCTGCTCGGCATCGCCGAAGCGGGCTTCTTTCCGGGCGTCATCTATTACCTGACGCTGTGGTTCCCGACGCCGTACCGCACCCGCGTGCTCGCATGGTTTACCGTATCGACGCCGCTGTCGTCGTTCGTCGGCGGACCGTTGTCGGTATCGCTGCTGCATCTGCACGGCCTGTTGGGCCTCGCCGGCTGGCAGTGGATGTTCATCGTCGAAGGGCTGCCGGCGTGCGTGCTCGGCATCGTCACGCTGTACATGCTGACCGACCGGCCGCGCGATGCGACGTGGCTGACCGCCGGCGAACGCGACGCGCTCGAACGCGCGCTCGCGCACGACGCGAAACTGCATCACGCACCGACGCATGCGTTCCTGCCCGCGCTGCGCGACCCGCGCGTGTACCTTCTTGGGCTGATCTCGTTCAGCTTTACGATGGGTTCGTACGGCGTAGCGATCTGGCTGCCGCAGATCCTGAAAGGTCACGGCATCAGCGTGACGATGACCGGCTGGCTATCGGCGATTCCGTATTTCTTCGCCAGCGTGCTGATGCTGGTGTGGGCGTCGCACGTCGATCGTACCGGCAAGCGCATCCTGAATCTGGGGCTGACCTGTCTGCTCGGCGCGCTCGCGCTGATTTTCTCGATCCTGTTCGATCAGTTGCTGCCGGCGCTGGTCGGCATCACGTTCGCGCTGATCGGCACGATTACCGCGCGCACCGTGTTCTTCACGATACCGAGCCGCTTCCTGTCAGGCCAGGCGGCCGCGGGCGGGATTGCGCTGATCAACTGCATCGGCGCATTAGGCGGCTTCGTCGGGCCTTATCTGGTCGGCTATCTGAAGGACAAGACCGGCGCGTTCTCGGCCGGCATGGTCGGCATGGCGGTGGTGCTGTTCATCGCAACCGGACTGACTGTCTCGCTGCGCGCATTCATGAAGGATGGTTGAGCACGCAACGGAAAAACGAGTATCACAACCGCATTACCGTAGCAGCAGCCTGAAGCGATGCACCGTCCCCTCCTCCCGGTGCATCGCTGCTTTTTTCGTGTGGCGCGCGTGTTTCAGCGCTTCAGGCAGCTTCAGCTATTGAGCAACGCCGCGCGCGTATGCGGCAGCCAGGCCGCCTCGTCGCCGCCCAGACGCGGGGTAGGCAACGCCCAGCGGCACGGCGTCTCCGACATCTTCAGCACCGGCCCGAGCGTGCGCAACGGCCCGTAGCTGGTGTCCTCGTCGACGTACAGCGTGCTCAGCAGATCTTCCGGCAGCTTGCCCGGCGCGTTCGCGAACGTATCCACCAGTCCGCGCCGCTGCGCGAACATGGCGGCCTGACACAGCGACACATGCACGCGGTAGCTACCGCCTTCGCGCGCGCGGCGCGCCAGCGCAAGCATCGCGCCATACGCAGCGAGATAGCCGGTCGTGTAGTCGCACATCGGCGCGAACACCAGTTTCGGCTGGCCCGCGCCAGTCAGCCGGCCGTTGGCTTCGCACACGCCAGTCACCGCCTGTGCGATCTGTTCCCAGCCGGCACGATCGGCGAACGGACCGCCCGAACCAAAACAGCTGACCGTCACGTGCACGATGCCGGGCCGCAGGGCGGCCAGTTGCGCGGTGCCGAAGCCGCGTGCGGCGAGTCGCCCGGGGCGGTAGCCGTCGATGAACACGTCGGCGTCGCGCACCAGCGCCGCGAGACGCGCGGCGTCGGCGGCGTGCGACAGTTCGAGAAAACAGCTGCGCTTGCCGTGACTCGTATCGCGCACGTGCTCCGGCGTTTGCGGCAAGCCGCGGCTCGTCACCATCAGCACATCCGCGCCGTGTTCGGCAAGCGTGCGTCCGGCGATCGGCCCGGCAAGGATGCGCGTCAGGTCGAGCACGCGCGTGCCCGCCAGCGGTCTCGCGCCGGCAATGAACGGTTCCGGCGCGCTGTCGCCGATGCGCTCGATCTCGATCACCGGGCGTCCCGCGAGATAACGGCCCTGCGGATGCGCGAGCCATTCTTCGCGCGTGCGAATCGTGCCGCCACATGCGCCCGCCGCGGCGATCGCTTCCTCGAGTGCGTCGGCCTGCCATTGTGCGACCGCGGCTTGCACCGCTTGCGGTGTGCTTTCGCACTTCAGCACGTCAAGCACGCGTGCTGCCAGATTCGGCAGATTGAAATGCGGTAGCAGCCAGCGGCCGTCCGCGGTGCGCCACGGCTGCGTGACGGTCAGCATATGTGCCATCGCCTGTGGAATCGGCACCTGCTGATAGACGCCGTCGCGATTCGGCGCACGCGTGTAATCGACGGTGCGCAGCGTGGCCGCGGCCTCGCGCACGTCGACGCGTACCTGCTGGCGGTGGCCCGTGCGCATCTCCCAGATATCGCTGGCGGCGACGCCGACCGCCGCCAGCGCCGCGCCGGCGCTTTCGCCGACGCGAAACGGTGTCGGATAGAACGGATCGTTGCCCGTCAGCGTGACCTCGCTGCGTGCGGACAGATCGCTGCCGCGGATCGCGAGCAGTTCGTCGAGTGCTGCTTCCTTGCGTTCGGTAACTGGGGTGTCGTGGTGGTGCATCGAGGCCTCGTCTGATTGCTGCATGCGCCGTCGGGGGCTTTCATAGCGCGCCATACGGCGTTCTATGCCGTTCTATCTTATGGATTTTTGTTCTAACTATGGTGTTTCAATTCGACTGACGCGTCAACCGCGGATCGGCATTTGCCGATGCGATCGCGGTATACTGTTTTTAGAACATGATTCCATTCTTCAGAACACTCCACTTCAGTACGGATCAAGCGCATGTCGGAACTTGTCGTCGTTACGCAGCATGATCAATGGGCCGTGATTCGCCTCGCGCGTGCGGCCAAACGCAACGCGCTCAATCGCGAAATGCGCATCGCGTTGCGCAGCCATCTCGAAGCATTGAAGCCGCATGCCCGCGTGATCGTGCTGACCGGCAGCGACGCAGTATTCTGCGCAGGCCTCGATCTGAAGGAACGCGAAGCGGAAAAAGCCGCCGGCCAAGCCGATACGGCCGGCGAAGAAGCGTTGGAGCTGAACGTGTCGATCCGTGAGCATCCGGCCGTGTTGATTGCCGCGCAGAACGGCCTTGCGCTGGGCGCAGGCGTGACGCTGGTCAATTCGTGCGACCTCGCGATCGCCGCAGACAGTGCAACCTTCGGCTGCCCGGAAATCGGCTTTGCAACTTATGCGAGCATGGCGGGCCCAACCACGCAGCAAACCGTGCAGCGCCGGCGCGCGGCGTGGCTGCTCTTGACGGCCGAGCGCATCGATGCGGCGACGGCCGAACGCTGGGGTCTGGTGAACGAAGTAGTGGCCGCCGCGCAACTGGATGCGCGCGCAACCGAACTGGCCGCGCGCATTGCGCAATTCGATCCGGTCGCGCTGCGCGAGGTGAAACAGGCGCTAAACCGGATTCCGGCGGAAATCAACGGCTGGCGCGCCGGTATGGAATACGGACAAACGGTGAACGAAACGATTCGCCGCGAGACAATGGCGGCGGCGGAAGGCCTGGCGCATTTTGCGCAAGGCGGGCGCAACCCGGGGCAAGGCTAGAAAACGCGGCACGCGGCGAGATGCAGGCACGGCTGTGCATGCCGTGCGCCTGGGGGTTACGCAATATGCGTTGCGCGGTGATCGAGCCAGCGCATCGCCGCTGCGCATCATGAAGCCGCCAGCCTAAAGCGTTGCGCTTGTCAGATCGCCCCGCTGTCCCGCATCGCGTCGATTTCATTCTGCGCAAACCCCAGCGACGCAAGCACCCGCTGCGTATCCTGGCTCAAGCGCGGCGGCGGCGCATCGACGGCCGGCGCCTCGCCGTTCACCTTGAACCCGGTGCGCACCACGCGAATATCGCGCCCGACGCCAGGGCAAGCGTCGAATTGCGCGATCATGCCGCGCTCGCGGATCTGCGGATGATCGAGTGCCTCGGGCACGCTCAGCACCGGCCCACAAGGAACGCCGGCCTGCGTCAGCAACGGCCACCATGCCTGCGCGGAACGCGCGGCCAGCGCCGCCTCGAGCGCCGATTTCAGTTCGAAGCGATGCTTGAGCCGGTCTTGCCGCTCGGCAAAGCGCGCGTCGCCGATCAGTTCGTCACGGCCCACGACGCGGCACAGCGCCTCGAACTGCTCCTGCTTGTTGGCAGCAATATTCAGCAGCCCTTGCGCGGTCTGAAACGCACCCGACGGGCTCGCCGTGATGTTTTCGTTGCCCATTGGCCGCGGCGCCTGGCCGGCGATCAGATAGTTGGACACGGCCCAACCCATCGTCGCGAGCGTTGCCTCGAGCATCGACACGTCGATAAAGGCCGCCTCGCGCGGCTGCCGCGCCAGCGCCGCCGCGATTGCAAATGCAGCAGTCATGCCGCCGATCGTATCGGCAATCGGGTAGCCGACGCGCAGCGGCGCGGCCGCGGCGTCGCCGGTGATGCTCATTACGCCGGACATGCCCTGGATGATCTGATCGTAGGCGGGCGCCTCGCGCAACTCGCCCTGCTGGCCGAAACCGGAAATCGCGCAATACACCAGCGCGGGCTGCAGCGCCTGCAGCGTGTCGAAATCGAAGCCGAGCCGCTGCATCACGCCGGGACGATAGTTTTCGACCACTACGTCGGCGGTTTTGACGAGGCGCCGGAACACCTCCTTGCCCTGCTCGCTCTTCAGGTTGATCGTGACCGACTGTTTGCCTGCGTTCTGCGCGAGAAACGACACGCCCATCTTCGCGCGGTTCAGTTCCGGATCTGCGCCGAGCTGGCGCGCCAGATCGCCGCTGCCCGGCGTTTCGACCTTGATCACTTCCGCGCCCATATGCGCGAGCTGATGACAGCAAAACGGGCCCGACAGCACATTCGTCAGGTCCAGCACCCGCACTCCATTCAACGGCCCAGCCATCCGTGCTCCTTTCGCTCGACGCAGCAGGTTTCGCGCATGCTCGAACGACGTTTCAAAAGATAGAATCGTGTTCTATTATATTAAAGGTTGGCCGAAGATAAAATAGCGGTCTTTCATACGGAGGTTTACGAGCGGATGCCACGCAAGCCCAATCAACCATCGGTGGCCGATCTGAATGCGGCCGAAGGCGGCGTGGCCGCAGTCGACCGCGCGCTGTCGCTGCTCGACGTGTTCACGGTCGGCGAGCCCGAAGTCGGGCTGATGGAACTCGCCCAGCGCACGCAGATGTACAAGAGCACCGTGCTGCGGCTGCTAGCCTCGCTCGAACACGCGGGGCTGGTGGTGCGCACCGGCGACGGGCTATATCGGCTCGGGCCGGCGGTCGCGCGGCTGCACCATGTGTATGCATCGACGTTTTCGCTGGCCGACGTGGTGATGCCGGTGCTGCGTAAGCTCGTCAAGCAGACCGCGGAAAGCGCGGCCTACTACGTGCCGCAGGGCGACCGGCGGGTGTGTCTGTTTCGCGTGGATTCGCCGCAGCCGGTACGCGACCATCAGAACGTCGGCGACCTGCTGCCGCTCGATCGCGGCGCGGGCGGACGCATCCTGTCCGCGTATCTCGGCGCAAAGGGAGCGATGTACAAACAGATCCGGCGCGAGCAGTCGGTGGTGCTGTCCGGCGATCGCGCACCGCAACTGGCCGGCATCGGCGCGCCGGTGTTCGGCGCGAACGGCAAGATCGAGGCGGCGCTCGTGTGCACGATGCCGTCCGAACGGATGAAGCTGGAATTCGAGCCGCTCGTTAAACGCGCGGCCCGTGAAATCACGACGCTGCTCGGGCATCCGTATCCGGATGCCGAGGCTTGAGCGGGTTTTAGTCGAACAGGGTTTGATCGATCCGCTGCCGCGCGCTCAGGTCAGGACGGAAAGTCCGCACCGAGGCTGGTGGCACGCCACGTGTCCAGATCGGCACGCAACGCCTCGAGGCGCCTGGTGGCGCCATCCAGTGCAATCGCGCCGAGCAGCAGATTGTGCGGTGGCTCGTCCGCTTCGGTGATCGCGATCATCGCCTGCGCCGCGCGCGCCGGGTCGCCTTGCTGCGTGCCGCTCGCCTGAGCGGTGGCCTGCAGCCGCTTGCCGGCCGTTTCGGCGTAATCGGCGATATGCGTCGGCGTCTGCTTCAGTGAGCGGCCTGCCCAATCGGTGCGAAACGGCCCGGGCGCCACGCAGGTTACCTTGATGCCGAGCGGCGCGGTTTCGATCGCCAGCGAATCCGACCAGCCTTCCACCGCATGCTTGCTGGCCGCGTAGTAGCCCGATCCGGCATAGCCTGCATGGCCGGCCAGCGACGTGATGTTCAGCACATGGCCGCGACGTTGCGCGCGCATGACCGGCAGTACCGCGCGCGTCATCGCAAACAGGCCGAACACATTGACGTCGAACTGCGTGCGGATTTCCGCTTCGACGCCTTCTTCGATTGCAGTCTGATAGCCGTAGCCCGCATTGTTGACCAGCACGTCGATCGCGTTGAAGCGTGCGCGCGCCGCTTCGACCGCTGCGGCGATCTGCTGCGCATCGGTGACGTCCAGATCGAGTGTCAGCAGGCGTTCGCCCGCGTCGCCCGCAAGATCGGCAAGCGACGCCTTGTTGCGCGCCGTCGCCACGCAGCGCCAGCCGCGTGCCAGCACCGCTCGCGCCAGTTCGTGGCCGAAGCCGGTCGAGCATCCGGTGATGAACCAGACCGGCGTCGTCGAAGAAGTCATGATGTGCGCTCCAGCATTAGAAAGAGAAGTGACAGGCGGGCTGCCGACAGTCGTGTCGATCCGATGCCGGTAGCAGCCACGCGTGAAGATGGCGCAAAATGCGCGCGCGAAGCGTTTCAGCCAATGAAGCGGCGGTATGCCACGTGAATGCGGATGCTTAGGCACGCACATCGAACCGCCCTGAACACGCGATCTTAACCGCGCCAGCGGGTCGTGCTCAAATCGTAAGGGTGGATTGGGCGATGCATGCGGATCAGCGGCACGCATCGCGATTCAGGACGATACGACGCAAGCGCGCCGTGCAAGGCGCTACAGCACCAGCCGGCTGGCATCGTCGAACAGGCTGCTCGCGGGCGGCAGATCGCAGCGTTGAAACTGCACGATGGAAAACGCGCGCATCTCGCTTGGGTCGCCCGGCACGCGCGCGATGCGCAATTCGAGTTCGTCGGCCGCTTGCGTGCCACCCGCTGCGACGACCACGTTCATCCTGTTGAGGCGCACGCGCTTGACCGTTACGTAAGTCTGCAGCGCCGGTTGCGCGAACACCTGTTGCACGATGTCGAACTGGCGTTCGATCGCGTCGCTCTGCAGGCCCAGTTCGGCGAGGCTCTGTTCGTTCGCTTCGATCTCGCGCTGCAGGCGCGCGCGTTCCACCAGCCCTGCCGGCGCCTGCGCCGACGTCATCGCGTGCATGCCCGCGCCCTGCTTCTGCAGCAGCTGCGCACGTGCCTTCAGCAACGCGCGCTGCTGTTCGAGCGCCGCGCGGCGCGACTTGTCCTGCGCAATCTGCGCGAGCGCCTCGAGCGCGAACTGGTCGACGATGCGCCGCAGGATCTCGTCATGCAGTTCCGCCACGCTGCGCGCGCAGATGCGTACCCGATGATCGCTAAAGCTGAGCGTGGTCTGCTCGACGTCGGTGCGCGTCGCGCCATGCTGTTCGGCAACGCCGAGCACGCGCCGTTCGGCCATCTCCATGCCGAGCACCGCATACGCTTCGGCGCAGTCGAAGTGCTCGTCGAACCACGCGCGCAATTCGTGAGAACGGCCGAAGGTCGCGCAGACGTCGGCGGCGGTTGCGAAGAACGCGTGAATATAAGGGTCCGCGCTCCACGCGTTGGCATTGGCCGCGCGCGGCGCGGGCAGCGCCGCGACCAGTTGCGCAGCATGGTCGAGCGTAGCGCGTACGGCCGGCGCAAGACGCGCCTGATACTGGCGCGCGAGCTTCAGTTGCGGAATCGCCGCGGCGATGCGTTCCGCAGTCTGAGCAGTGTGCCGCGCGTCGTCTTGCTGCGCTGCGCCGCCTCGATGCAGCAGCCGGCCCAGAATGCCCATCGGCGTGCTCCCGGTCGCGTCAGTCGCTATGTTCCTGCATCACCAGCACGTTGATCGTGCGGTTCTTCCAGAACAGGTGATGCACGCGCGGCAGCAGCATCCGCAATGCCGCGGGCTCCGTGTTGTCGAAGCTCAGCAGCGCCGCGGGGCGCGAACCGTCGCCGGGCATATGCTGGATGCGGTCGTAAGCCGGAAAACCGTATTTGACCAGCAGTTCGCCGATCTCTTCGTCGGTGGTGCCGTCCGCGATGTTGCCGATCCACAGTTCAGCCATGTTGCTTCTCCTTGCACTTGCACTTGCACTTGCATCCGCACGGTGACCCGCACGCGCGACATGCCTCCATGCTGGCGTCGACGGTTGTTGCGCGCGCAACCGGTGCGGCACCCGCCGGCTAGGCCATGATGTGCACGCCGCCATCGACGTAAACCGTTTCACCCGACAGCCGCCGCGCGTAAGGCGTCGCCAGAAACGCGCAGGTAAAGCCGACGTCCATGATGTCGACCAGTTCGCCGAGCGGCGCGCGCTCCGCCGCTTCGGCAAGCATCAGATCGAAGTCTTTCAGGCCCGACGCCGCGCGGGTTTTCAGCGGTCCCGGCGAGATCGCATGCACGCGGATACGCTGCGGACCGAGTTCGTATGCGAGGTAGCGCGCACTCGCCTCCAGCGCGGCCTTGACCGGACCCATCACGTTGTAGTTCGGCACCACCTTGTTGGCGCCGTGATAGCTCATCGTAAACAGCGTGCCGCCGTCCTTCATCAACGGCGCGGCGAGCTTCGCCATGCGGATGAACGAGTGGCACGAAATGTCCATCGCGGTGGCAAAGCCCTGCGCCGAACAGTTCAGCAAGCCGCCCTGCAAGTCGTCCTTCGGCGCCCACGCGATCGAATGCACGACGATATCCAGCTTGCCCCACGCATCGGCGATACGACCGAACACGGCGCTAAAATCTTCGTCGCGCGTCGCATTGAGCGGCATGAAGATCGGCGCCTGCAGTTCGCGCGCGAGCGGCTCGACATACTGCTTCGCCTTGTCGTCCGCATAAGTGATCGCGACCTCTGCGCCGAGCTCGCGAAACGCTTTCGCACAGCCGTAGGCGATCGAATGCTCGTTGGCGATGCCGGTGACCAGCGCCTTCATGCCTTGCAAGACCGAACTGGAAGTTTGTTGCGTCATCGTCGAACTCCTCGTGTTTCGCTCACAACGCGTCGATCAGCGCACGCGTGTGGCGCGCGATCATCAGTTCTTCGTTGGTGGGAATTGCCCATACCTCGACCTTGCTCGACAATGTGCTGAGCAACGGACCGCCCTTGTCGTTCGCCGCCGTGTCCAGCTCGACGCCGAGCCACGCCGCATAGTGCGCCGCGAGCCGGCGCACCTCGGCCGCGTGCTCGCCGATACCGGCGGTAAACACCAGCGCATCGACACCCTGCAGCGCGGCCGCCAGCGAACCGATCTCGCGGCCGATCCGGTATGCGTATAGCTCGATCGCAAAACGCGCACGCGGCGCGTCGCTGGCGAGCAGCTTGCGCATGTCGCCCGAGATACCGGATACACCGAGCAGACCCGACTGTTTGTAGATCAGGTCTTCGATTGCGCGCGCATCCATCTTCAGTTCGTCGAGCAGATACACGATCACGCCCGGATCGAGACTGCCGCTGCGCGTGCCCATCGGCAGGCCGTCGACGGCGGTAAAGCCCATCGTGCTCGCGACACTGCGGCCCGCGGCGAGCGCGCACAGGCTCGCGCCATTGCCCAGA
>DATLOW010000413.1:0-3167 GCA_035536055.1 Paraburkholderia sp. | reverse complement strand
TCAAAGCCGTCTTGCTGTCGCCGGGCGGCGCGCTGCTGCACGCGCAGTCGGTGGGGTTAAAGACGTGGACCGGCAGCGAAGGCGCCGTCGAGCAGCAACCCGAGCAGTGGTATCGCGCGCTGACCGATATCGCGCAGCAGTGGTGGCAGCGTGGCATCGATGCCGCGTCGATCCGGATGATCGCGCTGACCGGCCAGATGCAAAACCTGATCGCAATCGATCGGCAAGGCGCGCCGCTGGGCCCCGCCTTGCTTTATTCGGATGTGCGCGCGTCGCGAGAAGCCGACAGCGTGAATCTGCGCTTCGGCAAGGACGCGTTGCGCAAAGCGGTCGGCAATCCGACTACCGCGGCCTCGTTACTGCCGAAGCTGATCTACTTCAGGCAGCACTATCCCGAACTGTATTCGCAAACGCACAAGGTTCTATTCGGCGCGAAGGACTATCTGATCAACGCGCTGTGCGGCAAGGCCGTATGCGATCCCACTACGGCATCGACTACGGGTTTGCTGTTGCTGCAGGACCGGGTCTGGTATCGCGATTTGCTGGAGAGTTTCGAGTTTGCGCAAGACCTGATGCCAGGTCTGTATGCGCCCGAACAAGTGGTCGGCAGTGTGTCGAACGGCGCATCCGCCGTGACGGGTTTCATGGCCGGCACACCGGTGATATGCGGCGTAGGCGATGCCGCAGCGACCGCGCTCGGCGCCGGCGCTGCCAATACGTCCGAGCCCTATCTGTATGTGGGCACAACCGGTTGGGTCGCGCATCAGATCCGCTCGGGCGACGCAAAGCCGGCCGCGGAAACGGTGTTCACGCTGTGTTCACCCGAGCCCGATGCGATGATCCGCATCGCGCCGGTGCTGAATGCCGGCAACGTGCTTGCATGGGCGCTCACCTTGCTTGGCCACACGCCTGAAGAAGATCCCGCAGTTTTCTACGCGCTACTGGACGCCGAAGCGGCTGCAAGCGGCGACACCGAAGCGCTGATGTTCATTCCGTACATCTCGCCCGAGCGTTGCCCGATCGCGACGCTGGCGTCGCATGGCGCATTCATCGGCATCTCGGCGCGGACCACGCGTGCGCAGATGCTGCGCGCAGTATTCGACGGCATTGCGCTGTCGCTCAGATGGTGCGGCGACATGCTCGACATCGCCACGGCGGGCAATATGGCCGCGATCGGCGGTGGGACCCGCAGCCGGGTTTTCATGCAGGCCGTGGCGGACGCATTCAATACGACGCTGCACCTGCATCCGGACGCCGATCTGCTGGCTGCGGCCGGCGCGGCACGGATTGCGGCTCGCGTACTCGGCTGGAACGCCGGGTTGGACACGACACGCGAAACCGCGGTAGCCGATCCGCGGCGAATCGTCTATCCCGACGAGCGGCGCTCCGATGCGTTGCGCAACGCGTATCCGCGATTCCGCCAGGTGGCCGAAGCCATTACCGCGCTGCCGCTCGAATCCTGAACCTAACGCGTGGCTCAATCGGGTTTGCCATCGGGCTTGCCGTCATGAGGGCCCATCGGCCGCGCGGGCCAGTCCACCCAGCGGTCCTTGCGCGTCAGTTCATACGCCTCGTTGCGCGGATAGCGAATCCGGTTGTCGTCGCGCGGACGTTCGCCGATCACCATCAGCCTGACTTCGTCCTTCGTATTGTTGATGAAGGTATGGCAGATCCCGGTGCCCGCCGGAAACGCCACCGAATCGCCGACCGTGAGCGGATGCAGCACACCGTCGATCCATACGTCCGGCTTGCCCTCCAGTACAAACGCGAATTCCTGCTCGGTGCTTTCGGCATGCGGATACGAGGTCCTGCGGCCCGGCAGCAGCCGCACATGATGAATGCCGATACGCGTGATGCCGAGCGCAGCGGACAACGGCGCGTCGAGCACCATCGGCTCGGTATCGCCGGGGTAGCACTTCGCATCCGCCTGTTCCAGCTCGGTCCAGTGCCTGATGAAATCCGGTCGGTTCATCGGTGGTTCTCCTTCGTGGCGATCATCGATGATAGCGGCTGACAGAAAAGAAAGAATCCCGGCGCGGCAGCACGTTTCTGTAAAAATGATCGATTCGATCAAAATTGCCGCCAGCCCCAGCGAGCCGTACGTCTGCTGCGCGCCGCCCACCGCGCCGCAGCATCCCGCCGATCCGTGCGCGTGGCAACATGATCGATCCGCGCATAGGTAGAACCACCAAATGCTCGAAGCGATCAATTTGGCCTACACTCGGTCACAGGTCTCAACGACGTCTGCGCGGCCGGGCCGCGCGCGCGTCTGCTTTCCTTTTTGCCGGTTCTGTTCTCTGCGACATACGGCGCTCCATCGATTGCCGTAGGTCTTCCACTGAAGGATTACGAAAGCGCATGGAAGCAATACGCGACATCGAAAGCCGCTCGTACATCGACGGCAAATGGGTCGAAGGTGAGGACGGTACGTTCGAGGTGCTGAACCCGGCGACCGGCGAAGTGCTGCACAGCGTGCAACAGGTGTCGGCCGCGCAGGTCGGCGTGGCGATCGCCGCGGCGCGCCGCGCGTTTGCTACGTGGTCGAAGCGCTCGCCGCTGCAGCGCGCGCAATACATGAAACGCATCGCCACGCTGGTGCGTCGCGACGCGGAACGGCTCGCACGGGTCGTCGTGCTCGAGCAAGGCAAAACGATTCGCGAGGCGCGCGGCGAAGTGGCCGGCACCGCCGAATTCTTCGACTACTTCGCCGAGTTTGCGCGCCGCATTCAGGGCGAGATCCTGCCCTCCGATTTCGCCGGTGAGCAGATCTGGATCCAGCGCGTCGCGCTCGGCGTGGTCGGCGCGATCATCCCGTGGAACTATCCGAGCGTCCTGGTTGCCCGCAAGGTCGCGCCCGCGATGATCGCCGGCGATACCGTGGTGCTGAAGCCGCACGAGATGACGCCGCTGTCGGCTCAGGAAATGGCGCGCATCTTCGACGAAGCAGGCGTGCCGGCGGGCGTGATCAATATCGTCAACGGTAGCGGCGCGCGCGTCGGCGAGGCGATCACGCGCTCGCCGGACCTCGATCTGCTGTCGATGACCGGCAGCGTGCCGACCGGCAAGCGCATCATGGCCGCCGCCGCGTCGAACCTGACGCCGGTGTCGCTCGAACTGGGCGGCAAGGCGCCGTTTATCGTGATGGCCGACGGCGATCTCGATCTCGC
>DATLOW010000412.1:0-2758 GCA_035536055.1 Paraburkholderia sp. | reverse complement strand
TGCTCGATATCGTTGACGGTAGTCGACAGGCCGCGCTCGTAATTGAGCACGATGCGGCGTTCCATCTCGTCTGCGGGTAGACCCTGGAATGTCCAGATTACCGATAGAACCGGAATATCGATGTTCGGGAAGATGTCGGTGGGCGTGCGCAGGATCGTCAGCGGCCCGACGATCAATAGTAGAAGCGCGAGAACGACAAAGGTATACGGGCGCCGCAGCGCGAGGCGAACTATCCACATGTACGGTGCGGTCCGTTGAGGGCCGAGGGGGACGACGCCGCCGAGGCAGCGGGCGTAGCGCTAGCGGTGGCAAGCCGCCCGCCGCGCGCGACGGAAATATAACGCGTATCGTAGTCTACATGTCCAGTTTTGAGAGAGGCGTGCTGGACGGTTTATCATCGAACCGTTACTGCACGTTACAAGTTAGCGTTTCGTAAGTCGGATTTATGGCCGATACCAATGAATTAATGGCCACGCCCTTTTTGTTTATGGTTTAAACGCGCGCGTAATGTGGTATCAATGAGGACGTAACAAAGCAGTGGTAACTATGAGCCTGCCTTGTTCTTCGCGAATCGGGTGCGTGCACAACGTTTGGTACGAGTGGGCGCTTTTATCGTCACATTGACCGGCGCAATCATAAAGCCGGCAGATGGAACGGGGAAATATCATGCAAGTCGGTTCTATTGTTCGATCCGTCCATATCGCTGTGCCGCAAGGCGCACGCGGCATCGTGATGCGTATTCTCGGCGACATGGCCATGGTGACGTGGTATGCAGGCGAGCCCGGCACGTCCGCGCAACTGGCCACGGAGCCGTTCTTCCTCGAAGACCTGATCGATACCGGCGACCTCGTGCGTCCGGCAGGCGCGCAGGTTCACTAGACCTCAGCGGTCCGCGTTTTGCACTGCAACGCTCGTCACAGACGACGGCGCGGCGCACAATGCGGGCATGAACGAAGAAACTGACGATCTCGAGGACAGCTCCGCTGTCCCCTTCGCCCGGCTTACGCCGGAACGTGTGCTCGATGCGCTCGACAACGTGTTGGCCACGGTCGGCGTGCGCACCGATGGCCGCATGCTGCCGCTCAATAGCTATGAGAACCGTGTGTACCAGATCGGCGTCGAAGACGGCGCGCCGGTGGTCGCGAAGTTCTACCGGCCACAACGCTGGACAGATGCGGCGATTCTCGAAGAGCACGCGTTCGTCGCCGAGCTTGTCGAACGCGAAATTCCAGCCGTGCCGGCGCGCGTATTCGATGGCCGCACGCTGCATGAATTCGAAGGCTTTCGCTTTTCGATCTTCGAGCGCCGCGGTGGCCGCGCGCCGGATCTGGATCGGCGCGATACGCTCGAGTGGCTTGGGCGCTTCATCGGACGCATTCATGCGGTGGGCCGCACGCAGCGTTACGTCGAGCGGCCCGCGCTCGACATTCAGACGTTCGGCTACGAGCCGCGCGATTTTCTGCTGACCGAAGGCTTCGTGCCGGCGGACGTGCGTGAAGCATGGCTTGCGGCGGTGAATTTCGCGCTGGAGGGCGTCGAACAGGCGTTCGAACGTGCCGGCGCAATCGACATGCTGCGCATGCACGGCGATTGCCATCCGAGCAATGTGTTGTGGACTGACGCGGGTCCGCATTTCGTCGACTTCGACGACAGCAGAATGGGACCGGCCGTGCAGGATTTATGGCTGCTGCTGCCGGGCGAGCGCAACGAGGCGTCACGCGCGCTGACCGACCTGCTGGCAGGCTACGAGGACTTTTGCGAGTTCGAGCCGCGTGAACTGCATCTGATCGAAGCGCTGCGCACGTTGCGGCTGATCCACTACGCGGCGTGGCTCGCGCGGCGCTGGAATGATCCGGCGTTTCCGGTTGCGTTTCCGTGGTTCAACACGCAGCGCTATTGGGAAGATCGCATTCTCGAATTGCGCGAGCAGATCGGCGCGATGCAGGAAGGACCGTTGTGGCCGGTGTGAGATGCGTCGGCCATCGTGTGTTCGCTGCGGCGCGCGCTCAAGGCACCCTTAGCGCCCTCAGGGCGCCGTCATGGCGCTTCGGCGACGACTTTCGGTTGGCTTGACACGGCACCAGCTGACTCGCTGCGGCGTGTATGGTTCGATGCAGTCTGCGCAGCCGTGCGCGCGTGTGCGTCGTCCGGCAGCGTCGATTTGACGATCACCTGCGCCCGCACATCGCGGCCGATGGTTTCCATGCCGGCGCGCATTTGCGCGAACTCGTCGGGCGAGCACACTTCGCTGGCAAAGCGCGTGCTGCCGTCGCGCGTCATCGTGATCACGTTTGACGCGCGATCGTAGCTGTAGCTCGAGCGGAAGCCGACGAACCGATCATCCGCTTGCGCGGCTTCGGGTATATCCAGCACCTGGAAATTCGCGGGCAGTGCAATCCGCGCGTGTTCGTGTAGTGCCACGTTGCGGCAGATGAACGGCTGTGTGCGCTGCCGTTCACCAAGCCAGTAGCGCGCATCCGACTGAAACCCGCCGACGAAACTGGTCAGCGCCGGAATCGATGCGGCGGCGCCCGGCAGCACGAAATCTTCGAGCGTGCCCTTCATTGTGATGATCAGCGGGCCGTCGGTCGTATCGAGGCCATTGGTGGCCAGCGTGGCATTGCCGCTCAGATTGACCGAGCGCAGTTCGGCCTGAATCGATTCTTCGCGTTGTGCGGGCGTTTGCATGCGCAGCAGCGTGCGCGCCTGCTCGGCCGCCCAGCCGCCTGCTTCGAGCCGATAGACGAAACTGGCGGTG
>DATLOW010000411.1:0-14764 GCA_035536055.1 Paraburkholderia sp. | reverse complement strand
GGCTGCAACACCGGTTGCGACCAGCAGTTGAATCACGGTGCGTTTCATCTGGTTCTCCCTTGACGCGACGTCTGTCGCACAAGGACCAATCTACGCACTGAGGACATTGCACGCTGCGAGCAGTTGTTACGGAGTGCAAGGTCGCGCATGCCTCGCCGAGCCGCGCCGAACCGGTGATCGCCACGCGGCCGCAACGGCCACACGCAGGCGATACCGACCGCTGGCGCCCTTCCGCGGCACTCGGCACGGGCAACAATACGGCCATCTGCATTACATCGACCGTAAACGTACCTTACATCTGTGCGATCCGTTTAATCTGCGTCGACACATTGCGGCGCGATATCCCATTGAACACCCCCGACTTCGAAGCTGCGGCCTCCGAACGCACGCCGCGAGATTCGCCCGCTCTCAACCGATTAACCGCATTGGAGCGCATTCGAACAGAGGTTTTTTCAATGCCGGTGTCAAATTTGGTTAATTGGTGGCGAGTCTTCCCACTTATTCTTCGTAAAATTTGCAGAGCATTTAACCGTTTCTTTCGTAAAAATTATCAGACGATTTCGCGTAAAATGCTTTTCCGTACGTTGCGGATTCGATTAAACAACGCTAATCTCCGAACCAACGGGGTTTGACAAAAAGGGAGGCCGAAATGTCTCAATACGCAGATCTGAAGACGCAGATCGCCAAGCTGCAGGCTCAAGCGGAAGAAGCACGCCGTGTCGAAGTCGGCAATGTGATCGCAGAGATTCAACGGCAGATCGCCGAATACGGTTTGACGCCGCAAGACCTCGGTTTTGCGGCGGCGGCCCGTCGCGGCCGCCCGCCGAAGAAGGCGCCGCTGCCGCCGAAGTACCGCGATCCCAAGACTGGCAGCACGTGGAGCGGCCGCGGCAAGCCGCCGAAGTGGATTGCCGGCAAGAGCCGCGAGCGCTTCCTGATCGGCCAGTCGTAATTGGGCCGTATGGCTATTGCGTAACCGTCCACCTGGAGTGGACGGGCCGCACAACCAATGCGAACCTGCATTAGTGCGCGTCGCATTAGTGCGCAATAGCGCGACACCGGTGCCGCTGTCGGGCCAATTGAAATTGCGGTGAACGGTGTCTAAAGCCGACTGTCGGCGAGCCTGAGACAGTAAAGCCGTCGCACTCCGGTTGCCCTTCGCAATAAAAAAAGCCGCCCTGCGAGGACGGCTTTTTTGTGAATCAACTGTTGATCCACGTTGTTTTCAGTTTGCGCAAACGTTTTACATTGCCGTTTATACCAGCGCGTATGCGCAAATACCGATTGGCGTTTTAGCCCGCCGCGACACGACGCAGAATCGGCCGTTGTGCCGCTTCCACCAGCGTCGTGTAGCCGTCGACATAATTCTGGGCCATCGTTTTCGCACTGAAACGGCGTTCGAATTGCTCGCGAATGCGGGTACGCGACAGTTCGTCGAGACGTTGCACCGCTGCCACTGCGCCTTGCACGTCCTCGGTGATGAAGCCGGTCACGCCGTGGTCGATCACTTCCGGCACCGAGCCGCGGTTGAAGGCGATCACCGGCGTGCCGCACGCCATCGATTCGATCATCACGAGGCCAAACGGCTCGCTCCAGTCGATCGGGAACAGCAGCGCCTTGGCGCCCGACAGGAATTCCGGTTTCTGCGCCTCATTGATCTCGCCGACGAACTCGACGTGCGCCTGCGACAGCAGCGGCTCGATCTCGGCCTTGTAATACTCCATATCAGCCTTGTCGACCTTCGCGGCGATCTTCAGTGGCAGGCCGCTTTGCGCGGCGATACGGATTGCCGAGTCGACCCGCTTTTCCGGGCAGATGCGGCCGAGGAACGCCAGATATTCCGGCTTCCGGTGCGTTTGCGGAGTCAGCAGCTGGTCCGGCAGACCGTGATAGATCGTGTTCAGCCAGTTCGCCTGCGGCAGCGGCTGGCGCTGCGAATCGGAAATCGAAATCACCGGCGCATCGGGGAACGTGTCGAACACCGGCTGCAGTTCCGGCAAGTCGAGGCGGCCGTGCAGCGTCGTGACGAACGGCGTATCCAGCTGCGTGAACAGCGGAAACGGCAGGTAGTCGAGATGAAAGTGCAGCACGTCGAATTCATGCGCGATGCGGCGCACGCGTTCGAGCAGCAGCATGTGCGGCGCCATCGCGTCGCGGATCGTCGGGTCGAGGCGCAGCGCGCGCGGCCAGGCTGCCTCGAGCTTCGCAGACGTAACCGAATCGCCGCTTGCAAACAGCGTCACGTCGTGGCCGAGGTCGACCAGCGCCTCGGTCAGATAGGACACCACTCGCTCGGTGCCGCCATAGAGCTTCGGAGGAACGGCTTCGTAAAGCGGCGCGATTTGTGCGATTCGCATTGATTGACTCCTGTTCTGAGGGCCATTTCGCGCCGCGGCACTTGTGGCGCGGCTGAAGCGAAACTGCCGGTCGGACGGACGGGCGGTGCGCAGTGCCTGCACTCGCCCGATGGCGGCCCGGAAGCCGAATCGGGTTATCCCTTAAGCTCAATTATCGATATCCAGCCCGACAATTCGACCTATTTTTCAAACACTTAATGTTGTTACAGCGGGAAACACGCGCTGTTGCAACTATTTCGTAAGCTGCGGGACGCTTGCTCGACAAGGCTTTGCGGGCGCCGGCCATGATCGGCGATGCGCTCCCGCAAGGCAAGCGCAAGGCTTGGCCGTTACACGTCGATTGTTGCGGCAGGATGAAAAAACCCTATAATTCGCTCGCCTCGAAGCCCCGCCACGACCCCGCCTCAGCAGTATCTTTCCTCCCCATCCAGAGCGTCGTTTTGTAGGAAAAATTCCTACAGCATTAATGGACTATTCCGGCGCGCCGACAGGGCATATGTCCGCTTTTCGTGCGTATTCGCTGCGGACACAATGCTGCAGGGCCATAGAGCGAAGCCGAATGTGTCGGACCGCACAGACACAGGCGAGCAAACGATTTCGCGTCCGCCAGTACCACAAGACAAGACCAGTCAAAGCATCAAGGCCAAAGCTTCAAAAAATTCGGGGGAAATCATGAGCGCTACCGTCGCTAGTAGTGACATGCTCAATGAGATCAAGGAAGTGAACCTGTCGTATCTGTTGCTCGCCCAGCGTCTGCTGCGCGACGACAAGGCGATGGGCATGTTCCGCATGGGGATCTCGGAGCAACTCGCAGATGTGCTCGTGAATCTGACGCTCGCGCAAACGGTAAAACTGTCGGCATCGAACCAGCTGCTGTGCCGTTTCCGTTTCGACGACCACGCGATTCTTTCTTCGCTTGCCGACAAGGGCAAGCCGACCGCCGTCAGTCAGGCGCACTCGGCGATCCTGATGGCGAGCCAGCCCATCGGGCAGTTCGGTTGAAGACCGCGTCCGGCGACACGCCGCCCAGCGGAGTGCCGCCCGGCGCCCTGACCGTCGCAACCAACCCAACGCCGGCAACGGCAAGGAATGCATGACGCATGGCCACCAGGAGCGTCGTGTCTGAAGTTCGCGAGATTACGCTCGCGATCGAACTGATCGAACTCGGTGCGCGGCTGCAGTTGCTCGAGGCGGAAACCAGCCTGTCGCGCGACCGCCTGATCAAGCTCTACAAGGAGCTGAAGGGCGAGTCGCCGCCGAAAGGCATGCTGCCGTTCTCGACCGACTGGTTCATGACCTGGCAGCCGAACATCCATTCGTCGCTGTTCTACAACATTTACCGTTTCATGGCGGGCTGTGGCGGCTGCGGCACGATCCAGTCGATCGTCAAGGGTTACCGGCTGTACCTCGAGCACATGCAGATGCATGGCGACGAGCCGGCGCTCAGCCTGACGCGCGCATGGACGCTGGTGCGCTTTTTCGACTCTGGCATGCTGCAGCTGACGCAGTGCACGCGCTGCGGCGGGCATTTCGTCGCCCATGCGCACGACCCGCAGGCCGGTTTCGTCTGCGGATTGTGTCAGCCGCCGTCGCGCGCCGGCAAGACCCGCAAGGCCGCCGACGAGCGGGCTCGCGCGACGGCTTGAGGTACGGCGCATAGCGGGGCCGTCCAGGGCTGCCCCGCAGGCCACCCACCACTCCCGCACCCTCGCGGTGCGCGGCGCATTCCGCCCCAAGGTTTACACGGGGGCGGCCCTTTGTGTTTCCCGCAAAGGTTTTCCGTTGCCCTGCCGTAAACGCAATCATCGACGATCTCCGTCGCCTTACTTCTGGGGGCCCGGCAGTGCTGATTTTCTTGGGAACACTCGTGACGTTGCTGTCCGTCTTCGGCGGCTATGCGCTGGAGGGCGGCCACCTGGGCGCACTTCTGCAGCCCGTCGAAGTGCTGATGATCGTCGGAGCGGGCGTCGGTGCCTTCATTCTCGGCAACGGGATGAAGACCATCAAGGCGACCGTGAAAGTGCTTCCGACACTGTTCAAAGGCTCGAAGTACAACAAGGACGTCTATATGGAGCTGATGGGCCTCCTGTACGTGCTGCTCGCGAAGGCACGCAAGGAAGGCACGCTGACGCTCGAGGCCGACATCGACGATCCGGAAAAGAGCCCGATCTTCACGCAGTACCCGAAGATCCTGGCGGACCACCACATCGTGGAATTTCTGACCGACTACCTGCGGCTGATGGTGGGCGGCAACATGAACGCGTTCGAAATCGAAAGCCTGATGGACGAAGAGATCGAAACGCACCACGCGGAAGGCGAGGCGCCGAGCCACGCGCTGCAGAAGATCGGTGACGCGATGCCAGCGTTCGGCATCGTCGCGGCGGTGATGGGCGTGGTGCACACGATGGCTTCCGCCGACAAGCCGCCGGCGATTCTCGGCCAGATGATCGCGCAGGCGCTGGTCGGCACCTTCCTCGGCATTCTGCTTTCGTACGGGCTGATCGGGCCGCTCGCGAGCGTCGCGGAACAGCGCGTGACCGAGTCGACCAAGATGTTCCAGTGCATCAAGGTGACGATCCTCGCGAGCCTGAACGGCTATGCGCCGGCGATCGCCGTCGAGTTCGGCCGCAAGGTGCTGTTCTCGACCGAGCGTCCGTCGTTCGCGGAACTCGAAGAGCACGTGCGCCGCGTGAAGGCGAAGTAAAGCCACGCAACAGCGAAATCAGGGCGAAGTAAGGACTAACTGGAACGGATCAGGGCGAAGCCGGAGCAGCCGATGAGCAAGGAAAAAGATCGCGCGATCGTCGTGAAACGTTCGGCGCCGAAAGGAAAGGGCCACCACGGCGGCGCATGGAAGCTCGCATATGCGGACTTCATGACCGCGATGATGGCGTTCTTCCTGCTGATGTGGCTGCTGAGTTCGGCGAGCACGGTGCAGCTGAAGGGCATCGCCGACTACTTCAACGAGCCGTTGAAGATCACGCTGTGGGGCGGCGACCGCAGTTCGACGGATTCGAGCATCGTGCACGCGGGCGGCCGCGACATCTCGACCGACCGGGAAGGCGTGATGCGCCAGACCGAAGGCACGACGCGCAACGGCACGCACTCGGTCGCGCATAACGACGACCAGGCCGCGGCGCAGCTGCAAGGCCAGCTCGAACGCCGCGAACAGGTGCGCCTGCACGATCTGCAGGTGAAGCTGATGGCCGCGATCCAGGCGAACCCGGTGCTGCGCCAGTTCAAGCAGCAGATCCGCATCGATTCGACGCTGCAGGGCCTGCGCATCGAGATCGTCGATTCGCAGAAGCGGCCGATGTTCGCCACCGCGAAGGACGAAGTCGAGCCGTATATGCGCGACATCCTGCGCGAGATCGGCAAGACGCTGAACGACGTGCCGAACCGCATCGTCGTGCAGGGCCACACCGACGCGGTGCCGTACGCGGGCGGCGAGAAGGGTTACAGCAACTGGGAGCTGTCGGCGGACCGCGCGAGCGCCTCGCGGCGCGAGCTGGTGGCCGGCGGCATGGACGAAGCGAAGGTGCTGCGCGTGATCGGCCTCGCGTCGACGCAGAACCTGAACAAGGCCGATCCGCTCGATCCGGAGAACCGGCGCATCAGCATCATCGTGCTGAACAAGAAGTCGGAAGACCAGATGATGCACGACGACACGACCACCACGACGCTGTCGAACGACGCCAACGGTTCGGCGGCCGACGCAGCGCCGCTGCTGCAGGACATTCCTGCGCAGCCGTTGGCGGCGCCGGCCCGATAAGCCGGCACAGGGGACACAGCGAGGTTTTCATGATCAGGCAGATTCTTGCGATCGACGATTCGGCGGCGATGCGGGAGATTCTCTCGGCGACGCTGACGTCGGCGGGTTACGAAGTGACGGTGGCGGCGGACGGCAACGAAGGGCTGGAGCACGCGCTGGCGATGGCATTCGATCTGGTGCTGACCGATCAGCACATGCCAGGCAAGACCGGCGTCGACCTGATCGTCGAGTTGCGCGCGAACCCGGCCTACGAAGGTACGCCGATCCTGTTGCTGACCACCGAATCGGGCGAGCCGTTCAAGGCCGCGGCGCGTGCAGCGGGCGCAACCGGCTGGATCGAAAAGCCGCTCGACCCGGACCTGCTGACCGAACTGGTCGCGACGCTCGGCGAGCAATGATGCCGATTCAACCCGGCACGCGGCACATCAGGCAGTACGGCATGACAGCACAGCAGGCAACACGCAGCAAGCAGCAACGCAACAGCACAAAAGCACGACGAGACCAGCAGACAGAATCATTCGCGGTGAAACAGGCATGACACTCGATATCACACAGTTCTACCAGACGTTCTTCGACGAAGCGGACGAACTGCTCGCGCAGATGGAGCAGTTGCTGCTCAATCTCGACGTCGGCCGTCCGGACCCAGAGGACCTCGCCGCGATTTTCCGCGCCGCGCATTCGATCAAGGGCGGCGCAGCGACGTTCGGCTTCACCGCGCTGACCGAGACCACGCACATCCTCGAATCGCTGCTCGACCGCGCGCGCAACAACGAACTGGTGCTGCGCAAGGACATGATCGACACGTTCCTCGAGACGAAGGACGTGCTGTCGGGGCAGCTCACCGATTACCGGGCGAGCCAGGAGCCGGACGCGGCGGTCGCGGCCGCGATCTGCGCGAAGCTCGAGCGGCTGAACGCGGAGAACCGCTTTGGCGCCGAAGCACCGGCCGCGGCAGCGCCGGCACCGGCGGCTACCGCCACGCAAAGCGCACCGGCCGCCGCCGCGCCGTTGCCGGCCGGCACGCCGCCCGAGCACGTGGTCGACCAGGCGGTCGAGGCGGTGCACGCAGGTAGCTCGACACACAGCACTCAAGCAGTACAGGCAGCATCACCGGCACCGAGCGGCGCAGCAGACGCCGCCGCCGGTCCCCATCTGAAAATTACGCTACGGGGCGTTGGGGAGAAGGACGAGGCTCTGCTCGCAGAAGAACTGGGCAACCTCGGACAGATCGTCGGCCAGATCAAGGCCGGTAGCGATCTGACGTTGTGGCTGGAAACCGATGTGCCGTCCGACGATATCGTCGCGGTGTGCTGCTTCGTGATCGATGAGAGCCAGATCTCGGTCGGTCGCGGCGCGGCGCCGGCGGACACCGGCGAAGCGCCCGCTGAAGCGGTAGCGGCAGCAGTGGAACCGGCCGCCGCGGCAGTGGCAGCGCCGGCAGCGGCGCCGGCAGCGGCGCCGGTTGCAGTGCCGGCAGCCGTGCCGGCGGCGCCCGCACCGGCTGCCGTTGCGCCCGCCGCGAGCGCGGCGCCGGTTGCGGCAAGCGCTCCGGCGCCCGCCGCCGCGCCTGCGCCGGCTCCGGCACCTGCCGCCGCGGCCGCTGCGGACCAGGAACGCAAGGCACGTCCAGCTGCCGCCGCGGCCAGCGCGGAAGGCAGCTCGATCCGCGTCGGCGTCGAAAAGGTCGACCAGCTGATCAACCTGGTCGGAGAACTGGTGATTACGCAGGCGATGCTCGCGGAAACCACCAGCACCTTCGATCCGGCTTTGCACGACCGGCTGTTCAACGGCATGGCGCAGCTCGAGCGCAACGCGCGCGATCTGCAGGAAGCCGTGATGTCGATCCGCATGATGCCGATGGATTACGTATTCAGCCGCTTCCCGCGGCTGGTACGCGATCTCGCGGCGAAGCTCGGCAAGGAAGTGGAGCTCGTCACCTTCGGTCAGGCGACCGAACTCGACAAGAGCCTGATCGAGCGCATCATCGATCCGCTGACGCACCTCGTGCGCAACAGCCTCGACCACGGCATCGAAACCGTTGAAGCGCGCCGCGCGTCGGGCAAGGACGGCACCGGCCAGCTGGTGCTGTCGGCTGCGCACCATGGCGGCAACATCGTGATCGAAGTGAGCGACGACGGCGCCGGCCTGCGCCGCGACAAGATTCTCGCGAAGGCGCAGAAGCAGGGCATGTCGGTCAGCGACACGATGAGCGACGAAGAGGTGTGGAACCTGATCTTCATGCCGGGCTTCTCGACGGCCGAGCAGGTCACCGACGTGTCGGGCCGCGGCGTCGGCATGGACGTGGTCAAGCGCAACATCCAGTCGATGGGCGGCCACGTCGAGATCACGTCGCACGCCGGCAAGGGCACCACCACGCGCATCGTGCTGCCGCTGACGCTGGCGATTCTCGACGGCATGTCGGTGAAGGTCGGCAACGAGATCTTCATTCTGCCGCTGAACTTCGTGATGGAGTCGCTGCAGCCGCGTGCCGAAGACATCTACACGGTCGCCAACGGCGAGCGCGTGGTGCGCGTGCGCGGCGAATACCTGCCGCTGGTCGCGCTGCACGAAGTGTTCACCGTCGAGGGCGCGCGCACCGATCCGACGCAGGGCATCGTCACGATCATGGAAACCGAAGGCCGCCGTTTCGCGATGCTGATCGACGAACTGGTGGGCCAGCAGCAGGTGGTCGTGAAGAACCTCGAAACGAATTACCGCAAGGTGCACGGCATCTCCGCGGCGACCATTCTCGGCGACGGCAGCGTCGCGCTGATTGTCGACGTGGCGGCGCTGAATCGCGAAACGCGCGCTGCACACGGTGCACTGGCACTCGCGTAAGCGCGCCCGGCACCGACCAACGATACATGGATCAACTCATTCCCAAATTTTCTGGGGGCTAACGTGGCAGACATTCAATCGATCAACCCGGCCATGAGCGGCGCCGTGAGCCGCCGCGATGCAGCGCAAAACGAAGCCGGCGGCCAGGAGTTCCTCGTCTTTACGCTCGGCGCCGAGGAATACGGCATCGACATCCTGAAGGTGCAGGAAATCCGCGGCTACGACAGCGTGACGCGCATCGCGAATGCGCCGGAGTTCATCAAGGGCGTGATCAACCTGCGCGGCATCATCGTGCCGATCGTCGACATGCGCATCAAGTTTCACCTCGGGCGCGTCGAGTACGACCATCAGACGGTCGTGATCATCCTGAACGTCGCGCATCGCGTGGTGGGCATGGTGGTGGACGGCGTGTCCGACGTGCTGACGCTGACCGCCGACCAGATCATGCCGGCGCCGGAATTCGGCGCGACGCTGACCACCGAATACCTGACCGGCCTCGGCACGGTCGACGGCCGCATGCTGATCCTGATGGACATCGAGAAGCTGATGACCAGCCGCGAAATGGCGCTGATCGAGGCGCTCAGCGTCTGAGCAAACGGCGAGTCGGGAGAGAAACATGTTCAACCGGTGGTCGATCCGCGCAACGCTGACTGCAATGGGCGCGGTGCTGGTGCTGCTGACGGTGCTGGTCGGCAGCCTGGGCCTGTACGCGCTGGAACGCGCGAGCAACGGCCTCGCCGAGATTGCCGGCGGCGACCTCGCGGCGACGCGCGCGCTCAACGATACGTCGTCGTATCTGCTGCGCGGGCGCGTATCGCTGGATCGCGCGAGCGGTCTGCTGAGCGACGGTGAACTGGACCAGGCGAAGCAGGCACTCGATCGCGCGCAGGAACTGTTCAACCGCTCGAACGAAGCGTGGCAGACCTTCGCAGCGCTGCCGAAGACAGGTGTCGATCAGCAACTAATCGACGAAGCCGCGGCGCGCCGCGCGACGCTGGTGCACGACGGTGTGCAGGTCGAACTGACCGCGCTGCGCGACGTCGACCTGACCACTTACCGCAAGATCGCGAATACGCAGATCAGCCCGATGTTCGTCGCGTTCGACAACGCGTCGGCGCCGCTCGTCAAGGCACTGCAGGACCGTGCGAACCAGCATCGCGACCACGCGATCGCGCATATGGAAACGATGCGCGCACTGATCATCGGCGGCATCGTGATCGCGCTGGTGATGCTGGTCGCAGTGCGCCTCGCGCTGCGCGGCATGATCGTGCGGCCGCTGAACGATGCGATCGCGTGCTTCGAGCGGATCGCCACCGGCGATCTGACACAAAACATCGATACGCAAAGCCGCAATGAAATGGGCCGCCTGTTCAAGGCGATCCGCAAGATGCAGGACGGTGTGTCCGCGCTGGTGAAGGCGGTACACAGCAGTACCGAATCGATCGACACCGGTGCGCGCGAAATCGCGATGGGCAATACCGATCTGTCGCAGCGCACCGAGCAGCAGGCCGCATCGCTGCAGGAGACCGCGTCGAGCATGGATCAGCTGACCGGCACGGTGCGCCAGAACGCGGAAAACGCACGGCAGGCGAGCCAGCTGGCCGTCAATGCGTCGGATATCGCAACGCGCGGCGGCGAGGTGGTCAACGAAGTCGTCGTGACGATGCGCGATATCGCGGCGAGCTCGAACAAGGTGGTCGACATCATCGGCGTGATCGAAGGCATCGCGTTCCAGACCAATATCCTCGCGCTAAACGCGGCCGTCGAAGCGGCGCGCGCCGGCGAACAGGGCCGCGGCTTCGCGGTGGTGGCAGGCGAAGTGCGCAGCCTCGCGCAGCGCAGCGCGAGCGCCGCGAAGGAGATCAAGGAACTGATCGGCGATTCGGCCTCGAAGGTGCAGAACGGTTCGGAACTGGTCGGCCGCGCCGGCACGACGATGGAAGAGATTCTGCAGGCCGTGCGCCGCGTGACCGACATCATGGGCGAGATCAGCGCGGCATCGGAAGAGCAGTCGGGCGGTATCGAGCAGGTCAATCGCGCGGTGAGCCAGATGGACGACGTGACGCAGCAGAATGCGGCGCTCGTCGAACAGGCTGCGGCTGCGGCGGCATCGCTGGAAGAACAGACGCGTCAGTTGCGCAACGTGGTGGCGACATGGCGGGTGGGTGGCACGAGCCACGCCGGGTTCGGTGCGGCCTCGGCCCAGCCGGCGCGCGACGCGGTGCGTTCGCAGGCGGTTGCGCATGGCGCGGCTTCGCACGGCGTGGCTGCGCACAGCGCGGCGGCCGCGACGGTTGCATCCGCAAGCAAAGCGGCAGCAAAGCCGGCGCGCAGCGGCCAGCAGCACACCGCCCAGACCGCACACGGCAGCACGCACGCCGAGCCGGCACAGCCGAAGCACGACGCCCCGGCCGGCCGTACCGAACCGGTACTGAAGCGTCCGGTGCTGACACGCGGCGCAGCGGCGCCGGCCGCCGCCACGGCAGCCAGCGCCGACGCGGACTGGGAAACGTTCTAGAAGGATCGAGGCGGACATGCAGAAGCACGGAATCGCGCCCACTGACGGGCGACATGGCGCAACGCGCGGCCTTCACGGCGCGCCTGTGCGAGTCCGTGCATCGCGGGTGAGCGCTATTGCGGTGAGCAGCATTACGCCGTTGCAGAGGGATCGATGAGCGACTTGCGCACACCGCAGAAGACTGGCCGCACCGACGCGCCGCGCAGCGGCGAGGCCGGTCGCGACTTCGAGTTCACGTCGGCGGACTTCACCCGGATTCGCGAGCTGATCTACCGCCGCGCCGGCATTTCGCTGTCGGACCACAAGCGCGATATGGCGTATAGCCGGCTGGCGCGCCGTCTGCGCGCGCTCGGTCTGGACAGCTTCCGCCTGTACCTTGACCAGCTGGAAGCGGGCGACGATCCGGCCGAGTGGGAAGCGTTCACCAACTCGCTGACCACTAACCTGACCGCCTTCTTTCGCGAAGCGCATCACTTCCCGATTCTGGCGGAGTTCATCGCCAAGCGGCCGCAGCCGGTTTCCGTGTGGTGCTCGGCCGCCTCGACCGGCGAGGAGCCGTATTCGATCGCGATGACGCTGGTCGAAGCGCTCGGCGAAAGCGCCGCGCGTCAGGCCACCGTGCTTGCCACCGACATCGACACGCAGGTGCTCGCCAAATGCGACGCCGGCGTCTACCAGTTCGAGCAGGTGCGGCATCTGTCGCCGGAGCGTCTGAAGCGCTTCTTTCTGCGCGGCACGGGCGGACACGCTGGTCTCGTGAAGGTGCGCCCGGAACTGCGCGCGATGATCCGCTTCGAGCAGCTGAACCTGACCGACCGGGACTACGGTTTGCGCAACCCGTTCGACGCGATCTTCTGCCGCAACGTGATGATCTATTTCGACAAGCCGACCCAGGCGCAGGTGCTGTCGCGCTTCGAGCCGCTGGTCAAGCCGCGCGGTTTGCTGTTCGCTGGGCACTCGGAGAATTTCACCTACGTGACGCAGGCGTTCCGGCTGCGCGGCCAGACCGTCTACGAACTGACGCGCGACGAAGCGGCGCCGGCGCGCCCGCATCACGGCGCGCGCTCGCACGGCCCGCTCAATGAGGTGAGCGCATGAGCGGACTGCCGATCGCCAACAACCTGTATTACGACAACCACTTCAAGCGTCCCGGCGTGAAGTTGTTGCCCAACGAGTTCTACACGACCAACGAAGACATGGTGCTCGTCACCGTGCTCGGCTCGTGTGTGGCGGCCTGCATTCAGGACCGCACCGCCGGCATCGGCGGCATGAACCACTTCATGTTGCCCGACGACGGCGCCGAAGTGGTCCAGGCGGCCTCCGACGCGATGCGCTACGGCGCCTACGCGATGGAAGTGCTGATCAACGAACTGATCAAGGCCGGCGGCCGGCGCGAACGCCTCGAGGCGAAAGTGTTCGGCGGCGCGGCGGTATTGGCCGGCATGACGACGATGAACATCGGCGATCGCAATTCGGAATTCGTGCGCCGCTATCTGGCGCTGGAGAAGATCCGCATCGTCGCCGAAGACCTGCAGGGCGCGCATCCGCGCAAGGTCGCGTTCCTGCCGCGCACCGGCCAGGTGATGGTGAAAAAGCTCGGGTTGCAGCAAGACCCGGAAGTGGCGGAGCGCGAGCGCGTGCTGGCCCGGCAGACTGCCGAGGCGCGCGCCGAGCGGCTCGCGAAAGCGCGTGCGCGCGTCGAACTGTTCAGCGCCGGGCGTCCCGCGCCGGGCACGAGCGGCGCGGGCGGGCGCCCAGCGACGCTGGCAGGGACATCGGCAACCGCAGCGGCGGGCGCGGCGCCCGCCAGACCCCGTATCGAGCTGTTCGGCGCAAGCGGCCGCGACAACGATTCCAAAAATGCGCGGACCGCAGAGGAGGCGTGATTACTGTGCAAAAGATCAAGGTGTTGTGCGTCGACGATTCGGCGCTGATTCGCAGCCTGATGACCGAGATCATCAACAGCCAGCCGGATATGGAGGTGGTCGCCACCGCACCGGACCCGCTGGTGGCGCGCGAGTTGATCAAGCAGCATAACCCGGACGTGCTGACGCTCGACGTCGAAATGCCGCGCATGGACGGCCTCGATTTTCTCGAAAAGCTGATGCGGTTGAGGCCGATGCCGGTGGTGATGGTGTCGTCGCTGACCGAGCGCGGCTCGGAAATCACGCTGCGCGCGCTGGAGTTGGGCGCGGTCGATTTCGTCACGAAGCCGCGCGTCGGCATTCGCGACGGCATGCTCGAATATGCGGAAAAGCTCGCCGACAAGGTGCGCGCCGCGGCCCGCGCGCGCGTGCGCCAGGCGGCGCCGGCCGCGCATGCCGCTGCGGGTGGCGCACATGCCGCCGCGCATGCTGCTACGCCGGCACCGATGTTCAACAATCCGCTCGTCAGTACCGAGAAGCTGATCATCGTCGGCGCCTCGACCGGCGGTACCGAGGCGATTCGCGAAGTGCTGGTGCCGCTGCCGCCGGACGCACCGGCGGTGCTGATCGCGCAACACATGCCGCCTGGTTTCACGAAGTCGTTCGCGCAGCGTCTGAACGGTTTGTGCCGCATCACCGTGAAGGAAGCCGAGCATGGCGAGCGCGTGCTGCCGGGCCATGCGTATATCGCGCCGGGCCACGCGCACCTTTTGCTCGCGCGCAGCGGCGCGAACTATATTGCGCATCTGTCGGACGAGCCGCCGGTGAACCGTCACCGGCCGTCGGTCGACGTGCTGTTCCGCTCGGCCGCGCAGCATGCGGGCAAGAACGCGGTCGGCGTGATCCTGACCGGTATGGGCCGCGACGGCGCCGCCGGTCTGCTCGACATGCGCCGGGCCGGCGCGTACACGCTGGCACAGGACGAAGCGAGCTGCATCGTGTTCGGCATGCCGCGCGAAGCCATCGCGATGGGCGCCGCCGACGACATCTCGCCGCTCGCCGACATGAGCCGCCGCGTGATGGCGCGGCTCGCTTCGATGGGCGAACGGGTGCAGCGTGTGTAATCATGCCGGTCGCGGCTGCTGCTCGTGCGAGCGACAGCCGTTGCGGCGTGGCGCAGCGCTCGAATGTTTACGGCGAGGTGACAGCGAGGCTGTCGCCGCGGGCCGCGCCGACGGGAACTGAATGACGCACGGGTGGCACTGCGCCACCTGTCTGGATCAAGGTAACAGGGGAATGTGTGATGGATAAGGGAATGAAAATCCTGGTGGTGGACGACTTTCCGACGATGCGCCGGATCGTCCGCAACCTGCTGAAGGAGCTCGGCTACTCGAACGTCGACGAAGCCGAAGAT
>DATLOW010000410.1:0-5033 GCA_035536055.1 Paraburkholderia sp. | reverse complement strand
GTTGATAAAGGCGCGCGAGCGGCCGTTCGCATCGATGACGCGGCGCAGCAGCACGGTGCCGCTCGGCGCATCGTCGTCGTGCGCGACGAGTGCCTGCTCGTCGAGCCATGCATGCACGTGCGCATGCGTATCGAATTCGGCAGTGATGTCCGCGCGCGCTTCGCCGGTGCGGACCACGCTTGCATCGGCGCGCGCA
The DNA here is from genome assembly GCA_035536055.1 of Paraburkholderia sp. Classification (GTDB taxonomy): domain Bacteria; phylum Pseudomonadota; class Gammaproteobacteria; order Burkholderiales; family Burkholderiaceae; genus Paraburkholderia. Next base: position 4,837 of record DATLOW010000410.1, on the reverse strand, counting down.
CCCAGCGCGAGCGCGAGCGCGTCGATCAGGATCGACTTGCCCGCGCCGGTTTCACCGGAGAAGACCGTGAAGCCGCTGTCGAATTCGAGGTCGAGCGTGGCGACGATGACGAAATCGCGAATCGAGAGGTGGCGAAGCATGGGAGGCGTCTGGTTGTGTGGTATCAGGCGGCTTGGGGCGGTTCGGGGCGGGCGTGGCCGGGTCGGTTCAAGTCGTTTTGCGTGTGACTGCGAATAGCTGCGTTTGGCTGCGCGCCGGCTAGTCGTCGGACTCGTCGTCTTCGTTGGATGGGTACTCGTTCCAGTGCAGTTTCTTGCGCAACGTCGCATAGTAGCTGTAGCCGATCGGATGCAGGAACGGTACGGTGTGGCGCGAACGGCGCACCTCGATCGTGTCGTTCAGCTGCAGCGCCGTGAACGATTGCATGTCGAAATTCACGTTGACGTCGCGGCCCGAGATGATCTGGATGCTGACGTTGGACTGGTCGGGCAGCACGATCGGCCGGTTCGACAACGCGTGCGGCGCGATCGGCACGAGCACGATGCCGCCGAGCTGCGGATGCAGGATCGGCCCCGACGACGACAACGCATACGCGGTCGAACCGGTGGGCGTGGCGACGATCAGGCCGTCCGAGCGCTGGTTGTACATGAAACGGCCGTCCACCGACACCCGCAGCTCCGCCATGCCGGACACGCCGCTGCGGTTCACCACCACGTCGTTGAACGCGAGCGCGTGATAGATCGGTTCGCCGGCGCGCATGATGCGCGCTTCGAGCAGCATGCGCTCTTCGCGTTCGAAGCTGCCGCCGAGCATCTGCGGCACGGCTTCGCGCATGTCCGAAATCGGGATGTCGGTAATGAAGCCCAGCCGGCCGTGGTTGATGCCGATCAGCGGCGTGCGGTAGGGCGCCAGCTGGCGGCCGATGCCGAGCATCGTGCCGTCGCCGCCGAGCACCACCGCCACGTCGGCGCGCGCGCCGATCTCGGCAGCGCGCAAGGCGGGGTAGCCGGTCACGCCGATCTCATGGGCGGTCTGCGATTCGAACACGACGTCGAAACCACGCTTCGCGATACACGAGGCGAGTTCGGTCAGCGGCTCGCCGATGCCGGGCGTATTGTTGCGCCCGACGAGCGCAACGGTCTTGAACTGGCTGGTAACTTGCATGCCGGCATTACACCATAGCTGCGTGCTGAAAAGAACCGTAGGGGCGAGCGGCGTCGGTTCGCCCGCGTGCCCGCTCGCGCGGGTCGGCGGCGCGTGTCGGCGTGTAGCCGATTGTCGTTAGAATGGTGAAGCGTTGATGACAGCGGCGCCCCACGCAGTGCGCCGCCGCCCGGACGCCGCCCGCGCGCTGGTGCACCGCGAGGCGCCGGCGGCCGGATGTGGCCGGTACGGTTAATGCTCGCTGCGGCAGCGCCGTTAGGCTAAAATTTTTCCTCATGCTAGATCCTCGCGCACAAACCCTGCTGAAAACGCTGATCGAGCGGTATATCGCCGAAGGTCAGCCGGTCGGCTCGCGCACGCTCTCGCGGTACTCCGGGCTGGAGCTCAGTCCGGCTACGATCCGCAATGTGATGTCCGATCTGGAGGAGCTCGGTCTCGTCATCAGCCCGCATACGTCGGCTGGGCGTATTCCGACGCCGCGCGGCTATCGGCTGTTCGTCGACACGATGCTGACAGTGGAATCCGTGGCCGACGAAGAAGCAGTCACGCGCATTGTGCAGAAAACCCTGCAGGCCGGCGAGCCGCAAAAGATCGTGGCCGCGGCGGCGAGCGTGCTGTCCAATCTGTCGCAGTTTGCCGGTGTCGTGCTGACGCCGCGGCGCAGCCACATGTTCAAGCAGATCGAGTTCATGCGCCTGTCCGACAAGCGCATCCTGCTGATCATCGTGACACCGGAAGGCGACGTGCAGAACCGCATCCTCGCTACCCAGCGCGATTTCTCTCCGGCGCAACTGATCGAGGCGTCCAACTACATCAATGCGCACTTTGCCGGACTTTCGTTCGACGAAGTGCGGCGCCGGCTGCGCGAAGAAATCGATCAGCTGCGCGGCGACATGACGGCGCTGATGCACGCCGCGGTAACAGCCAGCACCGATGAAACCGATACCGGCGAAACCGTGCTGATTTCGGGCGAGCGCAAGTTGCTCGAGGTTGCCGACCTTTCGTCGGACATGGCGCGGCTTCGCAAGCTTTTTGATGTATTCGACCAAAAGACCAGCCTCCTTCAGTTGCTCGACGTATCGAGTCATGCCCAGGGGGTGCAGATTTTCATCGGCGGCGAATCGAACCTCGTGCCGATCGAGGAAATGAGCGTCGTGACCGCGCCGTACGAAGTGAACGGCAAGATCGTCGGCACGCTGGGCGTGATCGGGCCGACACGGATGGCGTATAGCCGCGTCATTCCGATCGTCGACATCACGGCCCGGCTGCTATCGACCACGCTCAGCCAGCAGTGAGCCCGCTGCACCGGCCTGCGCGGCGCGCATTGCGCTCGCGGATGCCATGATGCGTTGCCGCACGCGCGCTGCCAATTGGCCGATTGGCCGACTTTTCGCGGTGTGGCGCGCCGCTATAATGGCCTTCACCTGAACCGCGCCGTGTCTTGCGGCCTTTTGTCTTCACCCCTATGCGCTTTGATCTCGAGCGGCCTTTGCAGTCTGCTGTCGCACATCGTGTCGCGGTCTTGCTGATCAATCTCGGCACGCCCGATGCGCCCACGCCGGGCGCGGTGCGACGCTATCTGGCGCAGTTTCTGTCCGATCCGCGCGTGGTGGAGATTCCGGCACTGCTGTGGCAGATCATCTTGCGGGTAGCGATCCTGCCGTTTCGCAGCCGCGCATCCGCGAAGAAGTACGCCGCGGTGTGGATGCCGGAGGGCTCGCCGCTGCGGGTGCACACGGAAAAGCAGGTCGAAGGGCTGCGGCATCTGCTGCATGTGAACGACTACGCGGTGCTGGTCGACTATGCGATGCGCTACGGAACGCCTGACATTCCCGCCATGCTGAACCAGTTGAAGCTGGCAGGCGCCGAACGCGTGCTGCTGATGCCGATGTACCCGCAATATTCGTCGTCGACCACGGCCACCGCGTTCGATGCCGCCTTCAACGCGTTGAAGCGGATGCGCAACCAGTTGGAGATACGCACGGTGCGTCAGTATGCGGATCATCCCGCGTATATTTCGGCGCTCGCGGCGCAGGTGCACCACTATTGGCACACACACGGCCGTCCCGACTTTGCCGCGGGCGACAAGCTGGTGCTGAGTTTCCATGGCGTGCCGAAACGCACGCTCGATCTGGGAGATCCGTATCACGAGCAATGTCAGCAAACCGCTGCATTGCTGATGCACGCGCTCGAGCTGACGTCGGTCGAGTGCAGGGTCACGTTCCAGTCGCGTTTCGGCCGGGCCGAATGGCTGCAGCCCTATACCGCGCCGACGGTGAAGGAATTGGGCGCTGCGGGGGTGCGGCGCGTCGATGTGTTCTGCCCAGGGTTCACGGCCGATTGCCTCGAAACGATCGAGGAGATCGGTATGGAAGTGCGCGCGGAGTTTATGCATGCGGGCGGTAAGGAGTTTCATGCGATTCCGTGCCTGAACGCATCGTCCGCGTGGATTGCCGCGTTAGGCGAGATCGTTGCGCAGCACCTGCAGGGATGGCCGGTGCAGGCGGCGGTGCCGCAGGTGGCTGTTGCATCCTGAGTCAACGGCACCATGTAGGTTCGATGGTGCATCATCACGCGGCTGGGACGCGCTGCCGGCGATTGGCACCGCAACTGCAACGAATGTCCGACGACCTTTTTTTCGCGCTAACGTGCGCACTGGTACGCGGGAGCGCTCGAGCGATCGATGAACTACAAGATCCAGACTGAACCCGATGCGCGGCTGCGTATCGATAAATGGCTTTGGGCTGCGCGTTTTTTCAAGACGCGTTCGCTGGCGGCTGACGCGGTCGAAAAAGGCCGGGTGCGTATTGGTGGCGCGGCGGTCAAGCCGGCGAAGGATGTGCGCGTTGGCGACCTGATTCGGATCGAGATCGAGCGGATCGTCTGGGAGGTCGAGGTGCTAGGTGTATGCGATGTGCGCGGACCGGCGTCGGTGGCGCATACGCTTTATGCGGAAACCGGTGACAGCAAAGCGAAGCGGCAGGCACAACTGGAGCAGCGCAAGCACTTCCGGGAACCGGCCGCTGCGCTGCACGGCCGGCCGACGAAGCGTGACCGGCGCGTTATCGACAAACTTTCAGGTGGGGATTGAACAGCTTTTCCATGGTGGCGTGCACACCGCCGTATTCGGTGGTGTGGTCGTTGACTGCGCCAGACATGCAGATGGTCGTGGTTCCCGCGATGAGCACCAGGGCGAGCACCGAGATTGCGAAGGTCAGTTTCATGGCACTCCCCTCGGAGATCCACAATGGAAACGGGCGATGCAGCGGTGGTAAGACATACGTCAGATTAGGGTAAACATGTCTTTTCCGACGTTTTCAATGAGTTTAGGTCACTCGCGAATCGCGCTCAATCTCAATATGATGGCGGGCGAGTACTGGTTGTTACGAGCCATTTCCCCCGCCCCGTTGCGGTGCAAAAAAGGCCTGCGCACGGCTTGAAACCGTTGCGTTGACCCTTATCTGCACCGCTGCCCGGCGGTAGCGTGCGTTGCAAATTTGCAACGCACATGCAAGCGGTCGAACCCGCGGTCTCGCGGCAGGTCGGTCGAATGCAGCCGTTTCTGTATTTATTCTTTTATCGACTTTCAGCGACATGGAAAACACGCAAGAGAATCCGACGAGCCAGAATCCCACGCCCGCCGATGACGCCGCGCGCCAGGCCGCCGACGCCG
>DATLOW010000409.1:0-3675 GCA_035536055.1 Paraburkholderia sp. | reverse complement strand
CCGCGTTGCTCGAGGAGCCGCTTCAGCTGTATCAGGAATGACATTTCATACAAATCGCCGCAAATGTTCGATACATCATACACCCCCTACCGTTGCATCGGGGAGAGCGGCCGATCCGTATAATTTATTATTAAAAACGGCAAATTTGTATAATATATAAAACACCCGCGCACGGGCGCGCGCTTTGCAGTGTGCGCCGCTTATCGTCCGAACAACTGCCGAAGCCGCTCCACGGCCTGCTCAAGCTTTACGTACGCGGTCGCATAAGACACGCGGATATAGTCGTGCGGCGCCGCCGATCCGAAATCCATACCGGGCACCATCACCACGCCGGCCTCGTGCAGCATCGCCCGCGTGAGCGCGGCGCTGTCGCCGGCTGCGGCGTGCGGCACGTGGCGGCAATCCGCGTACACGTAGAACGCGCCATCCGGCATTACCGGCACCTTGAAGCCCAACGTTTCAAGCGCTGGCGCAATGAAATCGCGCCGGCGCTTGAACTCGAGCCGGCGCGCTTCGTAGATGTCGAGCGTGCGCGGCTCGAAGCACGCGAGCGCAGCATGTTGCGCGAGTGCCGACGCACAGATGAACAGATTCTGCGAGAGCTTCTCGAACGCGCCGACCAGCGCCGGCGGCACCACCAGCCAGCCGAGGCGCCAGCCGGTCATGTTGAAGTACTTCGAGAAGCTGTTGACGGTGATCACGTCGTCGCCGAAGGACAGCGCGGACACGGGTTGCGCGTCGTAGCTGAGTCCCTGATAAATCTCATCGACGATCGTGAAGCCGCGGCGCGCGCGCACCGCTTCGACGATGCGCTTCAGTTCGTCCGGCGCGATCGACGTGCCGGTCGGATTGGACGGCGAGGCCAGCAGCACGCCGCGCGTGCGCGGATTCCACAGCCGCTCGACGTCGGCGGCGGTCAGCTGGAAGCGTTCGGCGGGGCCGCTTGGCACGAGCACCGGCTTGCCTTCCGCGGCCGTGACGAAATGCCGGTTGCACGGATAGCACGGGTCGGGCATCAGCACTTCGTCGTCGCGGTCGACGAGCGCGGTGCAGGCAAGCAGCAGCGCCGCGGATGCGCCCGCTGTCACGACGATACGCGCCGGGTCGACGTCGAGCCCATAAGCGTGTGCGTAGTGCCCGGCGATCGCTTCGCGCAGCGCGTGAATGCCGAGCGCGTTCGTGTACTGCGTGACGCCGCTTTTCAGCGCGTTGGCCGCCGCCTCGAGCACCGGTTCGGGCGCGGTGAAATCCGGCTCGCCGATGCTCATGTGGATGATGTCGCGGCCGGCGCGCTCCAGCAGCGCGGCTTCCTTGGCCACTTCCATCACGTAGAAGGGCTGGATGGCGTCGACACGGGCGGCAAGCCGCAGCAGGGGTTCGCTCACGCTGTTCATACGATGAGTCCAGTTCAAAAACGAAAGCGGGCTCGGCGCGAAGCGGGAGCCCGTTTGAATGTTGCTGCCGCATCAACGCATCGGCCCAGCACCGCATTGCTGCGGCAAGTCCGGCAGGCACGGCCGCGCAGCGTGACGTTAGCCTGCGCCCGCAAGCCGAAGCGCCTAGCGCTTGCGCGCCGCAGCCTGCGTTTCGGCTTCGCGCATCGTGGCCGACAGCTTGTCGAGCACGCCATTCACATATTTATAGCCGTCCGAGCCGCCGAACGTCTTCGCCAGTTCGACCGCTTCGTTGATCACGACGCGATACGGAATATCGACGTGATGTTTGAGCTCGAACGCGGCCACCAGCAGCACCGAGCGCTCGACCGGCGACAACTGGTCGATCGGCCGGTCGAGGCACGGCGTGATGGCCGCCGACAGCGTGTCCGACTCGCGGATCACGCCATGCAGCAGCGCATCGAGATGCTCGTGATCGGCCTTGTCGAAGCCTTGTGCGTTGCGCAGTTGCGCATCGATTTCACCGGCGGGCGCACCCGACAGCAGCCACTGATAAAGCCCCTGCGTGGCCAGTTCGCGGGACCGTCGGCGAGCGCTCTTCATGCACGTTCCTCTTCGTCCTCGTCTTCTTCATCGTCGTCGTCATCGCCGCCGAGCTGCTCGAGCGCGACCGCGAGATTGGCCATTTCGACCGCCACGCGCGCCGCGTCGCGACCCTTCTCGGTCATGCGTGCGACCGCCTGCTCGTCGGTGTCGGTGGTCAGCACCGCGTTGGCCACCGGAATACCGAAATCGAGCGCAATGCGCGTAATCCCCGCGCCGTTCTCGTTCGACACCAGCTCGAAGTGATACGTCTCGCCGCGGATCACCGCGCCGACCGCGATCAGCGCGTCGAACTGGGCGCTTTCCGCGAGCTTTTGCAGCGCGAGCGGGATTTCCAGCGCGCCCGGCACGGTGACCAGCAGCACGTCTTCGCCGGTCACGCCGAGGCGTTCGAGTTCTTCGATGCAGGCGTCCGCGAGGCCGTTGCACACGGGTTCGTTAAAACGCGACTGCACGATGCCGATGCGCAGCCCGTCGCCGTCGAGGTTCGGTTGGTATTGGCCGATTTCCATGAGTATCAGGTCCGTGGTGTGAGGGGTGAGCGCAGTATCCGAAAAGCGCGGGTCAATGAGGTTACGGGCACGGCTTTTCGGCCGCGGAACCGGGCATCGGGATGAAGCCCGTCACTTCGAGTCCATAGCCTGACATGCTGCCTAGCTTGCGCGGATTCGACAGCACCTGCATCCTGCCGACGCCCAGTTCGCGCAGGATCTGCGCGCCGATGCCGTAAGTCTTGAAGTCCACCGGACGGCGCTTCATCGCATCGGCCTTGTCTTTCTGGTCGAACGCCTTGAACACGTCGACCAGATGTTCGCGCGTATCGCCGCAGCCGCAGTTCAGCATCACGATCACGCCGACGTCGCGTTGCGCGATTTCCTTCATCGCGGCGTCCAGCGTCCATGAGTGCGTGGAGGCGCCGACCTCGAGCAGATCCAGCAGCGACAGCGGCTCGTGCACGCGCACCGGCGTATCGCGATCGGGCGAAGGCGTGCCGCGCACCAGCGCGATATGCGGCTGGCGGCTCGGGTGATCGAGATACATCACCGCATGAAACGCGCCGTGCGCCGTGTGCATCGTGCGCTCGGCGACGCGCTCGACAATCGATTCGGTGCGGCTGCGGTAGTGGATCAGATCGGCGATGGTGCCGATCTTCAGCTTGTGTTCCTGCGCGAACTCGATCAGGTCCGGCAGGCGCGCCATCGTGCCGTCATCCTTGATGATTTCGCAGATCACCGCGGCCGGCGTCAGGCCGGCCAGCGCGGTGAGGTCGCAGCCGGCTTCGGTATGGCCGGCGCGCACCAGCACGCCGCCCGGCTGCGCCATGATCGGAAATACGTGGCCCGGCTGCACGATGTGCTCGGCGCGCGCGTCGTGCGCGACTGCGGCGGCGATCGTGCGGGCGCGGTCCGCGGCGGAAATGCCGGTGGTGACGCCTTCGGCGGCCTCGATGCTGACCGTGAACGCGGTGCCGTACTGCGTGCCGTTGCGATGGGTCATCAGCGGCAGATTCAGCTGACGGCAGCGTTCCTGCGTGAGGGTCAGACAGATCAGGCCGCGGCCATAGCGGGCCATGAAGTTGATCGCTTCCGGCGTGATGAATTCCGCGGCGATCACGAGGTCGCCCTCGTTTTCGCGGTCTTCTTCGTCGACGAGGATCACCATCCGGCCGGCTTTCAGT
>DATLOW010000408.1:0-7070 GCA_035536055.1 Paraburkholderia sp. | reverse complement strand
CGACGCGTGCTCGCCGCGCGCCTGCTGCGCATTGCCCGCGCTGAAGTGCGCGTGCGCCGACTGCGGATCGAGCGCGAGCGCCGCGCGATAGCATCCGTACGCATCGGCGTGGCGGCCGAGCTTGTTCAGCGCGGTGCCGAGGTTGATGTGCGCGTCGGCGAAGGTCGGCACGATCGCGAGCGCGGCCCGGTAGTGTTCGATCGCGGCGTCGAACGAACCTTGCGCCTGCAGCGCGACCGCGAGATTGTTGTGCGCATCGGCGAAATCCGGCTGCAGCGCGAGCGCGCGCTGGTAGCACTGCATCGCCAGCGGATACTGTCCGCCTGCCGCAGCGACGAGGCCGCGGTTGCTCCAGCAGTCGGCGTCCTCGGAATTGAGCGCGAGCGCTCGGTTCAGCAACGTCGCCGCGGACTCGTGGTCGCCGCGTTGATGGCAAAGCACGCCGAAGTAGTGCAGCGCTTGCGGATGGTCGGGAACCGTCGCGAGTGCTTCGCGGTACAGCGGTTCGGCTTCGTCGAGGCGACCCGCGCGGTGCGCTTCGAGCGCAAAGGCGAGGGACGCGGGCGTGGGGTTCGGAGTGGTGCACGCGTCAGCGGCGGCGTGCGACGGATCGGCAACGTGGGAATCGGGCATCGCGCAGGTCGGGTAGCGTGCCGGCGAATGCCGCCGGCGCCTGGATTTGGGATGCCCGTCAGGTTATGTCCGCGCCTCTGTCGCTGCGATCAGACACATCCTAAATTTGTGGCGGCTTCAGCTTGCGCGATCGTCGCCGCCGCGAACGATCTCGCAAAAAAGCCGAGTGCGAGCGGCTGCGACCTACACGAACATCAGCCAGTTCAGCAGCACGATGTTCACCATCAACAGCGTCACCGCGGTCGGAATCTGCACCTTGATCACCATGTTCTTGTCCGGCAGTTCGAGCAGCGCGGCCGGCACGATGTTGAAGTTCGCAGCCATCGGCGTCATCAGCGAGCCGCAGTAGCCGGAGAACATGCCGATCGCCACCATCACGGCCGGATTGCCGTGGAACACGTTGACCAGGATCGGTACGCCGACGCCGCCCGTCATCACCGGAAACGCGGCGAAGCCGTTGCCCATCACCATCGTGAACAACGCCATGCCGATGCAGTACACCGCGACTGCGATCAGCCGGTAGTCGAGGCTGATGTATTCGGTGGTGATGTGCGCGACGGCTTTGCCGACACCTGCGTCGGAGAACACGAGGCCCAGCATGCCGAGCATCTGCGGCAGCACGGCGGCCCACGACAGCGCATCGACGAGGCGCCGCGCTTCCTTCATCGACTGGCCGACGGTGTCGCGCGTGATCGTGCATGCGTACGCAAGCGCAATTACGCAGCCGAGGCCGAAGCCGATCAGCGTGACGTTCTTCGGATCGACGAGCGGCACGCCGCCGAACACCAGATGGCTTGCCGCCAGCGTGATGACCACGGTGACGAGCGGAATCGTCAGTGCCGGGAAGAACAGCTTGTTGCCGAGACTTTGCGCGGATGCCTTGCGCACGCCTTCCGGAAGCACTTTCGGCTTACCGGCGGTCACGCCGCCGAAGCCGGCGATCAGCGCCATTGCGATTACCAGCACGCCGACCACGGCCGGCGGCAGCCGGTCGCCGACCAGGAAGATCAGCGCGTAGAGAATCCAGAAGCCGCCGGCCGCGAAACGACGCGGGTGCTCACGGTCCGTGACGATCATGCCGCCGACCACCAGCAGCACGATGCCGAGTAGCCAGAACAGGTAGTTGACGGTCAGCGTCATGCCTGGTCTCCGGTGGGTTCGGTGGAGTGGGTGTCGCGGTGCGCCTCGCTCGCGCCCAACCGTTCGCGACGCAGTTCCCGCTCGAGCTTGCGGTCGAGCAGATACAGCCGGAAACCATGGATCAGGAATGCGCAGATCGCCGTCGGAATGCCGGCCACCGCGACGTGCATCGGCTCGACCGTGATGCCGGCTTCCTTCAGGAACGTGACCATCAGCACGATCGCGCCGAACGCGACGAAGATGTCTTCGCCGAAGAACAGGCCGACGTTGTCGGTCGCAGCGCTGAACGCGCGCAGCCGGTAGCGCACCGCATCGCTCAGCTTGCCGAAGCGGCTTTCGGTGGCGCCTTCGGCCATCGGCGCGATCAGCGGACGCACCATCTGCGGATGGCCGCCCAGGCCGGTCAGGCCGACCGCGGCGGTCAGTTCGCGCACCAGCAGGTAGACGATCAGCAAGCGGCCGGCGGTGGCCGCCTTGATGGTGGAGATCCACGTTTGCGCGCGTTCTCGCAGGCCGTGACGTTCGAGCAAGCCGATCACCGCGAGTGGCAAAAGGATGATTAATGGGATATTGCGGGTTTTGATGAAGCCACTGCCGATTGCGGCGAGGATTTTCTCCGGCGGGAAATGCGCGACGAGCGGCGTAACGATGGCCGCTACCGCAACGATCAGCATCGGATTGAAACGCAATAAAAAGCCGACGATGATCACGGCCACGCCGATCAGTGGCCACAGACTTATGGTTGACTGCATCAGGATCTCCGAATGAATGCTGCATGGGGCCGCTTGTGGCGGCTTATTGGCGGCGCAGCCGGGGTGTGACGTGGATGCGCCGTCTTTTTTTAGTGCGGTTCTTGCCGACCGATTGATGCGGGTGATGCGGGTGATGCGGGTGATGCGTGTTACGCGACTGCGATGCTGTGCCTGCTGTGCCTCCTACGACTGCTGCGCTTGCTACGACTGCCGCGTCTGGTTCGACTGCTACGATTCGTGCGGCCGAGAATGCCATCGCTGCTGCCACCGCGGGCGGGTTGCTGTACCCGCCGTGGCCCGCACGCATCGCGCGGGCCGCAAGCGGTTCTTCAAGCCTGCCCGCCTACAGCGGCATGCACGCCAATGCCCGCCTCCCGCAACGCCGCGCGGATGCGCCGCGCAAATTCCAGCGCGTGCGGCCCATCGCCGTGCAGACAGATCGTCTGGGCGTTGATCGACACCCATTGGCCGTCGACCGCCTGCACGCGTTTGTCGCGCACCATCATCAGCGTGCGTTCGAGCACTTCGTCTTCGTCGTCGAGCAGCGCGCCCGGCTCTTTGCGCGGCACCAGCGATCCATCCGCGCGATAGCCGCGGTCTGCGAACACTTCCTCGATCGCGACCAGCCCCGCGTTACGCGTAGCCGCAACGAGCCCGCTGTTGGCAAGCGCAAACACCACCACCGACGGATCGAAGTCATGCACCGCCGAAGCGATCGCATCGGCAATCCCGACATCGCGCGACGCCTGGTTGTACAGCGCGCCGTGCGGTTTCACATGCGCGATGCGGCCGCCTTCGGCCTGCGCAATCGCCGACAGCGCACCGAGCTGATACAGCACCCCGGCATAAATCTCTTCCGGCGGCACGTCCATCTCCTTGCGCCCGAAGTTCTCCGGATCGTTAAAGCTCGGATGCGCGCCGATCGACACGCCTTTCTGCACCGCCCAGCGCACGCACTCGCGCATGGCGTTCGGCCCGCCTGCGTGCCAGCCGCACGCGATATTCGCCGAACTGACCAGATCGAGCAGCGCTTCGTCGGAACCGCAGCCTTCGCCGAGATCCGCATTCAGGTCGATTTCCATCGTGTCTCTCCTCGTTCCGGGCATTACACCGCCGCAGCCGCCATGTCGCGCGCGCAGCGTTCTTCATGCATTGCGATCGCGGCATCGATCTGCCGCAGGTACTTGCGTTCTTCGACGAGCGCATTGCGTGCGTCGCGCTCGGTGGTCGGAATGAAACGCACCGCGCCGTTCAGGCGTATCTGCGCGAGCTTCCATAGGTCCGCGTGAATCACCGTGCCGATCTTCGGGTAGCCGCCGGTGGTCTGCGCATCGCTCATCAGGATGATCGGCTGGCCATTGGGCGGCACCTGGATCGTGCCGGGCAGCACGCCGTGCGACAGCAGATCGCTTTTCTGATTGCGCTCGAGCGGCGTGCCGGCGAGGCGATAGCCCATCCGGTTGCTGTTGGGCGTCACGAGCCACTCGTCGGACCAGAACGCGTCGTGCGCGGCGCTGGTGAAGTTGTCGTACTCCGGGCCGCGCAGCACGCGGACCGGCGGCGCCCACGCGACGCCCGATGCATGCCGGCCGCGCCGCACGGGTTCGTCGACGAGGATGAACTTGCACCACGCGGGCGCTTTGACGCCGAATTCGGGCGCGTCCGGGCCAAAGCCGCTGCTGCGACCGCGCGCCTGCGGCACGCCGATCGGCAGCCGGTCGCCGTCGCGCAGCGCGCGGCCGCCGAGTCCGCCGAAACAGGCGCCGAGATCGGTGCTGCGCGAGCCGAGCATCGGCAGCACGTCGATGCCGCCGGCCACGCACACGTAGCCGCGCATGCCGCGTTTGGCGGCGTTCAGCGTCAGCTGCTGGCCGGCCCGCACCGGCAGGCTCCACCACGAATAGACGGGCGTATCGTCGAGCGTCGCGCCGAACTCGGTGCCGGTGATCGCAATGCGCGTCGCGCGCAGAAAGCGCAGCACGGTTGGACCGAAGGTGATTTCCAGGCCCGCCGCGTCGGGCCGGTTGCCGACCAGGCGATTGCCCACTTCCAGCGCCAGCCGGTCGAGCGCGCCACCTTGCGCGACGCCGAGATGCCGGTAGCCGTGGCGGCCGAGGTCTTGCACAGAAGTCAGCAGGCCCGCGCGGATCACGTCGATCATGCGTGTGCCTCCGCAATCGCGAAGCGGACGCGGTCGCCGGGTTGCAGCAGCGTCGGCGGGGTGCGGGCCGGGTCGAACAGCGGCACCTCGGTGCGGCCGATCAGCTGCCAGCCGCCGGGCGACACAGCGGGATAAATGCCGGTCTGCGCGCCGCCGATGCCGACCGAGCCGGCCGGTACTTCGACACGCGGTTCCGCGCGGCGCGGCGTATGCAGCGCTTCTTCGAGACCGCCCATATAGGCGAAGCCGGGCTGGAAGCCGAGAAAGAACACGATGTATTCGCCCTGCGCGTGACGGCGGATCACTTCGTCGGTGGAGAGGCCGGTGTGAGCCGCGACCGCGGCGAGGTCGGGGCCGAACGCGCCGCCGTAGTTGACCGGTATCTCGATGTCGCGGCCGGCGGCCGGCGCGGCGGCCGCCGCATCCCACGCGGCGCGCAGTTGTTCGGCCAACGCGTCGCGGTCCGCGGCCAGCGGATCGAACACCAGCGTCAGGTTATTCATGCCGGGCACCACTTCGAGCACGTGCGGCCAGTCGCGCGCCGCCTCGGCCACGGCCCAGATGCGCTGCTGGCAGGCCAGCGTCGCGGGCGGTGCCGATTCGCAGACGAGCGCCGAATCGCCGAGCGCATAGAGGCGCGGCGGGCTTGGGGTAAGGCTCTTCGATGGACTCATGTGTCTCGTCGATGATCGGAAGTCGGGCTCTCGCAAGCGTCAGTCCCGCAGCATTCACGCTTTGCACGTAGCGTACATTCTCATTAATTTCTCGACAATTTATCAATAAGAGTTTTTGCCAGGCTTTCAGTAGCTGACTGCTGTCGTACACTGCGGTCACTCGTCGATCACCTGTCTGCCGCTTTTCGAGAGCTTGTTCAATGTCGCGTCATCCAACCAAAATCGTCTCGTCGGAGCATCTCGTTTCTGAGCAAAGCGCGGAGCTTTCCGAGCTCGAATACGCGCTGATCATGGCGGGCAATGCGTTCAACCGGTGGATGGTGCGCTGCATGTCCGCGGCGGGCGAGAAAGACATGACCGCAATCGAAGTGTCGTTGCTGCATCACGTCAGTCATCGCGAGCGCCGCAAGAAGCTGGCCGACATCTGCTTCGTGCTGAACATCGAGGACACGCACGTCGCCACGTACGCGCTGAAAAAGCTGGTAGCTAGAGGGTATGTAAAAAGCGAAAAAACCGGCAAGGAAGTGTTCTTCTCGGCGACCGATGCGGGCCGGGCGTTGTGCCTGAAGTACCGTGAGGTGCGCGAAAGCTGTCTGATCGCGACATTGAAGGAAAGCGGCCTGACCAACCAGCAGATCGGCGATGCGGCACAGCTGATGCGTAACGCGTCGGGGTTGTACGACACGGCGGCGCGGGCAGCGGCGTCGTTGTAGCGGTAGATGCGGGCCTGGGCTGTAGCGCTTGGCTTGCGCGTTCTTCTTTAGCTTGCGAGTTCGTTCGACCGCCGGTACTCAACCGGCGTCACGCGGATAGCTGTGCTTGTCGGTGACGATCGTGTCGAGCGGGATATCGTGCGCTTCGCGCTGCAACTCGCTGACGCGGCAAGCTTCGTACGCGATGCCGACCGCCCGCGGCACGGTACCGGCAGCGCGCCATTTTGCAAACGTGCGGTCGTAGTAACCGCCGCCATACCCCAGCCGATATCCATCGTCATCGAAACCGACGCACGGCACCAGCACGAGATCGGGCGTGACGATTTGCCCCGAAGCCGGCTCCTGAATGCGGTGCTCGCCGATGCGCATCTCGATCTGCGGCGACCACAGGTGGAATTCGAGCGGCGCACCGCGCGCAGTAATCACGGGCAGACATGCGACGCGCGACGCATCCGCCGCAAGCCACTGCGCCAGCGCATCGCGCGCATCGAACTCACCGTCCAGCGGCCAGTAAAACCCCACGCAACGCGGTGCGCGCTGCTGCAAAACCTCGCTCACGCGCCGCTGCAACGCATCGTTGGCGAGCGGGTCGCGCGCCGCCTGCAGACGTGTTTCCAACAGGCCACGCCGCAGCTCCTTTTTCGACTTCGCGACGGCGGCAGCCGGCAACTTGCGTGCTATGCTTTCGTTCAATTCGCGCTCCAGAAACAACGATGTCCACACGCCTCTTTCGAGTATATCGCGCGGTTGGTCTGGCGCTAGCCGCGACGGCGCTCGTCGCCTGCAGCACGGCGTCCGCCGTGAAGCCCGTGCCGCTCTCCCAACTCACCAACGCCGACCAGATCTTCGTGCAGCTGCGCGAAGCCGCGCGCAATAACGACCCGGCGCGCGCCGCGCAACTCGCCGCGATGATCCCGGATTATCCGGCGCCGTCGTATCTCGAGTACTTCCAGTTGAAGCCGCAACTGTTCGACTCGTCGGGCCATGCGCGGCTCGA
>DATLOW010000407.1:0-4050 GCA_035536055.1 Paraburkholderia sp. | reverse complement strand
CGCGCGTTCTTCAACATCTGGCTCGACCCGGCCACCCGCGCGAAGACGCTCAGAGCGCAACTGCTCGGCGGCGGCTGACAGCAGGCGCGCGCAACAGCCAAATCAGGCGGTCCGCGCATCAGCATTCTGTAAGGCCGTTGTCGGCCGTTGCGAAAGCGATCACCCATGCTGCATGACCTGAGGCCATGCACGTTGAAGATGCCCGAATTTGAACTAGACTGCGGAAGCCGCAAGTCTGGCACGGAGCCTTTTCAACCAGAGGGGATTCGATGAGCCCGCAACATTATCTGTTTTGCCCATGTTGCACCGATCCTTCGCAGCGCGGCTTCACGCGCCGCCAGTTTCTGTCCGCAGCGGCCGCGCTGGCCGCCGCTCCCAGCCTCGCAAGCGCACAGGGCACTGACGCCGCGGACGTCCCGTCGATCCGCTACGACTCGGTGGCCGAACCCGTCAAGCTGCCCACCAACGTGTACTTCGGCGAATGCTCGGGCGTCGCGGTCAATTCGCAAGGTCATATCTTCGTGCTGTCGCGCGGCAACAGCACCGGCCCCGCGTATGGCGCGGCCGCCGCGCAACTGCTCGAGTTCGCGCCGAACGGCAAGTTCGTGCGCGAGATCGGCCATAACCTGTATGCGTGGTCGTTTGCGCATAGCGTGAAGATCGACCGGCACGACAACATCTGGGTGACCGACAAGGGCTCCGACATGGTGATCAAGTTCACCCCGGAGGGACGCGTCGCGATGGTGTTCGGCCGCAAGCAGGAAGCCTCCGATGAAGACACCGCGCCACTCAAGCATCCGAACCCGCCGCTGCCGTCGGAGCCGGGGCGCTTTCGCCAGGTGACCGACGTCGCATGGGACTCGTCGGATAACACGTACATCAGCGACGGCTATATCAACTCGCGGGTCGCGAAGGTCGACCGCGACGGCAACTGGCTGAAGTCGTGGGGCGATCGCGGCACGGCGCCCGGTCAGTTCCACACGCCGCACAGCATCGCAGTGGATGCGAACAACCGCATCTATGTGGCGGACCGCAGCAACCGCCGCATCCAGGTGTTCGACACCGACGGCAACTTTATCCGGCAGATCACCATCGACGTGCCGGTGCCGCCCGGTGCGCGCCCGGCGATCGGCAACGTGCCGGGCGAAGCGGAAATCGCCGCGGGCACCTTTGCGCCGGGCTCGCCCTGGGCCATCGCGATTTCGCCGGGTCCGAACCAGGTGCTGTATAGCGCCGATGCTTTCCCCGGCCGCATCTACAAGATGACGCTCGACGGCAAACTGCTGGGCGTGTTCGGGCAGTCGGGCAAACAGCTCAAGCAGTTCGGCTGGATTCACGAGATGGCGTGCCCGTCGGAGAACACGTTGTTCGTCGCGGAACTGCTGAACTGGCGTGTGCAGAAGCTGATCCTGCACACGTGACGCGCGGCATCTGATGGGTTGCACGCAGCGCAGGCGCGCGGGCCAGGCGCCTCGTAGTGCGGCTCGTTGTGCGGCTCGTTGCTCGCCTCGTTGTCCGCGCAACTAAATCTGCGCGACCAGCAATTCCTCCGCATTGCGCGGCGGGCGCAAGCCATCGGTTCGTTGCGCAAAGTAGCGCTCCGTCAATTCGAGCGCAGACACGTGCCGCGCTTCGCCAAAGCCGGCGTCGGCGGCCAGCGCCAGCATCTGTGCCGGCGTGAAGAAGCTGACAAACGGTGTGCCGCTCGCGCGTGCGCCCTGCTCGGCCATCTGCAGGCCGGGCCGCACGTCCGGATCGGCCAGTTCCAGCGGCAAAAGAAAGGTCATCGCAAGCGTCGAGCCGGGCGCCAGCGCCGCGACCTCGCGCAACGCGGCCGCATTGGCCGCGCGGCTCAGATACATGCTGACGCCGGTCGACACCACTAGCGCCGGTTTGCCCGCATCGAAGCCTGCGGCCGCGAGCCGATGCCGCCACGATTCACCTGCTTCGAAGTCGACCGGCACGAAATGCAGCCAGTCGGGAATGCCGAAACCGAGTTCGACGAGGCGTTGCCGCTTCCACTGCTGCGGGCCCGGTCGATCGACTTCGAACACGTTGAGCGCGGCCGCGAGCGCGGGCCTGCGTTGCGCGAAGCTATCGAGGCCCGCGCCGAGAATCACGTACTGGGTCAGCCCGCGGGCCGCCTGCTCGACCACGAGATCTTCGATAAAGCGTGCGCGCGCAACGATCGACGCGCGAAACGGACGCGTGAACTGCGGGTCCATATCGCCGCGCTCGCGCCAGTTGTGCTGCGGCGCCAGCAGTTCAAGGCCGATGCGGTCTTCCAGCACGTGCGGCGCCGCATCGGCTTCGACATGCAGCGCCCGCCACAACGCGACGCGCGCGGCCGTGCTGTCTGGTGCTATTTCGTGTTGACTGGTCATGGCTGGGATCCGCTGCTGCGCGTGAGCGATGCATCGCGATGCTGCGCGATGTGCGTGATAAGGCGAATACTTCGCGCCGCACATGATGCCATCCAGTCAGCGCCGCGTCGACCGCGTCGACTGCGCCGGTCCGGACCGGCCGGACCTCACGACGGCACACGCGCCGCATCGCGCGTGCACGACCGACGCAAGCACCGCCCACGCCCCGCTATTTCGAGCCGCGGCGAAACAGCTTGCGCAACGCCAGCGCGACCTGCGGCGGTTTGCCGCCGAGCGCGGTCCACA
The DNA here is from genome assembly GCA_035536055.1 of Paraburkholderia sp. GTDB lineage: Bacteria > Pseudomonadota > Gammaproteobacteria > Burkholderiales > Burkholderiaceae > Paraburkholderia. The sequence continues at coordinate 1,381 of DATLOW010000407.1, read as the reverse complement.
CGTCGCGCAAACGCGGCGGCCGCACCTGCGTGCCGGCCCGCGTTTCATTGTCGATCAGCAGCACCGAGAAAAACGAGCCCATCACCGCTGAAAGAATAATGAAGATCGATGCCGCATCGACCAGCAGCCCGAAGTATTTGAACAGCAACAGGCAACTCAGCAGCGACAGCATATTGAGCCCGATACCGAGAATCGCCGAAGCCTTCGGCACGGTTCTGACGAACACCGCGAGCCGTGAATCGTTACGCGGCACGTACCAGATCAGCAACAGCCCGAACCCCATAATGAAGGCGCTCTCGGCCCATTTCACCCACACCGGGCGCCGCAGGAAACGGCCGTCGAAAATCGTTTCGATGACCTGCGCCTGGATCTCGATGCCCGGCACCAGTTCGCCGAGCGCGGTGGTGCGCGTATCGGTCAGGCCGGTGCCGGTCAGGCCGACCAGTATCAGCTTGTGGCGGATGCGCTCGGGTTCCACCTTGCCTTGCAGCACGTCGCGCGCGGATACGTAGCGGCTCTGTGTCGCATGCATCGAGGCGAAATGCAGCCAGATTGCGCCGTCCGGCTGGGTCGGTACGCGCACGTCGGACACGCCGACCGCGGCGACGCCTGTGCGGTTCGCATACACGTCGAGCGCTGGCGCGCCGGTGACCACCCGCAGCATTTCGAGCGGCATGCCAGGCACCAGCTTGTCGCGCAAACCCAGGATCAACGGAATGCGCCGCACCGCGCCCTGCTCGAGGCCGACGTTCAGCAGCGCCTGGCCATGCGCCGCGGCCTGCAGTTCGGGCAGGCTCGCGAGCACGTAGTCGAAGCGCAGCACGCTGCCGAGCGGGTCCGGCCCATGCACCATGACCGGCGCACTGCGCAGGTCGGTGCTGGAATTCGACGTCGCATGATCGAGTGCCGCGGCGCCGAGTATCGAAGGTGTCGCGCGCAACGATTGCGCGAGGATCGTCTCGTGGCTCGGCAGCGCGCGCAAGCCCGCGGCAAGATCCGCTGCCGTACCCGGCAGATTGTCGGCCACCTTGTCCGGCGACGTCTGGTCGGGCTCCGGCATGTAGAGGTCGAGGCCGACCGCGAGCGGCCGGTACGCGTCGATCGCATCGAGCAGGTTCGCCAGACGGTTGCGCGGCCACGGCCATTGGCCGACCGCCGCCAGCGTCCGGTCGTCGATCTCGACGATGGTCACCGGCTGCGATGCCGGCACACGCGGAAACCAGCGCTGGAAATGATCGAACAGCAACTGCCGCGCGGTGCCGAACGAATTCGGCAGCACGTCGTTGAAGGTATCGAGCAGCGCGGGACGCGCGATGCCTTGCGGCCATTCGCTGCCCAGATTCAGCAGGCTCAGGCCGAGCAGCACCGCAAAGGCCATCGG
>DATLOW010000406.1:0-8813 GCA_035536055.1 Paraburkholderia sp. | reverse complement strand
TCGATCAGCGACTCGCGCGACAGCTCGAGCATCGCGATGAAATTGACCACCACCACCGGCACGCCGCGCGACGTATCGAACAGCTCGGAAAACTCCATGAAGCGTGCGTTCTGCAGCTTGCGCAGGATCACGCTCATGTGTTCGCGCACCGACAGCTCCTCGCGCGAGATCTTGTGATGCTGGACCAGCTTCGCGCGCTTGATCACGTCCGCCCATGCGGCGCGCAGGTCGTCGGTGTTGACGTCCGGAAAACGCGGCGTGATGCTCTGCTCGATATAGACCTCGGCGCGCAGGAAATCGCGGCCGAGCTGCGGCAGATGGTCGATGCGCTGCGCGGCGAGCTTCATCTGCTCGTATTCGAGCAGGCGCCGCACGAGTTCGGCGCGCGGGTCTTCGGCTTCCTCGCCGGTGTCGGCCTTCTTGACCGGCAGCAGCATGCGTGACTTGATCTCGATCAGCATTGCCGCCATCAGCAGATACTCGGACGCGAGTTCGAGATTCGTCTTGCGCAGCTGTTCGACGTAGCCCAGATACTGGGCGGTCACGTCGGCCATCGGAATGTCGAGTACGTTGAAGTTCTGCTTGCGGATCAGATACAGCAGCAGGTCGAGCGGGCCTTCGAAGGTTTCCAGAAAGACTTCGAGCGCATCCGGCGGGATGTACAGGTCTTGCGGCAGCTTGAACAGCGGCTCGCCGTATAGACGCGCGAACGCGACGCCGTCTACGGTATCGGGCGTCGAATCGGTCGCGGGAGCGGCGAGCGCGGCGTCCGGCGTGGACTTGCCGGCGCGGGCCTCGTCGGCGGAAGACACGTTAGAAGTTCTGGTAGTACACGTACGACGTTTGCTGAACGCGCGACGATTGCTGTTGCGCGCGCTCGTCGAGATCGATCGGCTGCTTGTCCCACAGCAGCGAGCGGCCGCGGCGCTGTTCTTCTTCGAGTTGCGGCTTTTGCGCTTTCAACTGATTCAGGAATTGCGTGATGTCCGACTGGTACATGGCTAGACGTCCGTGAGGAAAGAGGTGGCGCCGCGTGCGGGCGCCGTTCGGTCGGACGTAATTTTAGCGCAAGCGCGCGCTGCGGAAGAGAAACGCCGGACAGCGCGTGCGGAAAAAGCCGCAGCGGCCTTGCGCGCGGCCGCCGCAACGGTGCCGGCGCGGGTGCGGGTGCGGCCGGCGCCCCATAGTGGCGACGCAGTGGCGACGCGGCGTCGCACGACGGCGCGCGAGGCAGAGCCGCCTGCGGCCGCTCCCCGCCAGCGACCCGATCACCGCCGCGGTTTATTCGGGATGCGCCGGCATGCCGATGTGGTCAAATAACAGCCTTCAGTCCCGCCGTGGACTGGCCGTCGTCATAATCCGTTTGTTAACAAATCGCCGGAGGTCGTGTTTGGCGGGATGGTCGATCGAACCGTGGCTCGTGTGGCCGGTGCGGCAAGCGTGGCGAAGGTGGCGCGCGGCGCATCGGGCCGCCGCCGCGCCGCGTCGCGCGTGCGAGGCGGCGCCCGGCGCGTGCGCGTGCCGCGCTTCGGTGGTCGGCGCGCTGCTCGCGCTGCTGTGCGCCGCCACGTTCTGCGCGCCGCCTGCGCAGGCGGCTAAAAAGCGCGCCAACTACGACGTCGAGATCGACGCCGCGCCGCGCGCGCTGCGCAAGCTGCTGGAAGATCACCTCGACCTGTCGCGGTTCGCGAAGCGCGACGACATCAGCAGCGAGCAGTTCGATTTCCTTGTCACCGCCACGCCGCAGCAGGTGCGCGATCTCGCCGCCACGCAAGGCTATTTCTCGCCGGTGGTGCGCACCGACGTGCGCACCGTCGACGGCCGCAAGCAGGTGGCCGTGCACGTCGACCCGGGCGCGCAGACCACCATCTCGTCGGTCACCTTGACCTTTCGCGGCGCGGTCACCACCGAGGACCCGGCGCAGGAAAACGCCACGCGCTTCGCGTTCTCGCTGCACGACGGCGATCCGTTTACGCAGTCGAGCTGGGACGACGCGAAGAACGCGTCGCTGCGCGCGCTGCAGGCGCGCCGCTATCTGGGCGCGAAGATCTATCACTCGGAAGCGCGCATCGATCCGCGCACGCACGACGCGAAACTTTCGGTTACCTACGATAGCGGCCCGACCTTCACGCTCGGCAAGCTCGACATCTCGGGCACGCGGCGCTATCCGGCGGGCATTATCGACAACGTCAATCCGATCTACGAAGGCGAGATCTACAGCATCGAGCGCGTCACCGAACTGCAGCGCCAGTTGCAGAACACGCCGTATTACGCGAGCGTCGCGATCGACGTCGACAGCGATACGGCCAAGCCGCTCGAAACGCCCGTGCACGTGAAGGTCAGCGAATATCCGTACAACAGCGTGCGCGGCGGCGTAGGCTATTCGACCGATACCCGCGCGCATGTGCAGGGCTCTTATACGTATCTGGATACCTTCGGCGCGGCTTATCCGTTCACCGTGTCGGGGCGGCTCGACCAGATCCAGCAGTACGGGCAGCTCCAGTTGTCGATGCCGCCCGGCAAGCGCGGCTGGACCAACAGCGCGCTGGTGTCGTACACCACCACCGACGTGTCCGATACGCGCATCTACAGCCTGCGCGGCGGCGTGCAGCGCTCGCGCACGACGCAGTTCATCGACCGCTCGTGGTCGGTGCTGTACTACCAGGACCGGCTGGACCAGAACACCGCTCCGCCGACCACCGCCCGCGCGCTGGTGCCCGCGTGGTCGTGGACGCGCCGCGATACCGACGATCTGCTGTTCCCGCGCTCGGGCAATCTGCTGCATGTCGAGGCGGGTTTCGCGGTGAAGGGCGCGCTGACCGATCAGACCTTTATCCGCGGCTATGCGCGTGGTCAGCAGTATTTTCCGGTCGGCAAGCGCGATCTCGTGCTGTTTCGCGCGGAACTGGGCGGCGTGTTCACCAGCGGACCGTCGAGCGGCGTGCCGGCTTCGCTGCTGTTCCGCGCGGGCGGCTCGAACTCGGTGCGCGGCTACGGCTTTCAGAGCATCGGCAACAACGTCGGCGGCTCGGTGCTGCCGACCAAGTATCTGGTGACGGCGAGTTCCGAATATCAGCACTGGTTCAACCACGACTGGGGCGCGGCAGTGTTCTTCGACGTCGGCACCGCCACGGATACGTGGGGCGACAAGCAGTTCTTCCCCGGCGTCGGGTTCGGTGCGCGCTGGCGCAGCCCGGTCGGGCCGGTGAACATCGATCTCGCGTATGGAATTCGCAATCAGAGCGTGCGGCCGTATCTGACGCTCGGTATTGCATTCTGAGTTTTCATTTTCAACTTGCCTTCGACCACGCTCGCAGCATGACCACGGACCGTCACGACAATCCTTCCGCAGCGCGCCCCGGCGATGTGCCGCCCGGCGCGCCGGATGGTCCGCACGGTCCGCAGGGTCCGGACGGCGCGGCCGCGCCGCCTCCGCCGCCGCGCCGACGGCGCCGGCTGCAGCGCGCGCTGGCGTGGGCGATCTGCGTGCCGCTGCTGCTGGTCGCGCTGGTGGCCGGCGCGCTGTATGGCGTGGTGGTCACCGAGCGCGGCACCGCTTACGCGTGGCAGGCCGCCGTGAAGATGCTTGGCGGGCAGCTTGCGGGCAGGCTCGAGGGCGGCACGCTGGCGGGAGGCGTGACGCTCGCCGACGTGCACTGGCGCAGCCTCGACGGCAGCGGCACCGAGATTCGCGTCGATCATCTGGCGGGCAAGTGGGCGCTGCACGACCGGCCGTGGAAGTTCGTGGTCGACTATCTGCGCGTCGGCACGATCGACGCGCGCATCGCGCCGTCCACGTCGTCGTCGGCGCCGCTGCAGGTGCCCAGCGATCTGCAGTTGCCGCTGGCGCTCGACGTGCGCGATCTGCGGGTCGACAGGCTGCTGCTGCACGAAGGCACCAGCACCAGCGAGTATGCGCACCTGCGGTTCCATGGACGCAGCGACGGACGGCACCATGAGGCGTCGGTCGATCGGCTCGACACGCCGTTCGGCGCCGTCAGCGCGGCGGCGAAGCTCGACGGCGTGCGGCCGTTTCCACTGACCGGCGAGGCCGCCTATTCGGGCAAGGTCAACGACGAGGCGGTGCAGGTCGACGGGCACGTGACGGGTACGCTCGAAACGATGGTCGCCGAACTGGACGCGAGCGGCATGAAGCTGAACGGCCATGCGCGCGTCGAGGCGACGCCGTTCGCCGACGTGCCGCTGCAACGGGCGATGCTGAGCTTCGATCACGTGAATCCGCAGGCTTTCGCGCCGGGTGCGCCGGCGGCGGATCTGGCGCTGCGCGCGGATTTGCGGCCGGCGGGGGAGGCGCCTGCGGCGGCTGAAGCTGGTGAAGCGGCGAGTGGGGCTGGCGGGGCGTCGGATGCGAAGGCTGCGTCGGGTGCGAAAGCGGGGGCTGCCGCGAGGGGCGCCACCGGCGCGAAGCCGGCGAGCGGCGCCAATGCAAAGTCGCGTCGTGCCGCGAGTGCGCCGAAGGCAGCCAGTGCCGCGGCGGCCAATGTGCAGGCGCGCGACTCGGCGGCTGCCGCTGGCGCGTCCGCTGCGGCGGCCGGCGCGACGCCTGCCTCTGGCGCAACACCCGCTTCGGGCGCAACACCCGCCACGGGCGCACGGCCCGCCTCGGGCACAACGCCTGCCTCGGGCACAACGCCTGCCTCAGGCACAACGCCTGACTCAGGCACAGCACCTGACTCAGGCGCAACACCCGCGTCGGGCACCACGCCCGCCAATCCGGCCACGCGTCCGCGCGGCTTCGCCGTCACCGGTACGGTAACGATCGTCAATGCTAAGCCCGGCTCGATCGACCAGCATCTGCTGCCGCTGATCGACGCGCACGCCGACGTGCTGCTCGACGCGCAGGCGCAGCGCATCTCGAATCTCGCGGTGCGGCTCGTGAAGGACGCGACCATCAGCGGCGACGGCATGCTGGCCGGCAAGCGCGGCCGCTTCGATCTGAAGGTCGCGAAGCTCGATCTGAACGCGCTCGAAGCGACGGTGCGGCCGACCCGCTTCGCTGGCCCGATCGCAATCCGGCTGAACGACGACATCCGCACCGTGACGCTCGATCTCGCCGATCCGCAGGCAGCGCTGCGCGTGCAGGGCAAGGTCACGCTGGACCCGGCGCGCACCAGCTTCAACGACGTGCGGCTGACTTCCGGCAAGGGCCGGATCGATCTGTCCGGCGCGTTGAAAAACGATGCGAATTCGACCTACAACCTGAAGGCGACGCTGACCGATTTCGACCCGCTGTCGCTGACGTCGTTGATGGTGCCGGCGCGACAAGCCACGGCTGGCGCGCGCGCGGGTGGGGCGCGCGCGGGCGCAGGCGCGCCGGCCGCTTCGCCGACCGTGACGCCCACCCCGTCGCCGGCGTCCGCCAGCAAGCGCGCCGCCCCGCGCCCCGCCAAAACCACGCCGCCGCCCGCGCGTCACATCGAAGCGCGCGTCAACGGCACCATCAGCGCTGCCGGCGTGCTCGCGCCGACTTTCACGACCAAAGCCGAATTCAAGCTCGGCGACAGCGTCTACGACAATCTGCCGATGACCGGCGAAGGCACGATCCAGCTGGCCGGCTCGCGCATTCTGCCGAGCCGCGCGAACCTGTCGGTGGCGGGCAACCAGGTCGATCTGCAGGGCAGCTTCGGCGGCCGCGGCGACCGCTTGCGCTTCAACGTCGATGCGCCCGAGCTCGAGCGGCTCGGCTTCGGTCTCGCCGGCATGGTCACGGCCAACGGCGACGTGACCGGCAGCTTCGCCCATCCGAACGTGATGCTCGACTACAAGGCCGACAACGTCGTGTTCGCCAGCAACCGGCTCGGCCACGCTGAAGGGCATGCCGAACTGCGCGACGGCGCGAACGGCGCGCTGGTATTCACCACCGACGCGCGCAACCTGACCTCCGCCGGTGTCGAACTGTCGAAGCTGACCGCGCATCTCACCGGCACGCGCGCCAACCACACGCTCGAAGCGGCGGCTACCGGCACGCTGCACGACCAGCCGCTCGATCTGACGCTCGCCGCCAATGGCCGCCTGACCGACGCGCGCGACGGCACGCACTGGGACGGCACGGTCACGCGGCTGCAGAACCGCGGCACACCGGCGGTGGCGATGCAGTCGCCGCTCGCAGTCAGCACCGCGCCTGGCCGTGTGACGCTCGGCGCGACACGCTTTTCGATGGAAGGCGCGTCGCTCGAACTGAAGTCGTTTGCGCTCGATCACGGCAACATCCGCTCGGCCGGCACGCTGACCGGCGTATCGATCGCGCGGCTGCAGGAATTGCGTCAGCAGTTCACCGGCGCGCCGCCGGCGCTAAAGACCGACCTCGTGTTCGACGGCGATTGGGATTTCGCGCTCGGCGATACGTCGCGCGGCCACATCCAGCTGAAGCGCCGCGCCGGCGACGTGACGGTCGAGGTCGGCCGCGGCTTCGCATCGCTTGGCGTCACCGATATCGCGGCGCGCGCCGACTTCGCGCCCGGCAATCGCGTGAACGCGACCGTGCATGCGGCCGCAAGCCGCCTCGGCGCATTCGACGCCGACGCGCATACCGCGCTCGCGATGCGCGACGGCGCGCTGGGTGTCGACGACGACGCGCCGCTGACCGGCAACGTCAACGCAAACGTGCCGTCGCTGAAAACCACCGGCGGGCTGTTCGGCCCGACCTATCTGCTCGACGGTCATCTCGCGCTGAAGCTCGCGTTGGGCGGCACGGTGGCCAAACCGAACCTGTCAGGCTCGCTGGTCGGCGACGGGCTGTCCGTGACCGCGGTCGACCTCGGCGTGCAGCTGAAGGACGGCGTGGTGCGCATCGGCCTGTCCGAAAACCTCGTCGATTTCCAGCAGGTCGAGTTTCAGGGCGCGTCGGGCACGCTGCGCGCGAGCGGGCGCGTGCGTCTGGACAATGCCGAGCCCGATCTGACCGCGAGCATCGTGGCCGATCATCTGGAACTGTTCGCGTCGCCGGACCGCCAGCTGACGCTGTCGGGCAGCGCGAGCGTCGCCAATGCGGGCGCGGAAGGCGGCATGGCGATCAACGGCAAGTTCAATATCGAGCATGCGCTGTTCGACATGCCGGAGCAGGCGGCGCCGAGCCTCGGCGACGACGTTGTGATCGTGCGCGCGGATGGCTCGGTGTCGGGCGGCAAACCGCCGCCGGTCGGCAATTCGACCCAGCCGGTTGGCCGTTTCACGCCGCGCGCGAGCATCGACATCGATCTGGGCAATGACTTCCGCTTCCGCGGCCAGGGGGCCGACGTCGGCCTGCGCGGCACGATCACCGCGCTGTCCGCGCCGAATTCGCCGCTGCGCGCGGTCGGCAACGTGCGCGTGACCGAAGGGTCGACCTATACGGCGTTCGGCCGCAAGCTGAGCATCGAGAACGGCTTCTTTACGTTCAACGGGCCGGTGGCCAATCCGGGCATCAATATTCTCGCGATGCGCCGCAACCAGGAGGTGGAGGCCGGCGTGCAGGTGACCGGCACGATCCAGGCGCCGGTCGCGAAGCTGGTGTCGGAGCCGACCGTACCGGACAACGAAAAGCTGTCGTGGCTGCTGTTCGGCCACGGCACCGATCAGGGCAACAACCTCGGCCAGCAGAGCACGATGACCACCGCGCTCGCACTGCTCGGCAGCGCGAGCGGCAAGCGCATCGCGCAGTCGATCGGGCTCGACGAGTTTTCGGTGGGCCGAAGCGAGGTCGGGCTGACCGACCCGCAGGTGGTGATGCTGTCGAAGGCGATCAACGAGCGGCTCGTGCTCGGCTATGAGCAGGGGCTGCAGTCGGCCAGCAACGCGTTCAAGGCGACCGTGAACCTGACGCGCTACTGGTCGGTGGCCGCGTACGGCGGCACGTTCCAGGGGCTGGATCTGCTTTATACGCGGCGCTTTGACCGGTTGCGGTGGTGACGGGATGAGGTCCGGTCGTGCGCCGCGAGCTATGCGTGGCGACGAGGCCGGATTGCATCCAGTCGGACCGGCGAAGCGCGATTCCCGGCTCGCGCGGGAAGTCGGGTATCGCCCGATGCGTGACACCGGGCGATGCTGAAAAAAGGGGCTTGAGGACGCGCTTGCCGGCCGGGTTCAGTCGGAGCGGGCGTTCCGTCAGGCGTTGCGACGTTCTGGCTTGCGGAGTGGGCGTTCTGTCAGGCGCTGCGCCGTGCTGGCTTGCGAAGGTCGAGTGGGTGAGGCCGGCATGGCGCGCCGGCCTGATTCGCTGCCTGGTTACTTCACCCGCATTCCCGGCTTCGCGCCGCTATCCGGCTCAAGCACGTAGATGCCCGGTTCGGCCTTCTCGTCGGCCGCCGAGGCCGCCAGCACCATCCCTTCGGACAGGCCGAACTTCATCTTGCGCGGCGCCAGGTTCGCGACCATCACCGTCAGCTTGCCGACCAGCTGCTCCGGCTGATACGCCGACTTGATGCCCGAAAACACATTGCGCGTCTTTTCTTCGCCGACGTCGAGCGTCAGCTGCAACAGCTTGTCCGAGCCCTCGACCGCCTTGCAGTCGACGATCTTTGCGATGCGCAGGTCGATCTTCGCGAAGTCGTCGATCGAGATGGTCGGCGAATCGCCGTGTTCGGCGCCGTCTTTGCCGGCTGCCTTGGGCTTGGCCGCGCCGTTGGCTGTCGCAGCGGCGGCCGCCTTGCCGTTCGTCGCAGCCGCAGCGGTTGCCGCACCGGCCGCCACCGGCTGCAGCGACTCGCTGTTGGCCGCCAGCAACGCGGTGATCTGCTTCGGGTCGACACGCGTCATCAGATGCTGGTACGCATTGATCGGCCGGTCCGACGACAGCGGCTGCTGCGCATCTGCCC
>DATLOW010000405.1:0-6145 GCA_035536055.1 Paraburkholderia sp. | reverse complement strand
CCATCATCCATCCGACCGCGCCGGTGGCGGCCGCGCTGTTTGCGCTGGCCGAAACGCAGCCGCTAAGCGGTGAAGCGTTTCTGCTCGCGTTGATTGCCGGCATCGAAGTGGAATGCCGGATCGGCAATGCGGTATCGCCCGAGCACTATCAACGCGGCTGGCACATCACGTCCACCTGCGGCGTATTCGGCGCGGCCGCGGCCGTCGCCAGCGCACTGCGTCTGGATGCGCAGCAAACCGCGTGGGCGCTCGGCAATGCGTCGGTGCAAACGGGCGGCCTCGTGGAGACGCTCGGCACGATGTCGAAGAGCATCAGCGTAGGCAACGCGGCGCGCAATGGTTTGCTGGCCGCATTGCTCGCAGCCGACGGTTTCTCCGGGCCCGATGCGCCGCTCGAAGGCGTGCGCGGCTTCTTGCGCGTGAGCGCCACGCAGCCGGATGTTGCGGCGCTGACCGAGGCGCTCGGCCAGGAATGGGCGCTGCTTGCGAATACCTATAAGCCTTATCCGTGCGGCGTCGTGCTGAATCCGGTGATCGACGCGTGTCTGGACCTGCGCCGCGATGCGCGCTGGACCCTCGACGACGTCGAGCGCGTCGAGCTGACCGGACACCCGCTGCTGCGCGAACGCACCGACCGTCCGGATGTGCGCAGCGGCCGCGAATCGCAAGTGAGCGCGCAGCATGCGGTGGCCGTCACGCTGGCAACCGGCAAGGCCGGCCTCGAGCAATTCAGCGACACCGCGGTAGCCGATCAGCGGCTGCGCGCGTTCGGCGCACGGCTGCGCTTTATCGACGACCCCTCGATGGCGGTCGAAGCCGCGCACGTCACGGTCGTGCTGCGCTCGGGCGAAACGGCGGCGATGCGTATTCACGCGGCGCGCGGCAGTCTCGCTGCGCCGCTCGCGGATGTGGAACTGGCTACGAAGCTGCGAGAACTCGCCGCCTACGGCGGTTCCGGCGTCGCGCCGCAGCCGTTGATCGACGCGCTGTGGCGCTTCGACAGCGCGGCGGATGCCGGCGCTTTGATGCGGCTCGCGTGTGCCGCCGCGGCCTGAGCGCTACGCAGCATGGATGGTGCCGCGCAGCGACCGGCCGATGCATGCACACACGCCGCGCCGGGCGCTTTGAAAAGATCTCCAACGTACGAGGACAGTCATGTCGAGCAGTGATTCGGGCAACAACAGCAGCATTGGTTTCGTCGGGGTGGGTGTGATGGGCCGGCCGATGGCGCGGCGTCTGATCGACGCGGGCCACAGCCTCGTCGTGTTCGATCGCGACGAGCAGGCGATGGCCGAACTCGCCGCGCTCGGTGCGCGCGCAACGAAGTCGGTGCGCGAAGTCGCCGATAGCGCGCGCATCGTGTTCACGAGCCTGCCGACGCCGGCGATCTTCAAGGACGTCGCGCTCGGCGCGGGGGGGCTGATCGAAGGCAGCGCAGTGAAGATCGTGGTCGACCTGTCGACGGTCGGTTCGCGCACCGAAAAGGAAGTCGCGGACGGCCTGCTGACGAAGGGCATCGACACGGTCGACGCGCCGGTCAGCGGCGGCGCCGCAGGCGCGGCCAAGGGCACGCTCGCGATCATGGCGGCCGGCAAGCCGGCAGCGCTCGACCAGGTGCGCAGCCTGTTCGAGGTGCTGGGCAAACTGTTCGTGGTCGGCGCACAGCCGGGGCAAGGTCAACTGCTGAAGCTGCTGAACAACATGCTTTCGTCGACCGCTTTCGCGATCACGTCGGAGGCTTTCGTCGCCGGCATGCGCGGCGGGCTCGACCCGGAAATGATGATGTCGGTGATCAACGCCGGCAGCGGCAAGAACGGCGCGACGATGGACAAGTTCCCGAAGCACGTGCTGCCGCGCAGCTTCGATTTCGGCTTTCCGGTGGGCAGCGTGTGCAAGGACATCGGTCTTGCGGTCGACGAATGCCAGGCGCTCGGCGTGCCGATGTGGGTCGGCAGCGTCGCGCGGCAGATGTGGAATTACGCGGCGATGCAAGACGGTGCGAAGCGCGACATGACCGAGCTGGTGCGCTACGTCGAACGCTGGTCGTCGCGCGATGGACTGCCGGACTGAGCGGTAATGGTTTTATCGCGGCTGCAGGCTGTGCCGCGCGCCGTACCGGGTCGAAAAACGTCGCGAAACAGACGTAATACAGCAACCAGCACAAACAACAGGCGGCCTGCGACGCCGCCCTTCACACACAGAAAAAAGGAGTCACGATGATCGTTGAAATGCGCATCTATCACTGCGCGCCGACGCGTTTGCCCGCGCTGCTCGACCGCTTTACGTCGACCACGCTCGGTTACTTCGATAAATACGGCATCAAGCAGATCGGCTTCTGGACCACACTGATCGGTCCGAGCAATCACGCGCTGACCTACATGCTGAAATGGGACAGCCTCGCCGAGCGCGAGCAGAAATGGAATGCGTTCCAGGCGGACACAAGCTGGATCGCCAAGCGCGCCGCAACCGAAGCCGACAAGCCGATCGTCGAGCGCATCGAAAACCACTTCCTGACGCCGACCGACTTCTCGGCGCTGCGCTAGGAGGCGCGCGCATATGACACAAGCAAAACGGATCGGTTTTATCGGTCTCGGCATGATGGGCGCACCGATGGTGCAATGCCTGGGCAAAGCGGGCTTCGAGCTGTTTGTCGACGACGCGGATGCGGCGCGCGCTGACGCGCTTGCCGCGCAAACCGGCGCACAGCGCCTGACCGCCGGGCACGCGGGCTCGCTCGATGCGCTGATCACGATGCTGCCGAACTCGGCGATCGTCGAAGCCGTGCTGCTCGGGCAAGGGCCTGGCGAGGGCTGGGCGGCGCGGCTCGCGAAAGGCGCGGCCGTCATCGATATGAGTTCGTCGGAACCGGAGCGCTCGCGCGAGCTCGGCAAGACGCTGCACGCGCGCGGCCTCGCGTATCTCGACGCGCCGGTTTCCGGCGGCGTCAAGCGCGCCAGGGAAGGCACGCTGGCAATTCTGGTGGGCGGCGCCGCCGACGTGCTGGCGCGCTTCAAGCGTCTGCTCGATGCAATGGGCACCAGCGTGCTGCATATCGGCGGCGCCGGCAGCGGACATGCGGCGAAGGCGCTGAACAATTACGTGTCGGCGGCCGGCCTCGCGGCCACCGTCGAAGCGCTGCATATCGGCGAGCGTTTCGGTATCGATCCGGCCGTGATGACCGACGTGCTGAACGCTTCGTCAGGCCGCAGCAATACGTCGGAAAACAAGGTCAAGCAGTTCATGCTGAGCGGCACCTTCGGCTCCGGCTTCGCGCTGCAGCTGATGAACAAGGACCTGAAGATCGCGCATGCGCTGGCTGAAGCGGTCGATCATCCGATGCGTTTCGGCCGCACCTGCGTCGACGTATGGAGCGATGCCGCGCAACAGTCGACGCCGGCGACCGACCATACCGAACTGTATCGCCTGTTGCCGGGAGCCAAACGATGAGCGCCGCTGCTGCATTTACGTTGCCGCAAACGGCGCACTTCTATATCGACGGGCAATGGGTCGAACCAGCCGCCGCGCAATGGTTCGAACTGGTTGATCCCGCAACCGAAACGGCATACGGCAAGCTCGCGCTCGGCAATGCGCAGGACGTCGAGCGCGCGGTCGCCGCCGCACGCCGCGCCTTTGCGACATGGTCGGCGACTGGCGTGGCCGAACGCGTCGCGCTGCTCAGGCGCATCGTCGCGATCTACGAGCGGCGTCAGGGCGAGTTCGCCGAAGCCATGCGCGTCGAAATGGGCGCGCCAATCACATTTGCGCGCAATGGTCAGGCGGTGCGCGGTCCCGCGCATCTGAATGCGCTGATCGACGTGCTCGAGCGCTTCGAGTTCGAGGAGCAGCGCGGCTCGACGCGCATCGTGCTCGAGCCGATCGGCGTGTGCGGGCTGATCACGCCGTGGAACTGGCCGATCAACCAGATCGTCGTGAAGATCGCGCCGGCGCTGGCGGCCGGTTGCACGATGGTGCTCAAGCCGAGCGAATACTCGCCGCTGAGTGCGCTGCTGTTTGCCGAAGTGCTGCATGAGGCCGGCGTGCCGGCGGGTGTGTTCAATCTGGTCAACGGCGACGGCCCGGGTGTCGGCGAAGCGATGGCGCGCGATGCCGGCATCGACATGGTGTCGTTCACCGGCTCGACGCGCGCTGGCGTGCTGGTGGCGCAGGCCGCGGCGGAAACCGTCAAGCGGGTCGCGCAGGAGCTGGGCGGCAAGTCGGCCAACATCCTGCTCGACGACGTCGATCTCGAACAGGCCGTGGCGCGCGGCGTGGCTGCGTGCTTCACGAACTCCGGGCAGTCGTGCTCGATCCCGACGCGCATGCTGGTGCCGCGTCAGCTGATGAACGACGCCGCGCAGATCGCAAGGCGCGCGGCCGAAGCATACCGCGTCGGCCCGACCGAAGACCCGGCGACGCAGCTCGGTCCGCTGGTCAACGCCAACCAGTTCAGGCGTGTGCAGACGCTGATCCAGCGGGGCATCGACGAAGGCGCGCGGCTCGTGACGGGCGGCCCGGGCTTGCCCGAGGGCATCGATAAAGGTTACTACGCAAAGCCGACGGTCTTCGCCGACGTCACGCCCGACATGACGATTGCGCGTGAAGAAATCTTCGGACCGGTGCTGACCATCATCGGCGCCAAGGATGAAGCCGAGGCGGTGAAGATCGCCAACGACACGCCCTATGGTCTCGCCGGTTACGTCACGGGCGATACGGTGGAAAGCGCGCGCCGCGTGGCCCGCCAGATCCGCGCCGGCAACGTCAACCTGCAGGGCGTGCCGAACGACCGCACCGCGCCGTTCGGCGGCTACAAGCAGTCCGGCAACGGCCGTGAGTGGGGCAAGTACGGCCTTGAGGAATATCTCGAGGTCAAGGCCGTCGCCGGCTACAACGCGGCGTAAGTCGTCGAGAAGTCATCAAGCGCCGGAGCGGATTTCCGCTCCGGCGTGTTGCGTTTTCATTGCCTGCGAAAACAATTTCAGTGTCGTCCCTGTGGGCGTGTGGGCCTATCCGCCCGGCGCGCCCTGCGTGTTGACATAGAGCGCGTAGATCGACTGGCTCGCGGCCATGAACAGGCGGTTGCGCTTCACGCCGCCGAAACAGACATTGGCGCAGCGTTCGGGCAGCGCGATGCGGCCGATCATGACGCCGTCGGGCGCGAACACCACGACGCCATCGAGCTCGGGATCGCCCATGCCCCAGCCGCACCAGAGATTGCCGTCGATGTCGACGCGGAAACCGTCCGGCGTTCCCGGGCCGGCATCGACGAACACGCGCTTGTTGGAGAGCTTGTCGCCGGAAGGCGAGACGTCATAGGCAAGGATCTTGCGGTTCGGCACACCGCGGGACTCGATGACGTAAAGGATCTTCTCGTCCGGCGAGAAGGCGAGCCCGTTCGGCCCGAGCACGCCTTCGGCCACGATCGTCGCCTTGCCGGTCGCGACATCGAGGCGATAGACATTGGCGTCGATCTCGGGCTCGGCCTTGTAGCCCTCGTAATTGCCGAGCAGGCCGAAGGTCGGGTCGGTGAACCAGACCGTGCCGTCGGATTTCACCACGACGTCGTTCGGCGAGTTCAGCCGCTTGCCGTCGAAAGAGTCGATCAGCACCGTGATCGAACCGTCATATTCGGTGCGGACGACCCGGCGCCCGCCATGCTCGCAGGTGACGAGCCGGCCCTGGCGGTCGCGGGTATTGCCGTTGGCGAAGCCGGAAGGTTTGCGGTAGATGCTGACCGCGCCGGTTTCCTCCTCCCACTTGATGATGCGCTGGTTCGGGATGTCGCTGCACAGGAGATAGCGTCCGTCGCCGACCCAGACCGGGCCTTCCGCCCAGCGCAGGCCCGTGGTGAGGCGCTCCACCGCCGACAATTTCAGCCAGTATTTCTCGAAGCGCGGATCAAGCGCACGGATCGCCGGATCGGGGTAATAGGTTGCCGGACGCCAGCCAGCCGCATGAGATGCATCGGACATTTGCGGTTCTCGTTGTTGTTTCCTCGCTGGAGGGTTTGCTATCACCGGTGCGGTTCCGCAGCAACCATCCTCCGCCGTCATTGCGAGGAGCAGAGCGACGAAGCCAATCCATGCCTTCCTTCCGCGGCCTTATGGATTGCTTCGCTGAGCCTGTCATCGGGCCGGCCGAAAGGCCG
>DATLOW010000404.1:0-12596 GCA_035536055.1 Paraburkholderia sp. | reverse complement strand
CCGGCAACGCTGTGTTGCGCGGCTTTCCGGTGTTCGCGCTTCCGCCGTTGGCTTCGGGCACGATCGTATGGCGCATCGCATTGGCTCGTATCGTGAATGTCAGGTGTTCGACGCCAACTGTGCCGGCCGAACCGGCATTTTCTCTGAGGACCTTATGAACAGCATCTCTTCTCTGAACGGATATTCAGGCGTGTCCGGGATCTCGCCGGTGTCCGGCGCGGAAGGCAATGCAGGCAACAACCCGTCGGTCGCGAATCTGCTCAACGACATCGCCAGCTTGCTGGACGGCGGCTCGTCGGGCAGCGGTGGCGCGAGCGGCACCGGCAATACCGGCACCAACCGCGATATGTCGAAGCTGATGTCCGATCTCGCGTCGATGGTCGGTGGCGGTAACCAGGGTGCGAAGGGCGCGCATCATCGTCACGGCGGCGAAGGGCAGTCGGGCGGTATGGATGGTATGAGCGGCGCGGGCGGCGCCAACGGCATCGGCGGTGCGAACGGCATGGGGGGCACCGGCAATACCAACGCCGACATGCAGAAGTTCCTGCAGGACCTGGTCGCGCTGCTGCAAGATCAGGACGGCGACGATTCGCCGAGTCCTTCCAGCAGTTCGCCTAGCAGTTCGCCGATGAGCAACTTCGCGAGCGGCACGGGCGGCGGCGGCGGCGGGGGTTCGGGCGCGCCGGCATCGATCGGCAGCCCGTCGGCGCCCGCGTCGGGTCCGGCAAGCGGCCCGGCCTCGCCCGGCTCGCCGGCCGCAGCGAACGGCTCGTCGCCGACCGGCGGTGCCACACCGGTGAGCGGCTCGTCGTCGGCTGCGCCGCAGGGCCTCAGCACCGCGCCGCAAACCACCGCGAATTCCCCCGCGCAGAGCAAGCAGGTGGCCGACGCGTACGTCGCCAATCTGCAAAAGGATTTCGGCCTGACCAAGGACCAGGCGGCCGGCATCGTCGCGAACCTGTGGCACGAGAGCGGCGGCATGAACTCGGGCATCAACCAGGGCGGCGCGATCGGCGCGCCGAGTTCGAACCTGGCCGACGACAACGCCAACGGTTACGGCATCGCGCAATGGGGCGGTTCGCGCAAGCAAGGCCTGATCGATTACGCACAACAGCACGGCCTCGATCCGTCGAGCCAGGCGGCGAACTACGGCTATCTGAAGCAGGAACTGGAGACCAGCCAGTCCGGCGCGATCGCCGCGGTAAAGGCCACCAACAGCCCGCAAGCCGCGACCGAGGCGTTCAGCAATGCGTTCGAGCATCCGTCCGATCCGGAGATGCAGTCGCGTCTGGCCGACCTGAACCAGGTGCTGGCGTAATACACGCGCGGCGCGGCGGCCTGAGGTCGGGCCTCCGGACGGCCTGAGATCACCCTGATGGTGGCCTGCCGTACGGCCTGGTGATTTGCGGCCGGTCGAGCGGTCGCGTAGCGCGGTGCTGGATCCGGTAGCCGCGCCGATGCCCGATACACGCCGTTGGCGCTTGCGCGACCCAGCCTCACACGACGGTTCGCCGCGACGCGCCGCACAACTGATCCAGCCCATAGCGGGCCCTGGCGATTGCGCCAGGGCCCGCGTTTTTTCCGCCGCGGCAAGTCCGCCGTCCACGCGCCCGCACGGTAAATGTAAGAAGAAACCGCGCGCTGCCTGCCGAGCCACGCCGGGCCCGTTGCTTATGCAGCGGGCGTCGACCCCTACCGCACTGCGCGAAATCCGGATCGGACTTAGCATCGGTGTTTTGCCGGGGGCGGCGGCTTGCATTCCGGCGCGAGCGTTATATCGTTCGACTCTGGGCCCGGCAAAGCAAACGTAGTGCAGCGCGACGCCGCCCACCATGGATCACGTGCAGCAAGCGTTAGCCACAGTCAAACTCAACCGCAAGGAGGAACATCATGCAAATCGGTATCGTGGGCCTGGGGCGTATGGGCGGCAATATTGGCCGGCGTCTGATGCGCGGCGGACATAGTTGCGTCGTCTACGATCACAACCCGCAGGCCACCGACGCACTTGCGAAGGAAGGGGCGACCGGCGCGCGCGATCTGGGCGATCTGGTGGCGAAGCTGGCCGCGCCGCGGGTGGTGTGGCTGATGCTGCCGGCCGGCAAGATCACCGAGGACACGCTGAACGACCTGCGCAAACTGCTGTCCGCCGAAGACGTGATCATCGACGGCGGCAACAGCTTCTACAAGGACGACATTCGCCGCGCCGCGCAACTGCGCGAGCAGGGCCTGCACTACGTCGACGTCGGCACGTCGGGCGGCGTCTGGGGCCTCGAGCGCGGCTACTGCATGATGATCGGCGGCGACGACGCAACGGTGCGCCGCATCGACCCGATTCTCGCGACGCTCGCACCGGGCCGCGGCGACATCGCCGCCACGCCGGGCCGCGACGGCCGCGATACGCGCGTCGAAAACGGCTATATGCATACCGGCCCGGTGGGCTCCGGGCATTTCGTAAAGATGGTGCACAACGGCATCGAATACGGGCTGATGCAGGCGTATGCGGAAGGCTTCAATATCCTGCGGCACAAGAACGACGCCGAACTGCCGGAAGACCAGCGCTTCAGCCTCGATCTGGCCGACGTCGCCGAAGTGTGGCGGCGCGGCAGCGTGGTGTCGTCGTGGCTGCTCGATCTGACGGCCGGTGCGCTGGCGCGCGACGGTCAGCTGCAAGGCTATTCGACCGAGGTCGCCGACAGCGGCGAAGGCCGCTGGACCATCGAGGCGGCGATCGAAGAGGCCGTGCCGGCCCAGGTGCTGTCGGCGGCGCTGTTTACCCGCTTCCGCTCGCGCGATCAGCAGTCGTTCGCAGAACGGATGCTGTCGGCGATGCGTTTCGGCTTCGGCGGGCACAAGGAGTTCGGCGTCAAGTAAGCGCCGGTGCGTTCGGCGCGAGCCGCCGCAGGCTCGCGCCGGCGCCCGTCGACGAGGTTTGCCGCGCGCCCGCAAGTTGGCAGTCGTGCCGCCTGCCCGTAGAATCGCGCGGGGCGCAGCCGTGCGCCGCAACGCTGGCCGCACGATGCGCGCCGCACGGAACTCCACATGAAAGGCAACCTCGATCATCAACTGCGGCTGTTCGTCGAGATCGCGACCTACAAGTCGCTGTCCGCTGCGGCCGATGCGCTGTCGCTGACGCAGTCCGGGCTGAGCCGCCAGCTGGCGAGCCTCGAAAGCTATATCGGCCAGCCGCTGTTCGTGCGGCACGGGCGCGGCGTCGAGCCGACCGAGGCGGGCCAGAAACTGCTCGAAGCGGCGCGCTCGGCGTACCAGCTGATCGACAACAGCGTCGTGCAGCTGCGCGATCAGCATGGCGTTACCGCCGGCAGCCTGAACGTCGCGACGATCCACACGCTGAACTACTACTTCATGGGCGAGGTGCTGGCGCGCTTTATGGCGCAGCGGCCGCAGGCGAACGTCGCGCTGCTCGGCCGAAGCTCGCCGGGCGTGGTCGAACTGGTCGAAGCAGGGCGCGCCGAGATCGGCTTCGTCTACGATTCGGCGGTGGCGTCCGACGAACTGGACATCACGCCGCTATTCGAAGAAGACATGTGTTTCGTGGTTCACCAGAACTCGCCGTTCGCACAGCAGACGAGCGTCGTGTTGAACGAACACACGCCACCGCTGGTGATGTTTCCGTCGAGCTATGCGTTGCGGCGCATGCTGCATACGCGCGGCTTCGATGCGGCGGTCGCGGCGGAAGTCGAAACCGTCGATGCGATGCTGAGGCTGGTGTCGCTGACCAACGGTCATTGCATTCTGCCCAGCCTGATTCCGCCGAAACTGCTGAGCGAGTATCAGCTGGTTGCGGTGCCGATCGAACAGCCGTTGATGCGGCGGCGCATCGTCGCGATCACGAAGCGCGGGCGGCCGATGTCGGCGATGACGGCGCTGGTGCTGCAGATTGCGCGGGAAAGCGCGCCGAAAGAGTGAGCCGCTGATTCGCTTTGTATTGCGTGCAATGCGCGTGCAATGCGCGTGCAATGCGCGTGTACCGCGCGCTTTTCGAGTTGCGCCGCTCGCCGCGCCGTGCTCGCTGCGTTGCCACGCGCGCGTCCTTCAATCCGCCTGCAACCCCCGCCGATGAAAGGCCCATGGAGGCTGGGGCCCGATCATACGTTTGGCGCGTTGCGCAGCTTCCTTCTGCCGGTTCGTTAGCGCGGCCGCCGCGCTGATACCGGCGCCCGCATCGTTTTTCCACTGCCCGCGCACGCCTGTGCGGCCTTTGCCGGCCTCGCGTTACGCCTCGTCCTTGCGCATCAGCGCCGACGAAACCAGCGCGACAAGTCCCAGCGCCACCAGATACCACGACAGAGACGTCGACCCGCCGCCGTCGAGCTTGACGAGCCCGGTGGCAATCACCGGCGCAAGGCCGCCGCCGATCGCGCCCGACGTCTGCACGGCAAGCGAGATACCGCTATAGCGCACCGGCGCGGGAAACTGCGCGGAAAACAGATTGCCTTCCGGCCCATACAGCAGCGCATACACGCCCGCCAGCGCGACCAGCATCGCGATATAAAGCGACGACGTGCCCGGCGCGCGCAGCAACGCAAAAAAGCCGAACGCGAAGCAACAGATCGACACGCAGCCGAGACCGAACACGAAGCGATGCGCGAGCCGGTCGGCGAGCCAGCCGGCCAGCGGAATCGTGAACAGCGCGGTGGCCGCGCCCCAGATCACCGCATTCAGAATCGTGCTGCCGGCAATATGCAGATGCTGCGTCGCATACGACAACGCGAACGTCGCCACCGTATAGAACCACGTGACTTCCGCGAGCCGGCCGCCTGCTACCGTCAGCAATTCGCGCTTATGGTGTTGCAACACGTGCAGCACCGGCGCATGAACCTGCTGGCCGCGTGCCTTCACGCGTTCGAAATCCGGCGATTCCGCGATGCGCAGCCGGATAAACCAGCCCACCGACAGCAGCAGCACGCTGGCCCAGAACGGAATGCGCCAGCCCCATTCGAGCATCGCGTCCTGCGGCATGCGCGCCACCGCCGACATCGCCAGCGAAGACAGCACGAGGCCGAACGCGACACCCGCCTGCGGCAGGCTGCCGAAGAAGCCCTTCTTGCCGCGCGGCGCATGTTCGACCGCCATCAGCACGGCGCCGCCGTATTCGCCGCCGATCGCGAGGCCTTGCACGATGCGCATCACGACCAGCAACACCGCGGCCCAGTAACCGATGCTGTGATAAGTGGGCACGAGACCGATCAGCACGGTCGGCACGCCCATCATCACCAGCGTCAGCAGCAGCATCGATTTGCGGCCGACCTTGTCGCCGAAATGGCCGAACACGATCGCACCGACCGGGCGCGCGAAAAAGCCCGCCGCGTAGGTGCCGAATGCGGCCAGCGTGCCGGTGACCGGATCGAAGGCCGGAAAAAAGATCTTGTTGAATACCAGCGCCGCGGCCGTGCCGTACACGAAAAAGTCGTACCACTCGATGGTCGTGCCGATCAGGCTGGCAATGCCGACGATCGCGTAACGCCGCCGTGTATGCGGCGTGTGCGGCGTCGCGCCGTGGTCCGCGGCGACGCTGTCGCTGGTGGGGGTCGACATGTTTTCTCCTCCGTGATGTTGAGTCTGGCAATCACACCGGCACGGGTTCGTTGCCGCCGGTTCAACGTGCGGCGCCGCGCAGCGCGATGGCGTTGCGACGCGCGGTCCGGATGCGTAAGACAGGCGGGCATGCGGCCGGGTCCGGCGCGTCTGCGGAGTATCGGTGGCGCATATTCTGCGAGCTATGCAGGGGCGGTCATAGCAGGTATGAACGCGCATCGCGCGGCCGTGCGAGTGCGCAACGGCGACATGCGACGCATGGCGGCAACAAGGTAACGACACGGTCAGCACACGGTGCCACCGCCGCACGCGTCGCGTTGCCCTTTGGGCATCCTCATAACTGCTATGAATCGCGCTGCATGGCTGTGCGCCGCCGCGTGGCCAATACTGTCGGCGAAGAAACGGCGAACCGGCCGCGCCGATCGGTGCGGTGCCGTTTGATGGTTAGTCGGCGCATTCGGCGCGACACAAATCAGATCGCCAACAGCGGCCCAAAGCGGTGCAAACGCCAGGCGCCCGATGGGCGGCGATAGACGGACCCTGGAAAACGGAGGCAACGATGCAATTACGGGCGAAGCAATATTTCGACGAACGCGCGACGCGCGAGATGCAGGAAAACCTGACGGCCAAGGAGCGCACGATCCAGCAACGGCTGGCGTATGCCTGCCGCATTCTGGCAATGACCGGCCAGGAAGCGGGCCTTGCCGGCCAGATCACGGCGCGCTCGGACAAGCCGAAGTGCTACTGGACACTGCGTTTTGGCCTCGGCTTCGACGAAGCCACGCCGGACGATTTCATCGAAGTCGACGCGGACCTGAACACGATCACCGGCCACGGCATGGCGAACCCGGCGACGCGTTTTCATCTGTGGGTGTATGAAGCGCGGCCGCAGACCCACGCGATCATTCACACACATTCGCCGTACGTGTCGGCACTGGTTGCCGCGCGGCAACCGCTGGTGATCGCGCAGATGGACATGACGCCGCTGCACAACGACTGCGCATTTCTGGCCGATTGGCCCGGGGTGCCGATCGCCGATCAGGAGGGCGTGATCATTTCGGAGGCGCTCGGCGACAAGCGTTGCATCCTGCTCGCGCATCATGGGCAACTGACGACCGGCAGCTATGTGGAAGAGGCGACCTATCTGGCCGTGTATCTCGAACGCGCCGCGCGGATGCAGATTCGCGCGCGCGTGTTCGGGCCGCTGACGCCGGTGTCGGACGAACTCGCGGCAGAAGCGCACGACTATCTGCTGAAGCCGTCGATCGTCAAAGGCACCTTCGATTACTGGTGCCGTCAGGCTGACCGCGTTTGACGCTGGGCGGGACTCTTCGGCGTCGCCAACGGTGCGTTCGACGGTACGCGCAGGCTGCCACTGCAAGCGTCGTTCGCCATGCCGTCATCGCCGCGATGCGCGCGGGGATGCGGCATCAGCGCAGATCTTTCAGCACCCGCACGGCGGACATTCACGGCGCCGGCGAAGCTTGGGTCGGGTAGACGAGAGGCTTTTTCGCGCAGCGTCACGCGCACATTGGCGAGGCGCTGATCCTTGAACGACAGCGTCGCGCCGAATACGCCGCCATCGCCGACTACCGGCGCGGCCGGCGACGGCAGATCGTAAGCGCGCGTGATCCACACCGAGCCGATCTGCTTGGGCCAGCCTTCTCGCGGCGCAGTCACACACTGTCCTGCTGCGGGCACACTTTGGCACGAATCGACGCGCCTGGGCCGTTGCCGTTGCGCGGACTGCCGCCTCGGTACACATTGCGCCGACTCTCGGCCGGCGTGCTTGCAGCATGCTGAGCGCATCGCCGCCAGGCATGACACTTGCAGCGCTCGGCCAGCGCATGTCACGCCCTCCGAGCGATCGGCATGCATCACAGGCCGGCACAGCGGAAACGCGAGGGCGCACGATGGGTGCCAACGAACAACTGCAGGACTGGCGCAGCCATGCGCTGAATCTCGAGCAGCAGACCGCCACCGCGGTGATCGGACAGCGCGACACGATTCGCCTCGTGACGATCGCGCTGTTCGCACGCGGCCACGTGCTGCTGGAGGGCGACGTCGGGGTCGGCAAGACCACGCTGCTGCGCGCGATGGCGCGCGCGGTCGGCGGCGCGTTCGAGCGGCTCGAAGGCACGATCGACCTGATGCCCGGCGACCTGATCTATCACACCTACGTCGATGCGGACGGCAAGCCGCGCATCGAACCGGGCCCGCTGCTCAGGCACGGCGAAGCCTTGTCGACATTCTTCTTCAACGAGATCAACCGTGCGCGCCCACAGGTGCAATCGCTGCTGCTGCGCGCGATGGCCGAGCGCTCGGTGTTCGCATTCGACCGTCAATACGATTTTCCGCATATGACGCTGTTCGCGGACCGCAACAAGGTCGAAAAGGAAGAGACCTTCGAGCTGGCGTCGGCCGCGCGCGATCGCTTCATGTTCGAACTGAACATGACGGTGCCCGACGACGATGACGTGCGGCGCGCGCTGGTGTTCGATCCTCAGTATCACGATACCGATGCGCTGATCGAACGGGTCGCGCCGGCGGTATTGCCGTGGCAGGAACTGAACACGATTGCGGCGATCATCCAGACGGGCGTGCATGCATCCGCAACGATCGAGCGCTACGCACTCGACATCTGGCGTGCGACCGCCGCGCCGCAGCGCTACGGCATCGCGCTGGAAGACGTCGATATGCACCACCTGATTCTTGCTGGCGCAAGCCCGCGCGGCATGAGCATGCTGTTGCGCGCCGCCAGAGTCGTCGCATGGCTCGCGCAGCGCACCCATGTCGAGCCCGAGGATCTGCATCACGTATTGACGCCGACGCTCGGCCACCGGGTGTTTTTCACGCCGATCTACGAACTGCGGCGCACGGAACTCGCGCAGGCGTTGATCGAACAGATCGTCGCGCGCATCGCCGCGCCGTAACGCGATGCCGCAGCTCAAGGAATTTCACTACCGGATGCCCGCGCGCGTGGCCGGCATCCGGCCCGGCTCGCATCCGGGCACGAGTGTCGGCGCGGGGCAGGAATTCGTGTCGCACACGCGGCTGTTCGACTCGCCGGATCCGCGCCGTATCGATATCGCGGCCAGCATTCGCGGCGGCTATGGCGAATGGCTGGTCAGGCTGTACCGGCAGCGCGTCGCCGTACCGGTCTATGCGCTGGTCGACGTGTCGGCGTCGATGCGCTTCGGCGGCGCGGTAAGCAAGCTCGAGGCGGCCGCGCAGTTCGCCGAGGCGCTCGGCTATAGCGCGTTTCGTCATGGCGATCCGGTCGGCATGCTGGCGTTCGATGCGCTCGAGCGTGCAGACCTGTTTGTGCCGCCGCGCCATGGGCGTGCCGCCGGCACGCTGATGGGCGAGGCGCTCAGGCGCGCGAGGCCCGCCGCACAGCCGGGCGCGCCGCTTCCGGCTGCGCTCGAAAAGGCCTTTGCGCGACTCGCCGGGCGGGCCTGCATGGTGTTTGTGGTGTCCGACTTTCACTGGCCGGTCGACACGCTGCTGCAGCTGCTGCGCGGCATGCCGCGGGTCTGGCTGGTGCCGATCGTCGTATGGAGCGCGGCGGAAGTGGAACCGCCGGCGGCCGACGGCTGGCTGACCGTGCACGATCTCGAAACCGGCAAACCGGGTTCGCTGTGGATGACCGATGCACTGCGCCGCCGATGGCGCGCTCGCGTCGCGGCAGCGAGGCAGCACCTCGTCGGCGCTTTTGCGCAACGCGGCGTGCAGCCGCTGTTCGTTGTCGATCACTTCGATGCCGATGCGTTGACCCGCTATTTCGTGGAGCAGATGGCATGACGCAACGGACCCGCCGGCTCGCGAGCGCTGCGCTGCGTGGCAGCCACACGCGGGTTGTGTTTGTCGTGGCGTTCGGCGTGGCCATCTCATGCGTTGCGGCGAGCGCAGCGGCGCCTCAGGAAGGCGTGCAGCAGCCGCATGCGATCGTGCAACAGCCGCAGGCGGCCGTGCAACAGTCGCAGACGGTCGTACAACAGCCGCTGGGAGACGTGCTGCAACCGCAGGCCGTCGTACAACAGCCGCAGGCGTTCGGCCACACGCTCGCCGACGTGCTCGAACAAAGAGTGCTGCTCGACAACCGCGGCCAGCATGACGAACTCGTCGAGCAACCGTCGGCGGGACGCATTTCGCTGTGGCTCGAACGCCGTCCTGCGTTCTATGCACGGGACAGCGAGGGCCGAAGTTGGCTCGTGCTGCGCTATCAGATCGTCAACGCGCCGGTGCAGCTGCAGTCCGTGACGATTCCGGCGCTGCGGCTGCAGCTTGCATCGGGCGCCGTACTCGACGTGCCCGAGTGGCCGGTCACGGTCGCGCCGTTGACGCTCGCGGCCCCGCCGGACCATGGCCAGCTCACGCCGCTGCAGCCCGATCGTGTGATCGATGCGCCGCCGCTCGCGCCGATCCGGCGCACGCTCGCGTGCTGGCTGTCGGCCACGCTCGCCGTGCTGATCGCGTGGGGCCTATGGTGGTGGTGGCGCGAGCGGCGCGAGTTCGCCGGACTGCCGTTCGCCCGCGCCTGGCGCGCGCTGCGCGGCCGCGATGCGGCCGCGGTGGAGCGCGACGCCGCGGCGTGGAGCCTGCTGCACGATGCGCTGAATGCGACCGCTGGCCACGTGGTGCGCGCACGCTCGTTGCCTGCGCTATTGCACGACGCACCGCATCTGCAGCCACTGTCGCCGCAGCTCGAAGCGTTCTTTCGCTGTTCGAATGCGCGCTTCTTTCAGGGAGCACAAACGCTCGAACCGTTTTCGTTGCGCGAGTTCGCCCACGCGCTGTATCGGGCCGAACGGCGCAACCAGCGCTGACTGCCATGCTGGACTTCACCAACCCCTGGGTGCTCGCCTTGCTGCCACTGGCCGCATTGCCGCTGTTGCGGCGGCCGGCCGATTCGCTGCCGTTTTCGTATGTCGCATGGCTGCCGTACGACCGCGTCGGACGCGTCGTCCGCATGCTGTGGCAGGTGCTTGCGATCGGCGCGATTGCCGCCGTGGTAGTTGGCCTGGCCGGGCCCGGCAGCCCGAATCTGCAACGACGCGTGAGCGGCACCGGCGGCGAGATCCTGATCCTGATGGACCGCAGCGCCAGCATGGACGCCGAGCTCGGCCGCGGACTCGCGAAACCGCTGGACGCCACCGGCAGCGAGTCGAAGAAGCAGGTCGCCGCGCGTGCGCTCGCGACCTTCGTCGCGCAGCGTCCGAACGACAGCTTCGCGTTCATGCTGTTCGGTCTGCAGCCAATGCTGGCGGTACCGTTCACGCGCGATCACGCGATCGTCGATGCGGCGATGCAGGCGACCCAGATCGGCCGCGGCATGCCCGACACGCGTCTCGATGCGGGGCTGGTTGCCGCTGTGCAGCTGTTCGACCGGCGTGCGCGCATCGGCGGCCGCGCGATCGTGCTGGTCTCCGACGGCGGCGCGCGCCTCGATTCGGCGGTGCGCGAACGGATCCGCGATGCACTCGCTCAGGATGGCGTAGCGATGTATTTCGTCTATTTGCGCAGCGGCGTCTACAGTCCGGATCTGAGCGATGCCACCGCGCGTCTGGACAGTTCCGCCGAAGCGGATCTGCACCGCTTCTTCCAGTCGCTGCCTACGCCGTATCACCTGTTTCAGGCGAAGGACGCCGCACAGATGGCACAAGCGATGAACGAGATCGGG
This sequence comes from Paraburkholderia sp., assembly GCA_035536055.1. Taxonomy (GTDB): domain Bacteria; phylum Pseudomonadota; class Gammaproteobacteria; order Burkholderiales; family Burkholderiaceae; genus Paraburkholderia. The sequence goes on along the minus strand of DATLOW010000404.1, from coordinate 1,357 downwards.
CGCCGCGAAAATCGGCAGTCGATAATCGTCGAGCGCTTGCCGCGGCAGGATCGCAGCCGGGCGTGCTTTGCCGTGGCCCTCGTGTGTTGCGCGGTGCTGCTCGGCCTCGGCAGTGTGCAGAAGCGGAGCTGGGCATGAAACGCAAATGGGTGCACCTGCTGTTCGGTTTGAGCGCGGCGTGCTGCGCAGGCATGGCAGGCTGGTACGGCTTGCGGCTCGAACGGACCAGCGATATCGAGCGGGCGATCGCCGCCACCCGCACGGCGAATGTCGCGCAGCTTGCCGCGGCGCCTGGCGAAGAAGCGCCGGCCGCGCGTCTGGCGCGCGCGGTCGCGCTATCGGCGGCCGGACGTGCTGCGGAAGCAGGGCGGCTCTTCAACGAACTGGCGCAGGGCCAGGTTCCCGACGACGTGCGGCGCGCGGCGCTATTCGATCTCGCCAATCTGAATCTGCGCGAAGCCGCCGGCGCCGATGCGAGCGGCCCGGTGCGCTCGCGACCGTTGATCGAATTGGCGAAAACGCGCTATCGCGATCTGCTGCGCGACGACGCGGCGGATCCCGGCACGCGCTACAACCTCGAGCGTGCGTTGCGTCTCGCGCCCGAAACGACCGACGAGCCCGAGGCCGACCAGGACATCGAACAGCGGCGCTCGGTACAGGTGCGCGGCGCGGTCGGACAGGAGTTGCCGTGAGCCTGCGCGCCCGCGACGCAATCATGCATTGGCGCAGCCATGCGTTGCTCGGCGCGGCTGCGTTGTTGCTCGCCGCAGCCGTTTGGATGCCGCCGATCGAACGCGCGCGCGACGTGTCGAGCTATATCGTGACCTTCGATATCACGCAAAGCATGGATACCGAAGACGTCGCGCTGAACGGACGGCCGGTCAGCCGCCTCGCGTATGCGAAAGCGGTCGTGCAGCAGGTATTGCAGCGCCTGCCGTGCGGCTCGCGGGTCGGCTGGAGTGTGTTTACCGGCACGCGCTCGCTGCTGCTGTTCGTGCCGGTCGAGGTCTGCGCGCACTATGACGTGCTGCTGTCGACGCTGGACGCCATCGGCGGACAGATGCGCTGGGCCGACAGCAGCGTGATCGCGCAGGGCGGCATTTACTCGGCGGTGCAGGCGGCGTCGCAGCCGGGCGCGCAGGCCGCCGTGGTGTTTATCACCGATGGCCAGGAAGCGCCGCCGGTCGCGCCGTCCGACACCACGGTGCGCGGCATTACGCAAGGCCAGGTTGCCGGATGGCTGGTCGGTGTAGGCGGCGATCAGCCGGCGCCGATTCCGCATACCGATGCCGCCGGCACGCGCATCGGCTACTGGCGCGCGGACGAGGTGGTGCAGCGCGTGCCGACGACAGCCGGC